>NZ_JAPCIA010000002.1:0-300000 GCF_026107375.2 Sphingomonas sp. BT-65
CCCCGCCGACGTAGTCGGCGGGCTACGCCCGCCGCCCCTCCACCAGCCTGCGGCTGGTCCCCCTCCCCCGGTGGGGGAGGAACTTGGAAGTCGCCTTGCATCAATCGCGCACCAGCGCGCCATTCTCGATGCGTCGGAAGAAGCAGCTGCGCTCGCCGGTGTGGCAGGCGGGACCCGCGGCCTCGACCTTGAGCCACAGCGCGTCCTGGTCGCAGTCGATCCGCGCCTCGACCACACGCAGCACGTTGCCCGAGCTCTCGCCCTTCTTCCACAGCCGCCCCTTGCTGCGCGACCAGAACCACGCCTCGCCGGTGTCGAGCGTCTTGGCCAGCGCGTCTGCATTCATGTGGGCGAGCATGAGCAGCTCGCCGGTGGCGGCGTCGGTGGCGACGGCGGTGATCAGGCCGTTGGCGTCGTATTTGGGATCGAGGGTCAGGGTGGAGTCGCGCGGGTCGGTCATGGAGCGGTGTTAGCCAACCGCCATAGCTCCGTCATGCTGAACTTGTTTCAGCATCCATCGTGCAACCAGCGGCTCAGTCGCCTGTGGAGAGATGGACCCTGAAACAAGTTCAGGGTGACGGAAGTAGAAATAAGTGGCCGCGGCAAGGTCCCGCCGCGGCCATTTCATTCGTCAGCCGGCCAGGTCGAAGCGGTCGGCGTTCATCACCTTGGTCCAGGCGGCGACGAAGTCCTTGACGAACTTCTCCTCGTGACCCGCCTCGGCATAGACCTCGGCGACCGCGCGCAGCTCGGCATTGGAGCCGAAGATCAGGTCGGCGCGGGTGGCGCGCCAAGTCTCGTGCCCCCCGGCGCGATCGGTGGCGATGTACTCCTGATCGTCCGAGCCTTCGACCGCCTTCCAGACATTGGTCATGTCGAGCAGGTTGACGAAGAAGTCGTTGGTCAGCTGGCCCGAACGCCTGGTGAAGTGGCCGTGGCCACGCTCGCCATGATTGGCGCCGAGCACGCGCAGGCCGCCGACCAGCACCGTCATCTCGGGCACCGACAGGCCGAGGAGCGACGCGCGGTCGAGCATCATTTCCTCGGTCCGCACCGCCAGCTTCTTCTTGCCGAGATAGTTGCGGAAGGCATCGGCTTCCGGCTCCATCACCGCGAAGCTGTCGGCGTCGGTCTGCGCCTCGGTGGCATCGCCGCGGCCGCCGGTGAACGGCACCGCGACGCTGGAGCCCGCATCCTTGATCGCCTTCTCAAGCCCGACCACGCCGCCAAGCACGATCGCGTCGGCCAGCGACAGATTGCCGCGCAGCCCATCGAGCGTGCCGAGCACCTTGGCGAGCATGTTAGGCTCGTTGACCTCCCAGTCCTTCTGCGGCGCGAGGCGGACGCGCGCGCCATTGGCGCCGCCGCGGAAATCGGACTTGCGGAAGGTGCTGGCCGAGGCCCAGGCGGTCTTGATCAGCTGGCTGACCGTGAGGCCGCTTGCAGCGATCGCGTCCTTCACCGCCTTGACGTCGGCGTCGGACGGTGTGGTGCCGGCGGGGATCGGATCCTGCCAGATCAGGTCTTCGGCCGGCACTTCCGGGCCGAGGTAGCGGACCTTGGGGCCCATGTCGCGATGGGTCAGCTTGAACCAGGCGCGGGCAAAAGCGTCCTTGAACGCTGCATGGTCGTTGCGGAACTTCTCCGAGATGACGCGGAATTCCGGATCGACCTTGAGCGCCATGTCGGCGGTGGTCATCATCGTCGGGACCTTCTTGGACGAGTCATGCGCCGCAGGGGCCATGTCCTCTTCCTTCTGGTTCACCGGCTGCCACTGATGCGCACCGGCGGGTGATTTCACCAGCTCGTACTCATAGTCGAGCAGCAGGCGGAAATAATTCTCGCTCCATTGCGTCGGGGTGTTGACCCAGGAGCCTTCGATGCCGCTGGTCACGGCGTGCTCGCCGATACCGCCGCTCTCATGGCCGCTGACCCAGCCAAAGCCCTGCGCGGCGAGGTCGCCGCCCGCGGGCGCGGCGCCGAGCAGCGACGCGTCGCCATTGCCGTGCGCCTTGCCGAAAGTATGACCGCCGGCGGTGAGCGCGACGGTCTCCTCATGGTTCATCGCCATGCGCTCGAACGTTTCCTTGATATCGCGCGCCGACTGGAGCGGGTCGGGATTGCCGCCAGGCCCTTCGGGATTGACGTAGATCAGGCCCATCTGGATCGCGGCGAGCGGCCCTTCGATCTCGTGCAGGCCCTTGTCGGGATCGATGCGGGTCTGCACGCCCTCATTCACCCATTTGTCTTCCGAGCCCCAATAGATGTCGCGCTCGGGCTCGAACACGTCGGCGCGGCCGCCGCCGAAGCCGAACACGGGGCCGCCCATGCTCTCGATCGCGACGTTACCGGTGAGGATGAACAGGTCGGCCCAGCTGATATGCTTGCCGTATTTGCGCTTGATCGGCCACAGCAGGCGGCGCGCCTTGTCGAGATTGCCATTGTCGGGCCAGCTGTCGAGCGGGGCGAAACGCTGCTGCCCGCTATTGGCGCCGCCGCGCCCGTCGGCGGTGCGATAGGTGCCCGCCGCGTGCCACGCCATGCGGATGAAGAACGGGCCGTAATGGCCATAGTCCGCCGGCCACCAGGGCTGGCTGTCGGTCATCAGCGCGGTGAGATCGGCCTTGAGCGCCTGGTAGTCGAGCTTCTTGAACGCCTCGGCATAGTCGAAATCGTCGCCCATCGGGTTCGACGGACCGTTGGGGTTGAGAATCTCGGTGGCCAGCATCTCGGGCCACCAGTCGCGATTAGTGCGGCCCAGCAGGGCGCGGATGCCGCCCGGTTCGTGCATCGGGCAGCCACTGTCGATCGATCCGGTCTTGGCGTCCATGTGCTGATCCCTCCTTATGTGCTTGCTGTCGGGAGGGAGGCTATCGGAACCCGCCGCGGCTCGGTAACGAGATAAACAAGTCAGTGCGAACGAGAGAATCGATCACGTAACTGATGTGTCATCGATTGGGTCGAACGGATGTTTGCCCTCATTGTCACCCCGGCCTCGTGCCGGGGCCCACCGAGGGGAAGGCGATGGACAAGAGGTTCAACCGTATCGCGGGAGGCTGAGTGGACCCCGGCACGGGGCCGGGGTGACGGTTGGGATTTCCCGCTTCGCTGCGAAGTCAGAAAGAAGA
The DNA here is from genome assembly GCF_026107375.2 of Sphingomonas sp. BT-65. Classification (NCBI taxonomy): domain Bacteria; kingdom Pseudomonadati; phylum Pseudomonadota; class Alphaproteobacteria; order Sphingomonadales; family Sphingomonadaceae; genus Sphingomonas; species Sphingomonas sp. BT-65. Next base: position 3,129 of record NZ_JAPCIA010000002.1, read on the forward strand.
AGACCCTCCCCAACCCTCCCGCAAGCGGGAGGGGCTAGAAAGCGGGAGGGGCTTTAAGGCCGTTTCAGCCCTTGCGGATCGCCTTGATCAGCTCGTCCTTGTCCATGTCCGAGCGGCCCTCGATCCCGATCTCCTTCGCCTCGTCGTAAAGCTCGTCCTTGCTGCGGTTCTCGAGATGCGCGCTGTCGTGATCGATCGTGCCGCCGGCATAGGCGTTGGCGATGCGCGCGGCCTTCTCCTTGCTCGCACCGGCCTCGCGCAAATCCTCATAGACCTTGTCGCTCTTGATCGTCGGGCCATGGTCCTTGGCCATCCTTCCTCTCCTTGCCGTTCGGGCAAGCAAACGCATGCGGAAACGCTGGGGTCCCGGGATTGATGTTACAAACAGGCGACAAGTGCGGATCGAACGCCTATATGCCCGCCCATCGACCACGAATCCCCCGCGAAGGGCCGATGCTGACCACAAATCCGTTCGATGACGACAAGCTGCGCGAAGAGTGCGGTATCTTCGGCGTTTCCGGTGCCGACGGCGCAGCTGCGCTCGTCGCGCTGGGGCTCCATGCGCTCCAGCACCGCGGCCAGGAGGCCGCCGGGATCACCAGCTGGGACGGCGCGCATTTCCACACCCATCGCGCGATGGGCCATGTCGCGGGCAATTTCGACCGCGACGAGGTGATCCGCGCGCTGCCGGGCGGTGTCGCCTGCGGGCATGTCCGCTACTCGACCACCGGCGAGACCGCGCTGCGCAACGTCCAGCCGCTCTATGCCGAGCTGGCCAATGGCGGCTTCGCGGTGGCGCACAACGGCAACATCTCCAACGCGATCCACCTGCGCCGCGAGCTGATCCAGCGCGGGTCGATCTTCCAGTCGACCTCGGACACCGAGACGATCATCCACCTCGTCGCGACCAGCGGCTATCGCGACCTGCTCGACCGGTTCATCGATGCGCTGAAGCAGATCGAGGGCGCCTATTCGCTGATCTGCATGACGCCCGAGGGGATGATCGCGTGCCGCGACCCGCTCGGCATCCGCCCGCTGGTGATGGGCAAGCTCGGCGACACCTTCATCTTCGCGTCGGAGACGGTCGCGCTCGACGTGGTCGGCGCCGACTATGTCCGCGACGTCGAGCCGGGCGAACTGGTGATCGTGCAGGACGGCGAGCTGCGCTCGATCCGCCCGTTCACTGCGATCGCGCCGCGGCCGTGCATCTTCGAATGGGTCTATTTCTCGCGCCCCGATTCGATCGCGCAGAACCGCTCGGTCTATGGCGTGCGCAAGGCGATCGGCGCGCAGCTGGCGATCGAATCCGGGATCGATGCCGATCTGGTCGTGCCGGTGCCGGATTCGGGCGTGCCCGCCGCGATCGGCTATGCGCAGGAGTCGGGCATCCCGTTCGAGCTAGGGATCATCCGCTCGCATTATGTCGGCCGTACCTTCATCCAGCCGAGCGCCGAGGTGCGTCGCCTGGGCGTCAAGCTCAAGCACAACGCCAATCGCGATCTGATCCAGGGCAAGCGCATCGTGCTGATCGACGATTCGATCGTGCGCGGCACCACCAGCCTCAAGATCGTCGAGATGCTGCGCGAGGCCGGAGCCGCCGAGGTGCACATGCGCATCGCCAGCCCCCCGACCACGCATAGCTGCTTCTACGGCGTCGATACGCCCGAGCGCTCGAAGCTGCTCGCGGCGAAGATGAACGTGCCGGGCATGGCGCAGTTCATCAAGGCCGACAGCCTAGCCTTCGTGTCGATCGACGGCCTCTATCGCGCGCTGGGCGAAGCCGAGCGCGGCGACGTGCTGCCGCGCTATTGCGACGCCTGCTTCACCGGCGACTATCCCACCTCCCTCACCGACCATAACGAGCAGGGCGCGGACCAGCTCGCGCTGCTCGACGAACCGGCCTGAAATCCATGACCGACAAGCAATTCACCGGGCGCGCCGCGCTCGTCACCGGCGCGAGCCGCGGCATCGGCGCGGCGACCGCCACGGCGCTCGCCGCGCAGGGCGCACACGTCATCCTCACCGCGCGCACTGCAGGCGGGCTCGAGGAAGTCGAGGAGGCGATCCACGCCGCCGGCGGCACCGCGACGATCGCCCCGATGGACCTGCTCGAGACCGACTCGATCCCCCGCCTCGCCGCAGCGGTGGCCGAGCGCTGGGGACAGCTCGACATCCTGGTGCTCAACGCCGCCGCGCTCGGCTCGCTCGCGGCGATCGCCGCGTTCGATCCCAAGGAAGTGGCCAAGACGCTGGCACTCAACGTCAGCGCGCAGGCGGCGCTGCTCGGCGCGTTCGATCCGCTGCTGCGCAAGGCCGAGGCGGGACGCGTGATCGGCCTCACCTCAACCGTCGCGCGCAAGCCGCGCGCCTTCTGGGGCCTCTATGGCGCGACCAAGGCGGCGTTCGAGAATCTGGTGCTGAGCTATGGCGAGGAAGTGCGCAACCTGACCCAGGTGCGCGTCGCCTTGCTCAACCCCGGCGCCACGCGCACCAGGATGCGCGCCCGCGCCTATCCGGGTGAAACACCCGAGAGCGTCAAGCCGCCGGAGGTAGTGGCGGATCGCATCGTCGCGTTGCTCGGCGAGGATTTCGAGACGGGCGCGTTCGAGACGCTCGACTAGCGGATATCGGCGTCGAACAGCGGGCCGAAGTCGAGGCCGGTCAAGCGCGCGATCTCGCGCAGCGGCGTTGGGCCGCTCGACGCGGGGAAGCTGTAGGGCGCCTCCCGGATCACCACCCGTTCCACCTCGCGCGTCTGCCACAGCAGATAGCCGGCCGAACGCAACCGCCCGCCTTGCTCGAACGCGACGATCTTCCAGAACGCGCGCGGGATCTTGACGCCCTTGACCAGCGGGTCGCGCGGATCGAGCACGGGGCCGGTGAACACCGAGACGCGACGGTCCTGCGTATTGGTGGTGTTGAGGACCAGATCCTCGAGATCGCTCCAATTGCTCTGATCGCGGGTGAGCGGGGTGAGGCGATGCCAGCGCTCCTCCTGCGGCGAGCAGTTGGTCATGTAGAAGGTATCGTCATTGGCGATGCGCGGCGTGCGCAGGACATCGCCCGGCGGCGCCCATACCGGATCGAGCCGGCGCACGAGATGACCGAAATCGAACGAGGAGAGGTCGTAGAGGCGCGGGCCGAGCTGGTCGGCCTCGGCGATGCGGTCGTCGAACATCCATTTGTCCGACGCCGCCTCGGGCTGGATGCCGGGTTCGAGCGGGCGATCGGGATCGCGGTCCTTGCGGCCAAGCGCCATCATGCGCGAGCCATCGATGTTGACCGCGGTGAACAGCGCCAGCTTGCGCGACATCGACATCACGATCGAGAAATGCTGATAGTTCAGCACATGGCCCGATCCGTCGAGCAACGGCGTCACATCCGACTCGAGCCAGTCGGGCACGAAATCGTCGATCGGAACGGCAAGGTCACCGCCGCCCAAGAAATCGGCCCGATAGCCCTCGCGCGGGCCGACCGGCTTGACGCGGACATTGGTCCACCGGCTTTCGAGCACCGTCGCGTCGCCGTCGCCATCACCCGCTAGCACAGTCGGCGCCGCGGGACGGCCATTGCCCTGGACGCTCGGACTGTTGAGCAACTCGAGCGCGGCAGCCGCCTGCTCGGCCCCTGCGGACAGTTCGATGCCGGTCTCCAATGCCTTCAGGATCGCGCTGATCCGGATCCCACGGTTGTGCAGTTCCGGCCGGCCCTTGGTCATCCGCCCGGTCTCGATCGCGGCATGGTGCAGCGCGACGAGCTGCCAGTAGCGGTTGAACACCGGCGAGCCCGACGATCCGTAATCGGTGTCGTTGGTGTAGAGGATGTAGGGCGCCTGATCGTCGCGGAACACGCACTGGCTCTCGAACAGGCAGATCAACTTCATCTGGCCGTCGGGATGCTGCAGCACGATCGTCGGCTGGCCCTCGAGGATCTTGTGGCGCTTGGCGTCCATCGGGAGCCAGCCCTGCGCGGCGAGCTCGCCGGGGCCGCCATCCTCGGTCGGACGGACCGCCACGAGCGTGAAGTCACACTGGTCCTGAGGCGAGGTGATGAACAGCCGCTCCGGTTCCAGCAGGAAGCGGCGCTTCGGCAGCGGCTGTTCATCGGCATCGAGCTCATAGCCGAACTCGGCGATCGCCTCGGCCGCGGCATCGGCGCTCGGCAACACGTGATTGTTGGTGATCAGCAGGCCGGGCGCGACGAGGAAGCCGGTGCCGAGATGCCGCGGACCGAAATCCACGAGCCGGCATACGGCGCGCGACGCACGCATGCCGCGCTCCAGGAAGTTGACTGGCGCCTTGTCGTCCGAGCCGACGCTCGCCTCGAACCGCCCTTCCGCGACGGTCGCGTGCCGCGCATGGGCGATGGCTTCCTCGCGCGGCCGGGCCTCGATCGGCCCCTCACGCTCGGCCGCGTCGACCCGTTGCTGGATCTCGTCTGCCTTGTCCTCGATATAGGCGCGCGCCTCGGCGTTCAGTTCGCCCTGCGCATCCTCGACCCGTTTGTTGAGCATCGCGGAGGTCCTCCCCGGCTCATCTCCCTACGCCCCTGCCACGACTCTTCCATGACGCGGGCGGCGAATAGGTCCGGAACGGGTCGATGCGGTCACCCCGCCAGGAACGCCTTCACCTCTGCCTGGAAGAACGGCGCGTTGTCCCACATGATGAAGTGCGCCGAGTTCGGCACGCGCTTCAGCACCGCGCCTTTCAGCGGGGCGTAGGACATCTGGTAATAGCCATCCATCTGCGCATCGGTCACCGGCGCGCCCTTGGGCGAGACGTAGAGCACGACGGTCTTGGCGGTGATCTTCGACAGTTCGGGGATCAGGTTGGTCATCACCAGTTCGCCATAGGCGCGCGCCGAGACGTCGCGGTCGGACTTCATCGCATCGTCGAGCGCGCCGGCGCGCATGTTTTCGGTCGCGACCATGCTGGCGATCGTGCCTTCGAGCTGCTTGGCATAGGCATCGGCCGGTGAGGTGCGCATGCCGTTCATGATCCCGTCGGCGATCGGCTTGAGCGTCGCCGGCGTCGCGTTGGGCCCGCCGAACATCGCGCCCATGAAGGGGAACATGTCGACGATCATCAGCTTGGACACGCTCGCGGGGTGGCGAGCGGCGAGCATCATGCCCATCGTCCCGCCCATCGAATGGCCGATCACTGCGACGGGCCCAAGCTTCTGCTCGGCGATGTAGCGCGCGATCTCCTCGGCCACCGGCGCGGCGACGTCGCCCGCGGTGTTGCCGCCCTTGTCGGTGCCGGCGAACCCATGGACCTGGACCTTGTGCCAGCGATATCCGGGCACCGCCGCGATCATCTCCTTCCACACCCGCGGCGAGGAGGAGAGGCCGGGGATCAGGATCACGTCCTTGCCCTTCCCTTCCACCGTCACGGTGATGCGGGTGGAGGTGAAATCCTTCGCCGTGGCGGGCGCGGGCAATAGCGCTGCAGTCAGCAGCATGGCGAAGAAGGCGAACAGGCCGCGGCGGTGAATCATGGCAATCCTCCCGGTTTCGGCGGAAACTATCGGGGGCGGATCGGCTCGTCCATCTCGATCACGATATCCTCATCGACCGCGGCCTCCTCGTCGAGCTCCTCCACGCTGAACGCCTCGCGGTACATCACGAAGCTGCCGTGATAGCCGGAGAAGCGCCATTCCCCGGACACCTCGGTGCCGTCGGCACTGATCGTCCCCGCATAAGCGACCGAATGGGCGAGCGCGCCCGCCGGGTCGTATTGCTTGGTGAAGCGCAGCTGCGTGCCCGTGCGATCGCCGTCGACAAAGGCGCGGCGGATATCCTCCGCGCCGGTCGTGTCGGGCTCGGTGATCGTGCCGCTGACTGCGCCGCCGGTCTCCTCGAGATGGGCGATGAAGCTGTTCTCCTCAACCTCCCAGGAGGAGGCAAAGTAGCGGCCGTACCAGACGCCGCTGACGTCGCGCGGATCGCTCACCGGCCTTCGACCAGCATGGCCAGTGCATCGACGGTGAGCGGCTCGGCGCAGAGGAAGCCCTGGTAGAACTGGCACCCTTCCTTGGCGAGCAGCTCGAGCTGCTCCCGCGTCTCCACGCCTTCGGCCACCACCGCAAGGCCGAGCGAGCGCGCCATGTCGATCACGCCGCGCACCACCACGCGGTCGCGCGCCGAGCCGGCGATGTCCTGGGTCAGCTTGCGGTCGATCTTGAGATAGTCGAGCGGGAGAGCCTTCAGGTAAGCGAGGCTCGAATAGCCAGTGCCGAAATCGTCGATCGCGACGCGGCAGCCGGCGGTGCGCAGCTCTGCAAGCAGCCGCGCCGCTTCGCTCAGGTCGCCGATCAGCCCGCCTTCGGTGATCTCGACCGTGAGGCGGCCGCGCGGGAAGCCGCTCGCATCCACCCAATCGAGGAACAGATCGGCGAAGTTGCTGCGCGCGACATCCGCGGCGGTGACGTTGACCGACAGGCGCAGGTCGCGCAGCGAGGCGGGCCAGCGCGCCGCCTCGGCCAGCGCGAGCCGCTGGACATGCTCCGACAGCGCGAGCTCGAGCCCCGCGCGTTCGGCGGCGGCGAACAGCATCTCGGCGCCGATCTCGCCGCTCGTATGCCGCCAGCGCGCCAGCGCCTCGGCGCCCGCGACGATGCCGGTGGCGACCGCGACCTGGGGCTGGAAGCGCAGCTCGATCTCGCCCGCGTCGAGCGCACGGCGCAGGTCGACCGCCAGCGCATCGACCGGCACCGTGCCCGGGGGCGCATCGTTCCCGGCAAGCGCATCACTCGCGCGCCGCAGCAGATCGGCCGCGCCATCACCGGGCTCCGCCGCCGCAGTCGCCGTCCGCGCGCCGAGCGGCACGATCTCGTCGCCGATCACGAAGGGACGCGCCAGCGCCTCCTCGATCCGCGCGGCAGTGGCATTGAGCAATTCGGCGGTGACACCCTCTGCTGCGGCGACGAACTCGGCGCCGGCGACCCGCGCCGCGACGAAGCGCCGTCCCAGCACCTCGCGCGCCGCCTCGGTCAAGCGCGCCAGCGCGGCCCGCAGCAGCGCGTCGCCGGCGATGCGGCCATAGGCGGTATTGATCATCTCGAACCGGTTGAGCGCGGCGAGCACCACGCCGACCGGCTGCCCCTCGCTCAGCCGCCGCTCGATCCAGCGCCGCACCCCGGCGCCGTCATTGACGCCGCTGAGCGCATCGCGCACCGCCGCGCCCGCATCGACCTCGCCCAGCCGCTCGATCAGCGCGTGGACGCGGCCGGTTCGCTGATCGAGCTGGAGATGCTCGACGACACGCCCTGCCCCGCTGAGCTCATGCGCGAACGCCGTCGCGGACAGCCCGTCGCGCAGCCGTGCGAACGCCGCGCGCAGCGCCGCGCGATCGGCCGTTTCCACCCGCCGTAGCATCGCGCGCAGCGAAGGCTGCTCGCCCAGCCCGAGCATCGCGGCGAGCGCGGGGGTCACCTGGATCGAGGCGAGCGCCGGATCGTAGCGCCAGCCGAGCGTCTCGCCGGTGCCGGAAAGCGGGATCGCCTCGCCGCTCACCCGCTCGGCATGGCGCGCGGCGAAGCGCAGCGCCTGGACGAACTCGGTCTCGCGCATCGGACTGGCGAGGAAATGCGTGGCGCCGGCGTCGTAGAAGGCGTCGAGCCGCGCCGCATCGCCGCGCGACACCAGGGCGAGCAGTGCGCTGCCCGTGGCCGCCGCCGCGCCCGCGAGCGCGCGGACCGCCGCCAGCCCCTCCTCGACCGCGCCGCGCGCATCGACCACCGCCACCGCCGCACCGCTCGCGAGCAGCCGCCGCTCGGCTCCGTCGGCGCGCCGCGCGGCGACCACGCGCCAGCCTGCACCAGCGGCGAGCCCGGCCAGTTCGTCGCGCTGGCGAAAGGAGAGCAGGAACAACGGCCGCTCGCGCCCGGTCATGGGATTGGCTGACGTGAGCGCGGGATCGTTCATCGGACCCATCCCTAACCCAAGGCTTGCTGCGACGCCATCAACGGCTTAGCTGCTGGTTGCATGGCGATTGCGCCCGCCCTGATCGACCGCCACGGCCGCACGATCCGCTACCTGCGGGTTTCGGTGACGGATCGCTGCGACCTGCGCTGCCGCTATTGCATGGCGGAGAAAATGACCTTCCTGCCGCGTGAGCAACTGCTCGCGCTGGAGGAGATCGCGCTGATCGCCGAGCGCTTCATCGCGCGCGGCGTGACCAAGATCCGGTTGACCGGCGGCGAACCGCTCGTCCGCCGCGACGCGATCGACCTGGTGTGGCGGCTTGGCCGGCAGGTTGGGCACGGTCTCGACGAGCTTACGATGACCACCAACGGCACGCGGCTCGCCGAGCATGCCGGGACGCTCGCCGATGCCGGAGTGCGGCGGATCAACGTCAGCCTCGACAGCCGCGATCCTGCCACCTTCCGCCACATCACACGCCATGGCGATGTCGCCCAGGTGCTCGACGGGATCAGCGCGGCACGCGCCGCCGGGCTCGCGGTCAAGATCAACATGGTCGCGCTCAAGGGGCTGAACGAGCACGAGATTCCATCCATACTCGAATGGGCGGGCACGAACGGCATGGACCTGACCCTGATCGAGACGATGCCGCTCGGCGCGATCGACGAGGACCGCGCCGACCGCTTCCTGCCTTTGACGGAGGTGTTCGAGACGCTGTCGCAGCGCTTCACCCTGATCCGCGACCCGCATTCGAGCGGTGGCCCGGCGCGCTACTGGCGTGTCGCCGAGACCGGCGCACGGCTCGGCCTGATCTCTCCGCTCACCGGCAATTTCTGCGAAAGCTGCAACCGCGTGCGGCTGACCACCGAGGGCAAGCTGTTCACCTGCCTCGGCCATGAAGACCAGGTCGACCTCAAGGCCGCAATCCGCACCGGCGGACTCGCCGCGGTCGATGCGGCGATCGACGCCGCGCTCGCCGCCAAGCCCGCGCGCCACGACTTCAGCGTCGAGCGCGGCGCGGCGCCCGCCGTGGGCCGCCATATGAGCGTGACCGGCGGATGACGACGATCCGCCGGGCGCTCCTCGCCTCGCCCACCAACCCGGCCGAGACCGCCGCGCACGAGTTGATCGCCGCGCACGATTGGGTCGATCTCGACCAGGCCGAGATGCTCGTCGCGCTGGGTGGCGACGGCTTCATGCTCCAGACGCTGCACATGCTGCTCGAGAAGCATCGCAACCTTCCTGTGTTCGGGATGAACCTCGGCACGATCGGCTTCCTGATGAACGAGTGGGAGCCGCATGGCCTCGACGAGCGGCTCGTGCGCGCGCGGCCGTTCAAGGTGACCCCGCTGGTGATGACCGCGACCACCGTCGACGGCGAGACGCATGTCCTGCCCGCGATCAACGAGGTGTCGCTGCTGCGCGAGACGCGCCAGACTGCGAAGCTCGAGGTGACGGTGAACGACCGCATCGTGCTGCCCGAACTGGTGTGCGACGGCATCCTGGTGGCGACCCCGGCGGGATCGACCGCGTACAATCTCTCCGCGCATGGCCCGATCCTGCCGCTGGGTTCGCAGCTGCTCGCGCTCACCCCGATCAGTCCGTTCCGCCCGCGGCGCTGGCGCGGTGCGATCCTGCCCGAAAAGGCGCGCATCTCGCTCCGCGTGCTCGACCCGGGCAAGCGCCCGGTAAGCGCGGTGGCCGACCAGCGCGAGGTACGCGAAGTGGCGCGCGTCGACATCGCGATCGACCACAAGCGCGACCTCACTCTGTTGTTCGATCCCGAGCATGCACTCGACGATCGCATCACGATGGAACAGTTCGTCGCCTAAGAATGGGGCGCGCAAAATTGTTTCCCCCGCGCGCTTGCAATGCGGGAAACCCCTTCGTATAGGCGCGCCCTCGCTGGTGTTCCCTGATAGCTCAGCGGTAGAGCATCCGACTGTTAATCGGACGGTCGTAGGTTCGAATCCTACTCAGGGAGCCATCCTTTCTAAAAGGGAAAATCTTTCCCTATTTTCAAAGGGTTAGAGTAAGAGAGTTACCTCCTCGTTTTGTTGCGGATTCCGCATCTGTCTGTTTTTACAGCATTTTTCATGCATCATCGGTTCGAAGCCGATCCGGGTCAGTATCCCGGAGATTCTAAGGTCGTCGCCAAGCGCCCGCTCGGCGCGCGCGGCGTCAAGCTGGTCGCGGAGTCACCATAGTCGGACGGGCATTCGCGGCCGACCGGCCCCGGTCAGCCGCGCATACGGTCAGTCTTCGGGCGCGATCGTGACCTCGAGGCCGTCCAGCGATGGATCGATGATCAACTGGCAGGACAGGCGCGAACGCGCGTCGCGGTGCGCGGAACTGTCGAGCAGATCATCCTCGTCGCCCGCCATCGGCGGCAGCAGATGCGCAAAATGCGGCGTGACGAACACATGGCAGGTCGCGCACGAACAGCACCCGCCGCACAGCGCGAACAGCTCGTCCACCCCCGATTCCCGGATCGCCTCCATCAGGCTCAGTCCGCTATCGGACTCGATCGAACGCGTTTCGCCCTCGCGGGTGATCACCTTTATCGTCGTCATCAATGCCATCCTGGGAGAGCGGTTTGCGTTGGACTGACGGCACTCGTGCGGACGAGGCTATAGGCCCAGCACTCTTTTTTTGAGCAGCGCCTTGACCAGCCGGTCTTCAAGGATTCGTCCAGCGGCATAGAGAGCGGCGAAGATCGCTGCGAACACATAAGAGGCAGTAGGCGAAGGTTTCTTATCGTCTTCGGCCTTGCCGGGTTTCTTTGGCTTTTCCGGTGCGGGTGCGCCCAAGGCTTTGTCGATCGGGTTTTGCGGCAGTGCCACTTCCTTTTTTTCGGGCTTTTTTGCCTCGGCGGACGGTTTCGCAAGATTGCCGAGCGCAACGGTCAACCCGGCGAAGCTCAGGAATAGGAGTGGCGCCAGAAAGCAGAGCAGCAACGTCCGGCTGGTCAGATGATAGCGCAGCACCGGCCCGCCCTCGCCTTCTTGAATCCGGAGAACGCCACCGTCGAAGATGGACATCTTGTCCTGGGCCGCCTGATCTTTCTTGCGAAAGGTAAGCGTGTCATTCGTCCGGTCATGGCTGGTGCCGGCCTGGCGGAACAGGGGGTCGAGCCTGCTAAAGACTTCGTCGCTCGATTGCCCCGGCGCGAGCGCCAGGCTGCCCCTGATGTTCCAGATCCAGTCGATGAAGCGCGAACTCACGGCATCTCCTTTTGGCAAGGCCCGTTAGATGCCGCGCCGGGCACGACGGATAGGCAGGCGAAGGTTATGCGATCCCAACAGCGGCATCATTCGGCCGGTACCGCCGCCTCGCGCCGGCCAAATCGTTGCCTGAACGTCTTCCAGCCCTCGGTGAAGGGATAGGTCATCGTCTCGCCGACCGACATCCTGCGTCCGCCCTCCATCCCCAGCAGTTCCGCTTCGCCGTCGACGCACGTGCCGAAAATGCGGTCGATGATGATCCAAGTGCCGGCATAATTGCTGCGGGTGGCTTCATAGTCCTGCGAATGGTGCAGGCTGTGATGCTCGGTAGTGTTGAACAAGAAGCGCCACCAGCGGGGCGAGTTGAAGCGGACGTTGATGTGTTGGTAGGTTCCGACCGCCAGACCCAAGGTGCCGGCGAGCAGGGCTGCGCGCGGCAGAAAGTCGAAAAACCCGCCGATGCCCAGACCGATCAGAAAGAGTTCGATCGGGTTGCCGACCGCACCCTTGTTGATGTTCAACTGAGTAATGTAGTGATGCGGTGCGTGCGTCAGCCACAGCGGGTACCAATTGTGCATCCCGCGATGCATCCAATACTGTCCGAAATCGAAGATGAACGAGATCATGAAGGCCTGCACAAGCAGCGGCAGGGCCATGAACCACGCAAACTTTTCCCAGTTCAGCGAGTGCTGGATGGCTTCGATCATGACGCCGTCGCCGATATAGCCTTCGGCCAAGTTGAGCACCGTATAGCCGAGCCCGACATAGAACAGGTCGGTGACCAGTTCCTTCCAGGTCAGGCGCCAGCTGTCGTAACGCGGGTTGACCCATTCGAGTGCCAGCAGCAACACCTTGAAGCCGATGCCGATGCCGATGGCGGTCGATGCCTTGGCGATGGAATTGGGCGCGTAATACCAGAACGCGATCAGTGCGAACAGCATCGTGGGCTGGAACCAGGTGAACACGAACTGCTTCACCGGGCCGCCTTCGACCCGGGGTATGTTTTCCCACCCCACGGTGACCGGCGCCTGGCCGCCTATCAGCCTTTTGCCTACGCGAACTCCGTCCATATGCCCGCCTCGCAATGTCCCGGCACGCCAAGGGATGATCTCCGCAGCCCATTGGTCGCAATTCGGCAAGCATCAGGAAGCTCAAGCCATCACGCCAGATGCCATAATCGTATACGCCCCATAGATGCTACCTATGCCTTGGTGCATTGGGCGACGCTCGGCACGGATTGGCGGCCGGCCGTCAGCGAGCAATCACCGCGTGCCGCGCGAGATGGCCCTTTTCACGCGCCATCCATGCCTGCGCCTCGAGGGTGCTCGTCGTCTGATGGTCGAAAATGAAATCGGGCAGATGAAGATCGAGGACGAAGTGCAGCCGGTACGACCGCCCATCGATGATCTTCGACAGGGTGATGATGCCATCGGGACCAAGACGGAAGTCTCCCGCCGCGACGGCCTGGCCCAGGCGATCCGGGCGCGTGCTGTGCGTGATGGCAGCGCCGTCGGTGGCGATCGAGACCTCGTAGCTTTCGATCTCCCGGTCGGTGACGATGCCTTCGGCGCGTGCCTGCTCGAGGCTGACCGCGCCCTGCAAGGCATCGTCCAACGCCGGCAGTCGCGACTGGGCGTAAGCCGCGTACTCTCCCGCCAGAATGAGGCCGCCCGCCATCGGAAAGCGCTGCCCGCTCGTTTCGTTCAACATGCTCACCAGGCGCAGGCCGAGCAATGTGCCGCGGGACGGTTGCTGTCGCCAGTCCTCGACATAGGCGCCCGAGGGCGCGAATTCGAGGACGCTGTTGCCGATGAAACGGAGGCTCGCGGGCTCCGGCCACTGGTTGCACGGCTGATAATTGCGGCCGATGTTCCAGGAGAGTTGCCGTGTCGCATCGTCCCACAACGTGTCTCCAACCCATCCCTGGCGTTCCGGCACCGGGGTGGCCGCCCCATCGGGCAGGCGCAGGTCGATCGTGAAGGTGCGGGACTGGAACCAGTAGACAATGGTCGTCTCGTCGGTCGTGCCCGTGCAGAAGGTGATGCTCTTGCGGCGGAAGGCGCCGAGGAGGCGCCGGGGAAAGGCGAGGCCGTCGAGACCGGCAATTGGCAGCCGCTCGAGCAGTTCGGCAAGGGTCATGCGCCCGCCGGCGCCGCTTGCAGCCCGAAGGAATCGAGCGGCACGGCGTCGTTCAGGACGAGTTCCCCCTGCGCGATGCGGCGTTTCAGGTAAGCGAAGGTTTGCGCCGTTTGGTTGAACAGATGCTCGCCGCCCCGCAGCGGTGCATATCGGGGCTGCTCGCCGCGCACGATAGGCGCGACGACATGATCATAGTCGCAAGCGTGGAACAGCGGGAAGGAATAGCGCTCTTCGGCAACCTTCTTCACGCGATGTCGCGTCGCAACGTACCGGCCGTTGGACATGATCTCCATCATGTCGCCGATGTTCATGATCATCGCACCTTCGATCAGCGGCACGTCTAGCCATTCGCCCTGCTTGTCGACAATCTGGAGGCCGGGCGCCGTCGCGAAGAGCAGGGTGAAGCATTCATAATCCGTATGCGCGCCGATGCCGGGCCGATCCTCGGCGCAGGCATCGAACGGATAGTGGATCATGCGAAGCTGGCTCGGCGGATGCCGCAGCAGCGCGTCGAAATGATTTTCGTCCAGGCCCAGCGCGAGCGCGAAGCCGCGGAACAACCGGCGCCCGATGCCCGTGACGTGCCGGTAATAGGCCAGCACGTCGTCACGGAAACCCGGCATGTCCGGCCACAGGTTTGGTCCGAGCAGCGGCCTGCGCCCCGCGGTAAGCGCATAGTCGCAATTGATGTCATAGGCTTCCTTGAGGTCGTCGGTCCCGCCGCCGAACTGCTCCTCCCCGACCGGCACATAGCCGCTGTGGTTCTGCGATAGGCCGATATAGCTTTTCATCTTGGTGGCGTGGTCGAGCGCGAAATAGGTCCTGGCTCGCGCGACGAGCCGGTCGAACAGCGCGCCGTCGAGCTGCTCGCCCCTGATATAGAGGAAGCCCGCATCCGCGCAGGCCCGGTCCAGCTCCTGCGCCACGGCCAGCCGATCCTCTAGGCGCTCGCTGTCCAGCAGGGAGATGTCGACGAGCGGGAGAACAAGGGCCTTGGTCATCTCCGCCAGCCTAGCTGGCAGGGGTCATAGCGCCAGATGCGGCGTCTTTATGTTTTTCATCGATCTGATCTATGACCAGCTTAGGCGGGGCGCCTCGGACCGGGCGGGTCCGTCGCTGACCATGGCCTATGGAAAGGGCGACATGACGGATCGACCGCCGTTGATCGACAAGAAATTCGCCAGTCGTGTCGACTGGAACCTGATGCGCACCTTCATCGACATCGTCCGGGCCGGCGGCATCGGCGCCGCCGCGCGCCAGCTCAACCGTCAGCAGCCGAGCATCAGTGCGGCGCTCAAACGGCTTGAGGATCATGTCGGCACCACCCTGCTGCATCGCACTGCCACCGGCGTCGAGATGACCGTCGCGGGCAAGGCGATGATGGCGCTGTGCGAGGACATGCTCGAATCTGCGCGGATGATGCCGCATCAGATCGCGCAGGCGACCAAGCGCGTCGAAGGCTTCGTCCGCATCCAGATCGTGTCCGGCCTCGTCTCGCCCGTGTTCGACGAGGCCATAGCGAGCTTCCATCGTCGCAACCCCGCCATCCATATCGAGATACGCGTCTCGCCGTGGCGCCAGGTGCTCGATGCCCTGGAACAGGGTGAGGTGGAAATCGGCGTGGGTTACGACAACAGCGTTCGCGGCAGCCTGATGTACGAACCGCTGCTCGTCGAGCGCCAGCAGCTCTATTGCTCCCGCAGCAATCCCTATTTCGGCTATCGCATCAGCCGGCTCGGCGAGCTCAAGGACCAGGGCTTCGTGCTCACCGGCGACGACGAGATTGAATTGATCACGCATCTGCGCCGGCGCTATCGACTGGGGACCCGGGTGAACGGCGTGGCGGAGGACATCAACGAGGCGCGGCGCCTGATCACGCACGGCGTCGGCATCGGCTTCCTGCCGATCCTCGCCGCCGAGAGCGAAGTCGCCAGGGGCACGCTCTGGCCGATGCTCCACGCCGATTTCGAACCCTCCTACGACATCTTCCTGCTCGCCCGGATCGAGCCGGCACGGGACACCGCGACGCAGCTTTTCTGGGATGAAGTGATCCGGCGGATCCGCGCACTCCCCAGGTCATAATATAGATCTATGCCTTTCATCGGCAGTTTACGCCTGCCTTCATGACGCGTCGCAGCGCAGTGTTTTCGCACTGGATGGAGCTGCGTCGTGGAAACGAGCCTCAAGAACCGGATCTTCAACTACATCCCGCCCGCGATGATCGCGGCGGTTCTGCTGTTCTGGGCGTTCGGTCCCGAGGCGTTGCTCAAGAACCCCTGGACGCTTGTCGTAGTGTCACCCCTCATCACCGTGACCGTCCTGCTGCTCGAGTGGGTCAACGAGCGTCATGCAGGCTGGCGGATGAACCGGCAGGAGTTCTTCACCGACCTCTTCTACAACATCCTGATCGCCACCGTGATCGCGTGGACCGTGCAGCTTGTCGCCGAGACCCCCCTGACGGCGGCCAAGGCCTCGCTCGGCATCACCACAGCATGGGCGATGAGCTTGCCGTGGATCCTCCAGGTCGTCCTGGTCATCGTCGTGCACGAATTCGGCCAGTACTGGATGCACCGGCTGATGCACAACTCGACGCCGTTCTGGCTGACCCATGCGCCGCACCACCACATCACCCAGCTCAACGCAGGCAAGGGCGCAGTGGGCAACCCGATCGAACTGGTCCTGATCAGCCTCAGCGCGGTGGTGCTGTTCGATCTCGACAAGACCGCGGTGTTCGCCGCATTCGGCGTGCAGAGCGTGATCACCGTCTTCGCCCATGCCAATGTGCGTGCCGATCCGCCGATCTGGTATTCGTTCTTCTTCACGACGATCCGCCACCACAGCCTGCATCACTCGGTCGGTTACGAGGAAACCCGCTGCAACTACGGCAACGCGCTGATCCTGCTCGACCGTATCTTCGGCACTTACCGCGAAGGCGAGGGCGTTCTCGTCGGCCAGGACGACCGCAAGCGCCTGACGATCCGGGAGCAGACGCTGTTCCCGTTCCAGCCGCTGATCGACAGGTACAAGGCCCGCAAGGCTGCGTCGCGCAACAGCGATGAGATCGTCGCCAATGACCAGGGCGAGCATGGCGACGCACCCGCCCGCGAAACCGTGGGAGGTGCAGCCGCGGCATGACGGGGATGCGCGCCGCACGGATCGAGGCAGCCCGCAGCGCGCTTTCCCGCGGCGACCTGAACGCAGCCCACCGGTTCGCCGCGACGCTGGTGGCCGAGAATCCCCGCGATGCCGAAGGCCACTTCCTGCTTGGCGTCGCGGAATCGAGCGCCGGCCGCATTCAGACTGGCATCCGGCATTTGGAGCAGGCGGTGGCGCTCGATCCGCAGGGTGAATATCGCGCGCAGCTCGCCAAGCTGTTCACCCTCGTCCGCCGCGACGGCGACGCCGCGGCGATGCTGCGCGATGCCGAGCAGGCCCCGCCCGCTGACGCGCTCAGCCGCGACACGATGGGCTGCGTCTATGCCCGGCTGGGCGACCACGCTGCCGCCCTTCCCCATTTCGACGAGGCGGTGCGGCGCGATCCGCGCAACACCGAATACCGCTACAATCAGGCGGCAACACTGAACTTCCTGGGGCGGACGGAGGAAGCCGATGCTGCGCTCGAGACGCTGATCGCCCTCGCGCCCGGCAACGCCCGCGCGCATCATCTCCTCGCCAGCCTGCGCAAGCAGAGCACCGAGCGCAACCATGTCGAGCGCCTCGCACGGACGCATGCCGCGGCGCGCGACGGCGGCGACCGGCTGCGTCTGGGCTATGCGCTCGCGAAGGAGCTGGAAGATATCGGCCGGCCAGCCGAAGCGCTGGACTGGTTGTGCGAGGTCAATGCCGAACACCGCGGAACGCTGCCATACACGTTCGCACGCGACGCCGCGGTGTTCGACGCGATCGAGGCGAGCTGGCCGGCGCTGGCAGCGGCGCCGGCGAGTGAGCCGCCGACAGACGCGCCGATCTTCGTCATCGGCGTGCCGCGCACCGGGACCACGCTCGTCGATCGCATCCTGTCTTCGCACCCGGATGTCGAAAGCGCCGGCGAACTGCAGGCCATGCCGATCGCGGTAAAGAAGGCCGCGGGTACGCCCGGCCCCGCGGTGATGGATCCCGAGACGATCGCCGCCGCCGTCGGCCGCGACCTGGGCGACATCGGGCGCGAATATCTGCAAAGGGCGAGCCATCACCGCCGTGATCCGGGCCGGCGCTTCACCGACAAGTTCCCCGGCAACTTCCAATATGCGGGGTTCATCGCACGGGCGCTGCCTTCGGCCAGGATCGTCTGTCTGCGCCGTCACCCGATGGACACGGTGCTCAGCAACTTCCGCAACTTGTTCGCGGTCGGCTCGCGCTATTACGACTATAGCTACGACCTTCTCGACATCGCTGCCTATTACGATCGCTTCGACCGGCTGATGGCCTTCTGGCGCGATGCCCTGCCCGGGCGGGTGCTGGAGGTGCGGTACGAAGACCTGATCGCCGATCAGGAAGGCGAGACCCGCCGGCTGCTGGCGCACTGCGGACTCGCATGGTCGGACGACTGCCTGTCGTTCCACACCAACAGCGCGCCCGTCTCGACCCCAAGCGCCGCCCAGGTCCGCCGGCCGATCTACACCGAATCGGTCGCCCGGTGGAAACGGCACGCGGACGTCCTCGAACCGGTGCAACGCTTCTTCGCGGCTGCCGGCATCGCCATCGATTGAGAGGAACCCAAGGCCATGCCCACGCCTGCAAAGCAAATCCTGGCGCTCGGAGCCGTGCTCGCCGCCGCTCTCGCTTCGCCGGCTTCTGCCGGGGATGGGCCCAAGACGCGGCTGGTCGATTGCGAAGCCGGAAGCTGCCTCCTCGTGACGGGGCGCCGCGCGCATACGGCTTCGACCGTCACCATCAACGGCCATGCGGTTTCGGTCGAAGGGGCGCGCAAATGGCGCGTGCGCCTGCCGGTCGAGACGCTGCGCAAATGGTCCGTCCCATATGCGCGGACGATCACGGTTTCAGTGATCGATGCCAGGATGCGGGCCGAAAGCTCAGCCGAGGCCGATCTGCCGATCGGCTTGCTCGGCCATGTCGAGAATCTCGCGATGCTGGTGGTTAGGGTGAAGTAATAATCAGCAGCCATCAAAGTAATAAAGCGGCAATATACTAATCGTCGATTGAAATTTCATCGTCCGGCACTATGTGAACCGCGGTCGCCGGAGAGCGACGCATGTTCGACTCAGGAGATGACGATGAAGATTGGCCTCATGGCTCTTGCCACTATCGCCCTGGCGACCTCGGCCTCGGCCGCTACCGAGAACCCCTTCGCCAAGGATCAGGCGATCCTGGACCTCAAGGGGCTGGACCTCTCGACCGCCGAAGGCCAGCAGCGCCTTGCCATCCGCATGGACCAGGCCGCGCGCGCCGTGTGCGGCGACCGTGTGGCGGCCGTGCACCTCGCCGTCGAAAGCAAGGCGCGCGAATGCCGCGCTGCGGTCGTGGCCGATGTCCGTTCGCAAATCGAGGCGCGTTCGGCCAATGCGGACAGCCGCGCTCCGGTCCGGCTCGCGGCGCTTCGCTGACGTCCGAACGCTCGTCCGCGGCCCAACCGGGCCGCGGACAGGTCATTTCGCCAGTTTCGCTGGCTTCGGCCACCAGGTCAGGGTGTGCACGTCGTGCGCCGAGGTCCACAGGCCCGCTTTCGTGAAGCGTAGCGCACCGCTGCCTTCCGCCTTCCCCACCCGCGCACGAACCTTCATGGATTTCGGGTCGATCGCGACGAAGGTCTGATCCTCGGTCGTGCGCAGCCATACCATGCCTGCGCCGGTGTCGATGTCGCCATATTTCAGCACCGCGCCGACCTTGACCCGCCCCGTTACGTCGCCGCTTTTCGGATCGATGCGGACGACCGTGCCGTCGCCCTGCTCCTGAACCCAGACCGCCCCTTCGCCCGCGGCGAGGAAGCCGGGCTGCTTGCCCAGGGCGGTGGTCTTGACGACGGCGTTGGTGGCGGGGTCGATGCGCTGGATCGACTGTTTGTCGCTGCTGACGGCCCAGACCGACCCGTATCCGAAGGCCAGATACCAGGTGCCTGGATTCACCGGGATGGTCGCGATCACCGTGTTGGTGGCGGGATCGACGCGCGACACCGCGCCGGCGCTATTGTCGCTCGCCACCCAGATCGATCCGGCCCCTGCGACCACGTTCAGCTCGCCCGTGCTGGCGAGGCCGGTGGGAATCGTCGCGGTCTTGCGTGCTGTCCGCGTGTCGATGCGGACGAGCGCGTTTTCCTTGCAGTCGGCCACCCACAGCGAACCGTTTAGTATCGCCATGGCGCCACAGGGTTTGGACATGGCGACCTCGGCCAGCTTGCCCTTGCGCGACCAGCGCTCCACCCGGCCAGCGTTCGTCGTCCAGACGCTTTCACCGTCGACCGCCAGGAAATCGGCGAAGCCCGGTACCTGGATGACCTGCTCCTCCTGCGCCTGCACCGCAAGCGGGATGGAACCGGCGCTTGCGGCCAATGCAACGACTAGTGTCCGAAGTTTCCGCATGATCAGTCCTTCCGTGCGATGAAGGCGCGCCATCCGCCGAGGCTGGTGATGTCTTCGGCGCCGGTCAGCGCGCGCGGCTCGGCGACGAAGCCCTTGACGCTGCTGCCGTCGGCCAGCGTGACCGTGCCGATCGCCAGCGGCGGAGGAACCTCCACGACAAAGCTGCCGAATTCGGCGACGCCCAACTCATAGACCTCGACCGCGATCGCGCCGCCATCCGTGCTATGCACGAGCGCGGGCTTGGGCGGCACGCTGTCCGCCATGGCGTAGAGCCGGTAGCTGGGCGCGGTCTCGAACGCGCCGACGAACCTGGCATCGCGCGAGGTGAGCTGCCAGTGAAGCGGCATGTCCTTGAGATGGGCGCCGACAACGGCGAGTTTCACGGTCTGCATTCTGCCCTCCAGATCAAGCGGGGGTGGGGAAGGAAGATCGGCGGCCGAGAGATACGCGTCCGTCGCGTCGAGCAGGGCGGCGTCGGTATCGGCCGGGCCGATCAGGGTGATGCCGAAGCCGGTGGCGTTCGAGCGGATGCCGGCGGGAATGGCGACCGCCGCCATGTCCAGCAGGTTCACGAAATTGGTGTAGAAGCCGAGATTGCTGTTGAGCCCGATGGGCGCGGCCAACAGCTCGGCGACGCGATAGGCCGTGCCGGTGGTGGGGAAGGCCAGCATGTCGATATCTGCCCACAGCATGTCCGCATGGCGCTTGAGTTCGGCGAGACGATAGATGCCATTGAACAGCTCGACGGCGCTTATCGACAGGCCCGGTTCGACCACCTGACGCACCGTCGCATCCACGGCATCGGGATCGCCGGCAAGGATGCCCGCCATGGCGGCGGCTCGCTCGGCAACCCAGGGGCCGCCGTAGAGAAGCTGCGCCGCTTCCTGCAGCGGGGCTAGATCGATCTCGACGATCGTGGCGATCTGGGCGAGCGTGCTGATCGCCCGATCGTAGAGATATTCGGATTCGAGGTCGCCGAACCAGACGCGCTGATCGCGGCGTGGCACCCCGAGGGTCTGCCGATTGCGCGGGATGTCGGCGAGCGGCCTGGAATAGGGATCCGCCGGATCGAAGCCCGCCACCGCCCGATCGACAAGCCGCGCGTCGGCCGTATCGTCGACGAACACGGTGATGCAGTCGAGCGTGCGGCACGCCGGCACGAGACCGCGATTGCTCCACCGCCCCTTGCTGGGCTTGAACCCGATCAGGTGCTGGAAGGCGGCCGGAACGCGGCCCGAGCCGGCGGTGTCGGTGCCCAGCGCGAAGGCGACCAGTCCCGCCGCCACGGCGACCGACGAGCCTGAACTCGAGCCGCCGCTGACATAAGCCATGTTATAGGCGTTGCGCGGGCTGCCATAGGGGCTGCGCGTGCCGTTGAGCCCCGTGGCGAACTGGTCGAGATTGGTTTTACCGACGCAGATCGCTCCGGCTGCCAGCAGCCGTTCGACGACCGCGGCCGATGCCGCTGGCCGATAGGCGAAGGCGGGGCAAGCGGCGGTGGTCTCGAACCCCGCGACGTCGATATTGTCCTTCACCGCGAACGGCACGCCCGCCAGCGGTAGGGCTTGACCCGCGGCCACACGGGCATCGACGGCTCGGGCCGCCGCGACGAGGTTCTCCGGGGTGGCCCGGCTGATCCAGATCTGCGGCTCCACGGCATCATAGGCGGCGAGGCGAGCGAGCGTCTCCTCGATCACCGCGACGGCGCTGGTCCGTCCGGCAGCGACGGCGGCGGCGATCTCGGCCGCGGAACGGCGGTTCAGCACCGTCATGCGCGCCTCGTCAGCGCCAGCAGCGGCGAGCCGGGTTGCAGCGACTGCCGCTCCTGCGTGTAGAGCGCAGCGACGGTTCCCGCGCCCGGACTGTCCACACGACATTCCATCTTCATGGCTTCGATGATTGCGATCGTCTCGCCGGCCTGCACCTCGTCGCCGACTGCGACGAGCAGCTTCCAGACGCTGCCGCCGAAGGGCGCCTCGACCAGATCAGCGCCTTCGGGCACGTCGACCGCGGCAGGTTCCGCCGGTCCGGTCTCGGTGAGGTCGGTGACGCGGTCGAACTCGCCGCGCCGCTGCCACTCGTCGCGTTCCTCCTGGAATGCGGCCTGCCGCCGCGTCTCGAACGCGCCGATGGATTCGGCATTGTCGGCCAGGAACGCGCGATAGTCCGCCAGGCGGAATTCGGACTCCTCGATGCGGATCGCGCGCCGCCCGCTCGGGAAATCCCGGCGCCACTCGGCCAGTTCATCGGCGCTCACCGGGTAGAAGCGGATCTGATCGAAGAAGCGCAGCAGCCACGGCTTGCCCTCGGTGAAGGCTTCGGTCTGGCGGTGGGTGTTCCACACCTGGATGGTCCGGCCGAACAGCTGGTAGCCGCCCGGCCCCTCCATGCCGTAGATGCACATATAGGCGCCGCCGATGCCGACGACGTTGGGCGGAGTCCAGGTTCGCGCGGGGTTGTATTTGGTGGTGACCAGGCGGTGCCGGGGATCGACCGGCGTCGCCACGGGCGCGCCAAGATAGACGTCGCCGAGACCAAGGACGAGATAATTGGCCTCGAAGATCAAGCCTTCCACCGCGGCGACATCGGGCAAGCCGTTGATCTTTCGGATGAATTCAATGTTGTCCGGACACCAGGGGGCGTCGGCGCGCACGGCCCCCATATATTTCTCGATCGTCTCGATCGTCGCCGGGTCGCGCCAGCTCAGCGGAAGGTGGACGATGCGCGAGGGGATGGCGAAATCCTCAAGGTCGCCCAGCCGCTCCTCGGCGGCGATCAGCGCAGCAAGCGCGCCGCGCTGGCTCATCGCTTCACCATCGAAATGGAGCTGGAGCGAACGGATTCCGGGGACGATGTCGATGATGCCGGGCAAGGCGAGCCGCTCCAGCTCGGTCATCAGCGCGTGCACCCGGATGCGCAGCTCGATGTCCAGCACGATCGGCCCGTATTCGACCAGGATGTTGCGGTCGCCCTGCTGGCGATAGCAGGTTCGGGGACGGCCCGGCCGTTCCTCCAACTCGGCTAGGATCGGCGAGAGGGTCGAGATGGGCCGCGCCGGACTCGATCCGGGCACGATACCGGTCGCGATCAGTCTGCGCTGCAGGGCGTCCGCGGTGGCCGCATCGGTGACGTTGACTGGCACGAAGCGAAGCTTGTCGCCCGGCGCGAGCTGCCCGACCTTCCAGCGATCGGCGGCAATAACCACGAAGGGGCAGACGAAGCCGCCGAGCGAGGGGCCGTCGGGGCCGAGGATGATCGGCATGTCGCCGGTGAAATCGACCGCGCCGATAGCATAGGGATTGTCGTGGATGTTGGAGGGGTGCAGGCCCGCCTCACCGCCGTCCGCCCGTGCCCAGTGCGGCTTGGGGCCGATCAGGCGCACGCCGGTGCGATTGCTGTTATAATGGACCTGCCATTCGGCGCTGACGATCGTGTCGATGTCCTCGCCGGTGAAGAAATCGGGGGCGCCGTGCGGCCCGTAGAGAACCCGCAGGGTCCATTCGGTCGAGAAGTCCGGCAGGGCGATCGCGGGCAAGGCCGCCTCTACCGCCGCGCCGGCCAGGTGCAGCGTATCGCCGGCGAGCAGCCGGCGCGCGGCGTGGCCACCGAACTGGCCGAGCTCGAACGTGCTGCGGCTGCCGAGATAGGGCGCGATGTCGAACCCGCCGGCAACCAGGATATAGCCCCGCAGGCCACCCCCAGAGGCGCGGCCCAGCGTGAGTGTCTGGCCGGCCCGAACCTCGACCGCCTCACCGCGCCGGACCGGGGCGCCGTCGAGGGTCGCGTCGAAATCGGCGCCCGTCAGGCAGATGCGTGTCGGCGCCGCGAACATGAGCGTCGGCCCCGTGATGGTGACTTCCAGGCCCGCCGTCCCCTCGGGGTTGCCGAGCAGCCGGTTGCCGAGACGGAACGACTGATCGTCCATCGGACCGGACGGCGGCACCCCCACGGCCCACAGCTTCTGCCGCCCGGGCCAGTCCTGCACGGTCGTCGCCGTGCCGCCGCTGATTACCCGGATGCTGTCCGGCTGGTAGGTGATGGCGTCGAGCACCCGGGTCGATACCTCGCCGCGGACGAACGCTTCAGACTGGACCACCTCGCGCAGCCAGCGCAGGTTCGTCTCGATGCCGTCCACCCGGCTTTGCGCGAGCGCCGTCTGCATCGCGGCAACGGCTTCCTCACGGGTCGGCGCATGCACGATCAGCTTGGCCAGCATCGGATCGTACCACGCGCTGACCGCGGTGCCCGCCATGCACCATGTCTCCGCGCGAATGTCGGCGGGAAAATCGACCGCGGTCAGCGTGCCCGAGGTCGGCCGATAGTCGAGTGCCGGGTCCTCGGCATACAGCCGTACCTGGATCGAATGGCCGGACGGACGGGGCATTTCGGCATCGAGGAAGCCGAAATCACCGGCCCCGCCGCGCACCATCCATTCGACGAGGTCGATCCCCATGATCTCCTCGGTGACGCCGTGCTCGACCTGGAGACGCGTATTCATCTCGAGGAAGAAGAATTCTTGCCGCTCGGCGTCGTAGAGAAACTCGACCGTGCCGGCGGACCGATAGTTCGCAGCCTGGCCGAGCCGGACAGAGGCCGCGATGAGATCGCGGCGAACCATGTCGGGCAGCAGCGGCGCCGGCGCTTCCTCGACCACTTTCTGATTGCGCCGCTGCAGCGAGCAGTCGCGTTCCGCCAGCGCCATGACCCGGCCCGCACCATCGCCGAACAGCTGCACCTCGATATGCCGGGCGCGCCGGATATAGCGTTCGAGAAAGACGCCGGCGTCGCCGAAACTGCCCAGGCCCTGCCGGGCGACGGCGGCGAAACCCTCGCGCACCGCGGCCTCGTCTTCGCAGACGCGCATGCCGATGCCGCCGCCGCCGGCCGTCGCCTTCAGGATCACCGGGAAACCGATGGCGCACGCGGCGCGCACGGCTTCGCCTTCGTCGGTCAGCAGGTCCGTGCCCGGCGCCAGCGGGACGTCGTGAGCGGCGGCTAGCGCACGCGCGCTGTGCTTGAGGCCGAAGGTGCGGATGTTGTCCGGGGTGGGGCCGATGAAGACGATCCCCGCTGCCGCGCAAGCCTCCGCGAAGTCTACATTCTCGGCGAGGAAGCCGTAGCCCGGGTGGATGGCCCCGGCCCCAGTCTTGCGTGCCGCCGCCAGAATCGCATCGACGTTGAGATAGCTTTCCGAGGCCGGCGCCGGGCCGATGCACACAGCCTCGTCCGCCTCGGAAACATGAAGCGAGCTCTCGTCCGCTTCCGAATAGACCGCGACGGAGCGCAGGCCCATGCGCCGCAGGGTGCGGATGATCCGGGTGGCGATCGCCCCCCGGTTCGCAATCAGGACGGTATCGAAGCTCATGCGGTCACGATCATCCGCACTGGCGTGGGGTTGAAGCCGTTGCAGGGATTGTTGACCTGCGGGCAGTTGGAGACGACGACGATGACATCCATCTCGGCGCGCAGGTCCACGGTGAGCCCGGGCGCGGAGATCCCATCGACGATGCCGAGCGAGCCGTCTTCCTCCACCGGCACGTTCATGAAGAAGTTGATGTTGGAAACGATGTCACGCTTGCCCCGTCCTTCGCGAAGGTTCGCCTCCAGGAAATTCTCGACGCAGGCATGCTCGGCCTTGGTGTGGTGGCCGTAGCGAAGCGTGTTCGACTCGCACGAGCAAGCGCCGCCGATGGTGTCGTGATAGTCGACCGCGGTGGCGGTGATGGTCATCATCGGCCGCCCCTCGTTCGATCGCAGCACCGTTCCCTGGCGCAGGAACAAATTGCCCTGCGCCGCGACGGTGTCCTGGGCGCTGTAGCGCTCGGCATCGTCGGCGGCGGCGTACAGAAGGAAATCGACGGCCTGATTGCCTTCCAGATCGACGATGCGAAGCGTCTGGCCGGCGGCGATGTGGTGGAGCCACGGCGCGCGCGCTGGCACGATCTCGTCGTGGACGATGGTACCGGACAGACCGGAGAGATGCGGATCGACGCTCATGCGGGCCTGTTCCTTATTCACCGGCGGAAATAGTCTTCGACATTCTCGAAGGCGCGCAGGCCTTCGGGTGTCGCATTGCGGATGGGATCATCCTCGGGCGTGACGGGGCCGCGCCAGGCGGTCGCGCGCAGCGGCGTCACCGTCCACGCCTCACGCGGATCGAGGACGTGCGGGCAGTTCGCGAGCACCACGATCACGTCCATCTCGGCGCGTAGCACGACGCTCCGGCCCGGCGCGAACGGCCCGACCTGCAGCACGATCGTGCCGTCGGGCGTGATCTTCGTGCCCTTGAACAGCGTCATGCACGGATGAACATCGCGGCGCTGCAGCCCGTGCTTGGCGGCGCCGAGCAGGAAGCGGTCGCGCCCATTGGGATAAGGGCCGCTGTTGGCGCCATTGCCATATTTGGCGGCGTTGGTCGCGACGTTGGACGTTCCGCAGAAACTGTCGTGCGTGCCCGCGCCGTCCTCGAGAAAGCTCATCAGCACGCGGCCCATGTCCGACAGCAGCAGCTTGCCTGCGCCGAGATAGGCGTTCCACTGCACCTTGACGGTATCGGCGACATTGAGCCGTTCGGTCGGCATCTCGGCGTTGAAGATCAGGAGGGAGGCGCAGGCGTCGCCCTTGAGGTCGATCAGCCGCAACCGCGCGCCGCGCATCAGCCGTCGCGTGGCGTAGCCGCCCGCCGCGATGGTTTCTTCCCACAGCAGATCGTCCCCCGGCACCCCAGCGGGGAGGTCGTCCGCGACCGGTGGCAGCACCGGCATCGCTTCGACCACGGTGCCCGCCATGCCGCGCGCATGGTCGCGTGCAGCCGATGGATTTGCGAGAATCTGGGTCATGCAACGCTTTCCTTGGGACGGTCGCCGGCTTCCGGCTCGTACAGCGGCGGCAGCAAGGCGGTGGTCGTGACAAGCTGGAGCTGCTGCACGCCGCGGACCCGGCGAAGCGCGTCGCACAGCTCCTTCAGCAGTAAGGCCGGACCCTGCACCAGCAACACCTCGAGCGACTGATCGTCCTCCAGGAAGACATGCTGGGAGGAAATGACCTCCTTGAGATAGTCGGCCTGCGTCTGGGCGAGCTGATGCCGCACGCGGCCCCGATCGCCGCGATAGACGAGCGTGATCGTGCCGGCGAGCATCTCGTCGGGCCGCGTGAAGGCCTCATGCTCGGCAAGCGCGTGGCGGATCAGTTCGGCGATGAGCTGCGAGCGCGACGGCAGGCCGCGTTCCTCCACCATGATGTCGAGCTGCCGGAACAACTCCCCTGGCAGGCTCATGCTGAGCCTGGCCAGGCTCGCGGTTTCGCTAGCCATGTTCAATCCTCTCCTCGTTGCTACGCTGACCTTCGACCGCGACGATGAGGCCCTCCGCGGTCATGCGATCGGTTCGGTTGCGCAAGGGCAGGTCGTAGACCACGGTTGCGCCGAAACGGTGGGGGGCGTGCGGGTCGTGCCTGCGCTTGTCGAGCGCGAGCACCCGCGTGCCGAGGGTGAAGGCTTCCCGGATGTCGTGGGTCACCATGATGATCGTCAGCGCATAGTCGCGCCACAGCCGCGTGATCAGCGCATGCATGTCGGCGCGGATGCCGGGATCGAGCGCGCCGAAAGGCTCGTCGAGCAGCAGGATGCGCGGTCGCTTGATCAGCGCCTGGGCGATCGCCAGCCGCTGCTGCATGCCGCCCGACATCTGCGCGGGGTAGAGGCCCACGCTGTCGCCCAGGCCAACCGCGTTCAGCATCTCGATCGCTTCATCCCTGGCCGCCCGTCGTGCGCTGCCGAGCAGCCGCGCGGTGAACGGCGCCTGTTCGCATTCGAGCCCGAACATCGTGTTGCGCAAGGCCGACAGGTGCGGAAACACCGAATAGCGCTGGAACACGACGCCGCGATCGGGACCGCATTCCGGCGTCAGCGGAGTCCCGTCGAGGAGCAGGGTCCCGCGGGTCGGCATTTCCTGGCCGAGGACGATGCGCAGCAGGCTGCTCTTTCCCGCGCCCGAGGGACCGATGATCGAGACGAAGGAGCCGGCCTCGATATCGAGGCTCAGCTTCTCGAGGACGATCTTGTCGCCATATTCGACCCAGATGTCCTGCAGGCTCAGAAGGGTGTTGGGTCGCGCGCTCAATGGCTGGCTCCATGCGCCCAGGGAAACAGCCGCCGGCTCAGGAAGACGAGTGCCACGTCCATCACGATCGCCAGCACGGCGATCCACGCGACATAGGGGATGATCACGTCCATCGAGAGATAGCGCCGGACGAGGAAGATCCGGTAGCCGAGGCCGACGTCCGACGCGATCGCCTCGGCCGAGATGAGGAACACCCAGGCCGGGCCGAGCGAGAGGCGCACCGCATGGATGAGCCGCGGCATCGCCTGCGGCAGCGCGACGCGGATCATGATCTGCCACGAGCTGGCGCCCAGCGTCTGCGCCTTGACGATCTGCTCCCGTGGCAGATCCGCGACATGGGCGGCGATGTCGCGCACCATGACCGGAGCGATGCCGATGACGATGAGCGCGACCTTCGCGGTCTCCCCCAGTCCCAGCGCGATGAACAGGATGGGTAGCAGTGCGATCGGCGGGATGACCGCGATGGCGGTGACCAGCGGACCGAAGGTCGCGCGCACCGGCGGCAGGACGCCGAGCACGAGCCCGATCAGCAGCGCCGAGAGAGTCGCGATGCCAAGGCCCAGACCCAGCCGTTGGAGGCTCGCCAGCGTGTCCGCCCAGAAGACGAGCTGTCCGGTCAGCTGGTCCGGCTGGAACAGCAGCGCGGCCATGCTCTCGGCCATGCCCGCGGGGAGCGGCAGGATCTTGTCCATCGGATTGGCGGCGTGTCGCTGCGCCGCCACGAACAGGTAGAGCAGCACCAGCAACAGGATCGGCAGCGAACCCAGAATGATATGGTCGCTCCGGCGAACTGAACGGTTCACCCAACGCATATCGTTACCTCACCTTGCGAGAGCCGGAAAAGACGCGCTCAAAGCTTCCCGTCGGCCGCGAGCTTCATGAAGCTCTCGTCGAACCGGAACGTGACGCGCCGTGGATCGCCGAGCGTCTTGCCGCCCGGAAAAGCGATTCCGACGGCGTCGGCTGATGACGCACCCTTGAACAGTCCCTTGGAAAAGCTGAAATCGCGCACCAGCGTCATGGTCTTCACCAGTGCCGGCGCCGAGGTCGCGGCAAGAGCGGCCTTGGGATCGGCATAGAGGAAGGTGGTCTTCAACTGCTTGTCGAAGTCCTCCGGCGTGGTGCCGGCCAGCTTGGCCATTGCGGCGCGTGCCGCCTTGCCCGTCGCGTCCTGGCGCTGCATGAGCGCCAACGTCTCGTACCAGATGCCGGCCAGCGCCTTGCCGAGGTCGGGATTGGCTTTGAGCGTGGCGGTATCGACCACCATGAGGTCGAGGATCTCCCCCGGGATTTTGGCGGAGCTGAAGACCTCCTTGGCGCCCGCCTGTCCTTTCATCACCGAAAGCTGCGGGTTCCAGGCGACGGCCGCAGTGGCGGAGGGGCTGCTGAACGCGCCGACGATGTCCGCGTCGGAGGTATTCACGGTCTTGACGTCGGTGGACTTCAAGCCGGCGGTCTCCAGCCCACGCGCGAGCAGATAGTGGGAGACGGAGAGCTCGACCAGATAGACTTGGCGTCCCTTGATCGCGGCCAGCGTGTCCGCGCCCTTGAGCAGGATGCCGTCATTGCCGTTCGAATAGTCCCCGACGATGATCGCGCTGGTGTCCTTGCCGCCCGCAGCGGGGATGGTCAGGGCGTCCATGTTGGTGACCGTCACACCGTCGAACTTGCCCGCAGTGTACTGGTTGATCGATTCAACATAGTCGTTCACTTGCACGACGTCGATCTTGATGCCGTATTTGTCGCCCCATTTCTTCACGATCCCGGCCTGCTGGGCATAGGGCCAAGGCATCCAGCCGGCGTAGATCGACCAGCCGATGCTGAACGTCTTACGCTGCGTCGTCTGGGGATCCGGCGCCTGCGAACAGGATGCGAGCATGAGCGCTCCGGCGATCAGCGCAACCTTGCCTACCTTGCGAACAAGCTTGATCATGAGTCGATCCCCTTTCGCAGCGCAGCATCGCCACAACCCGCGTCCTTGTCCATCGAAAAATATTACCAGTGCAATAAAATGTAATACGGCGTGGCATGCGATCGGGCGGGCCGGCCCGCTTGGCAAAACGGGATCGCTCCTTGCGCGTTCGGACAGCTCGTTCGCCGGGCGCCACCAAATAACCGCCCAATGCGCGTTGCGGACGCGAAGCGATTGTCACGATTCGGGATTTTCATAACGCGTCTCGATTCGATCGCGTCATAGCCTGCGCCACATTTATTACGCCGCATCAAAGGGGCGAACTCATTTTCTCCGAAAACCCCCATTTTGTGCGCTGCACACAGTTTTCGCGTCATACTGAGCAAGTGCAAAATTATTACGCTTGACGAGCTAAGTAATATCCATACCGTAATGCCCTATCGCTCGATGAAGCGACCGAACGGAAAGGTGGAATCGCCGGGCAATCGCCGGCTCACAAGTGAGGGTTCGTGAATCGAAAGCTGGCCAGCGAAGCAGTTCCTTGGGACGATGTGCCATCGGCCGCCGTCCGCGTTCGCTTCGCAGACGTTTTCGCATTTCCGCCAGGCCTTCGGAATGTTCGAGAAGCGACCAGCGCAGCGTTGTGTCGCAGCTGCAAGCCCGCTGTGAACAGCGGCGTGGACCACGAGATGCGAGGAACGATCCAGCCGCGAACCGGCTGCAAGGTGCCGGCATAGCCAGAGCGCCAAGGGAGCAGGATGTCACTGACGACGGGCCAAACCGAAAAGGGGGGTCGGAGTGACTATGAAAATGTTTCGCAACACATTGCTCGGCGCGACCATGTTGATGGGCGTTGGGGCCACCCCGGTCTGGGCGCAGGATACCGCGCCAGACGAGCCAGTCGCGGGCGGCGATTCCGGCGAGATCGTGGTGACCGCCACCCGCCGCGAGACCTCGCTCCAGGACGTGCCGATCAACATCAGCGCGGTCGGTGCGGAACAGCTCGCCAGGCAGCGTATCGACGACGTGCGCGATCTCGCCGACTTCACGCCCGGCATGACCATTTCGGACACGGGACCCGGCTCGACCGGAACCATCGTGCTTCGCGGTCTGAACGCCTCGGACACGGATGCGAGCGGCGCAAGCTATGACGATGCGCTCGGCGTCTATCTCGGCGAAGTGCCGCTCTATTATGACTTCAAGCTGCTCGACCTCGCGCGAGTCGAAACGCTGCTAGGGCCGCAGGGCACGCTTTACGGCCTTGGCACGCTGGCCGGCGCGATCCGCAATATCCCGAACCGCCCCAACACCGATGCGTTCGAAGCCGAGGTGCACGGCCGCCTCTACGCCAAGGACCATAGCGCCAATTTCGGCCGTCAGGTGGATGGTGTCATCAATATCCCGATCGTGAAGGACCATATCGCCTTCCGCTCGGCCACGGGCTATTTCTATGATCCCGGCTTCATCGACTATCCGCTGCTGCTTCAGGTGCCCGGCGTGTCGCTGCCGCAGCCGAACGGCCCCGTCAGCGTTACACCTGCGGGCTATGCCGCGAACCTGACTCGCCGCAAGGATCTCAACTTCGAGGAAACCATCACCACGCGCAACCAACTGCTCGTCCAGCTGAACGAGGACCTGAAGGTCAACTTCACCTACGCATACCAGCAGACCAGGACCGATGGCGGCCAGTACAACAGCAACGGCGTGCTCGGGACGAGCAGATATGAAAGCGCCGGCCGCTATATCGAGCCGGTGTCGCGTCGCGCACACCTTGCCAGCGTGGAAATCAACGCGAACATCGCAGGTATCGCCGACCTCGTCGCGACCACCGCCTATACCCATGTGAGGAACAGGCAGCAGAGCGACAACACCGATCTGCTGCTCGATCTCGACTATGGCTACGAGACGTTTCCGGCCTTCTCGAGCTACAACGAGAGCCAGAATACCCGCGAGCAATTCAACCAGGAAATCCGCTTCGTCTCGCGTCACGGCGGTCCGTTCAGCTGGGTAATCGGCGGCTTCTACAACGAGCAGAAACGGCAGCAGGATTACCGGGAGATCGTGCCGAACCACCCATGGGTACCGTCCGGAACCCAGCCCAACCCCGACGAGGTCGAATATGCATCATTCGTGAGGTCGAAGGTCACCGAGAAGGCGGTGTTCGGCGAAGGCACGTTCAGGGTGACGCCGGAATGGCAGGTTACCGCGGGCGCGCGCTATTTCGGCTACACCTCGGAAGTCGCGGGCCGCTCGACGCTTCCGCTGCTCGGCGAGCCAGTCAGCCCCTATGATCTGGACGCCGCGGGCGGCACCTCAGAGAAGAGCGGCTGGGTGTGGAAGTTCAACAGCTCCTATGACGTCACGCCCGACATCATGGTCTATGCGACGTACAGCAAGGGCTATCGCATCGGCGGCCCGAACACCGTCGCGCCCTGCGTGCTGCCGCTGGATCCTACCCAGCAAAACGTATGCGCGCTGCCGAACGAAATCCAGTTCGGTCCGGACACCACCAGGAACGCCGAGATCGGCATTCGCGCCCAGCTTTTCGATCGCAAGCTCAGCTTCAACTTCAACGTCTTCCAGATCAAATGGGACGGCATTCAGGTCGATTCCGCGACGCTGAACGGTATCGTCGGCATCACGGTGAACGGCGGAAAGGCAAAGTCGGAGGGCTTCGAAGGATCGTTCCAGCTCCGGCCCATCCCGGGCCTGTCGATCCAGGGCACCTATTCTTACACCGATGCCAAGCTGACCGAGGACGTGCCGGCGATCATCGCCGTCAACAGTCCTGCGGGCACGTATCCGAGCAGTCCGATCCAGCTCGACGCGCTGGCCGGCGACCGCCTTCCCGGCTCGGCCAAGCATAGCGGAAGTCTGGGCGCGGCTTACACCATGCCATTCAAGGATGGCGACCTCGTCGCCGACTGGACGGCCACCTATCGCGGGGATGTCGTGACGCGGCTCGGCTGGGACCGAGCCTTCGGCGACAAGCTTCCCGGCTATGTGCTGCACCGCGCGTCGCTGGTCTATGAAACCGAGCGGTACAGCCTTGGCCTGTTTGCGAACAACATCTTCGACAAATATGCCGTGGCCTCCGTCGCCAATGATCGCTCGCGCGTCGGTCTCAACGATGGCGTGGTGCTGCGTTATTACAAGCAAACGGTCATCAACCCGCGGACCTTCGGCATCGAAGCGCGGTTCAAATACTGATCTGACGAAACAGTCGGGGCGCTATCCGGGAAGGATGGCGCCTCGATCCACAGAGATCGGGGTGTCGCAGCCGGCCTGGCGCAGATGAGGGGCAAGAACGACATGGTATCGGGTGCGCGCGTCTTGGCCGGAACGGCAGTTGGCCTCGGTGCCATGCTCCTGTTCGCGGGCATCGCGGCCGCCGCAGAGCGCGCGCCACTCCCGGAGCTGTTTGCGGAGAAGTGGATCGACGGCACGAGCGCCGATGAGCCGGCAACCCAGGTGCAGGCGCTCGACGCCGACACCTTCGTCATCCGGCAATCGGTCAAGACCAACTTTGAAGCACCGTTCCTCTACCTGGTCTTCGGGCGTGACAAGGTGCTCTTGGTGGATACCGGCGCGGAAGGCGGCCAGATCAGACCAGTGGTCGACAAGCTGATCGATGATTGGCTTACCGCGAACCGGCGCAACCAGATCCCGCTGGTTGTCGCACACAGCCACAGCCACGGCGACCATGTCGCCGGCGACGGCGCGTTTCGGAACCGCCCGAACACGACGCTCGTCGGGTTGAAGCCTGCGGAGGTTGCGGCGTTCTTCGGCGCCGCGAAGTGGCCCGACGAGATCGTTCCGTTCGATCTCGGCGGCCGCGTCCTCAGCGTTATTCCGACACCTGGGCACCAGAAAGCCGCCGTCATGTTCTATGATCCCCGACTGGAGATCCTGCTGTCAGGAGACACGCTCTATCCCGGCCGGCTCTATGTGCCGGTAAACTTCCTGCCGGACAACCGCGCCAGCATCGATCGCCTCGCGAAGTTTGCCGCCGGACATCCCATCCGTGCGGTGCTCGGCGCACATATCGAGATGACGCGCGCGCCCGGACGCGATTATCGCCACGAGGCGGCGACGCATCCCGACGAGCATCGCCTCGAACTGCCGTCCGATACAATCCTCGAACTACAGGCTGGCCTCAAGGCTCCGCTCGATGTTCCCGATCAGCCCCGGATCCACGACCACTTCATCATCTACCCGGTTGCCGCGCGTGAGGATTGATGCCGAGACAGTCGCCTTCAGCCGACGGGCAGCTATTTTGGCTGGCTAGTGGAGAGTGGTTCGCGTCACCCTGACGGCATCCCACCCGCTGCCGACACTAGCGAGGACGTTGGCAACGATGTGCCAGCGGGCCTTTAACCGATTGGGTGTCGCCTACTTCGCATGCTGCAGCTCCATTTACGAAAGCTTAGAATGTCCTGCAGCGTATCCGAACAGTATAGGCGAATTAATATCTTCCACGAAGGGGAGCCAGCGTCTTTCCTACCGCGCGCCTATCGCCAGGGCGCCGAGCCGCGCGCGCAGACCGCCTTCGCGAATTCCTGCATCAAGCCAGCCTTCCGGATGGCGTCGAGCTCCGCATTCGCGCGGCAATTGCCGGCGCGACCCCGGCCCACACATTGCTGCGGCGTCCCATCCGCGGCGCGTGGTATCACGCGCCGCAGCAAATCCTGATGGGTATGGGGGAGCTGATTGCGGAAGCTTTCCTCGGCAGCGAGCAACGCGGCCGGCGTTGCGCGGTGCACCTTTGAGGCCGGACACTTCGATTGCGTCGCGAGCAAAAGCGACTTGAACGACAGGTTCATGGCGAGCTGCGGGGCGGCTCCCGCAGTCAGCGAAACCAGGATCAGCATGAGCGAGGGGATGCGCAGCATGGCCAAGTCTCCGGATGTGCGTCGTGTCGTACAGCACGCCGCGCCCACTCACAATTCCCGTGCGGCGCATATCCCCTTTACGGGTGCGAGCGCATCATTCCGTTCAGGCAATGGACATTTGCGTTATGCTGTTCGTTACAACCACATATCGGCACGAGTCGCCGCAAATGATTAGGAGGAATTCCATGCGCACCAGCCAGTCCCGCCGTTCGCGGGCCGCGGCGCTTGCCTTCGCCCTCGCGTCGGCATCCGTGCTCGCGTCCTGCGCGACGCCCACGCCCTATCAGCCCGCCACCGGCAGCGGTTCCTACCGCACCGGCTATTGGGACGAGCAGATCGAGAGCGACCGCTTCCGTGTCACCTTCGCCGGCAACAGCCTCACCTCGCGCGAGACGGTCGAGCGCTACCTGCTCTATCGCGCCGCGCAGCTGACGGTCGAGCGCGGCTACGACTATTTCACCCTCGCCGACCGCGACACCGAGAAGAAGACGCGGACCTATATCGACCGTCCGTTCCATTCGGGCCCATGGGGCTATTGGGGCCCGTCGTGGCGCTATTACAGCCCGCGCTGGGGCTGGCGGGGCTGGAGCCCCTTCTACGGCGATCCCTTCTGGGACCGCGACATCGATGTGCGCACGGTCGACCGCTACGAGGCGAGCGCCGAGATCGTCGTCGGTCGCGGCCGCAAGCCCGACAATGTCCGCGCGTTCAGCGCGCGCGAGGTGCTCGACAATCTCGGCCCGTCGATCGCGCAGCCGCCGCGCCCGCGCTGAGATCGGCCTAGGCCAAGAAAAAGGGCCGTCCGGGAAACCGGATGGCCCTTTCTTTTGGCTGTGGTGGCGAGCGCCACTTCATCCCTTCTTCCGTCATGCTGAACTTGTTTCGGCATCCATCGTGCAACCAGCGGCTCAGTCGCCTGTGGAAAGATGGACCCTGAAACAAGTTCAGGGTGACGGAGTGTGGGGTACGAGATGCGCCCCTACAGCGCCCCGTGGCAGTGCTTGTACTTGCGGCCTGAACCGCACGGGCACGGCGCATTGCGACTCACCCGGCCGGCCCATTGCGCGGGATCGTCGCCCAGCGCCTCGCCGTCGGGACGCGGGATCTGCATCGCCGGCAGCTCGTTCGAGATCAGCCCCGCCGCGCCCGCATCCCAGTCGCCGCTATTGTCGATGCCGGTCAGCGGATCGATGTGCGTGGTCAGGAAGTCGGGCAGCTCGGGAAGCTCGGGCGGCGGCTGGAACTGGAACTCGGCCCAGGCCAGCGTGCGCGTCACATCCTCGCGGATGTTGGCAAGCATGCGCTCGAACATCGCGAAGGCTTCCTGCTTGTATTCGTTGATCGGCGTCTTCTGCGCATAAGCACGCAAGTGGACGACCTGGCGCAGTGCGTCGAGCAGCCCGAGATGCTCCTTCCAGTGATGGTCGAGATTCTGCAGCAGGATCGATTTCTCGATCTGCATCCAGGTCTCGGGATCGAGATCGTCGGACTTGGCCTTGACCTTGGCGTCGGCGAGCTCGCGGACCTTGTTCTCGACATCCTCGGGCTCGATGCCGTCCTGCTCGGCGATCCATTGCTCGATCGGCGCCTCGACACCGAGCGTTTTCTGGACATTCTCCTTAAGGCCCTCGATGTCCCATTGCTCGGGATAGGTCTCGGGCGGGCAGGCCTGGCCGACGATGTCGTTGACCGTCTCGGCGCGCATGTCCTCGACCACGTCGCCGACCGTTTCGGCGTCCATGATGTCGGCGCGCTGCTCGTACACCACCTTGCGCTGGTCGTTCATGACGTCGTCATATTCGACGACCTGCTTGCGGATATCGTAGTTGCGCGCCTCGACCTTCTTCTGCGCGGTCTCGATCGCCTTGGTCAGCCACTTGCTGCCGATCGCCTCGCCGTCGGCGATGTTGTTGCGCATCATCTTGGCGAACAAAGTGTCGGGGCCGAAGATGCGCAGCAGGTCGTCGTCGAGGCTCAAATAGAAGCGCGACAGGCCGGGGTCGCCCTGGCGGCCCGAACGGCCGCGCAGCTGGTTGTCGATGCGGCGGCTCTCGTGACGCTCGGTGCCGAGCACGAACAGGCCGCCGGCTTCGAGTACCTTGGCCTTTTCGGCGGCGACCTCGTCCTTGATCTGCTGGACCGCAGCGTCGCGCTCGGGACCCTCCGCCATGTCCTTGAGCTCGTCATTGATGCGGAACTCGACATTGCCGCCGAGCTGGATGTCGGTGCCGCGGCCCGCCATGTTGGTGGCGATCGTCACCGCGCCGAGCCGGCCCGCCTGCGCCACGATATGCGCCTCGTTCTCGTGCTGGCGCGCGTTGAGCACCGAGTGGTCGACGCCCTCCTTGGCGAGATAGTCCGAGAGCAGCTCCGACTTCTCGATCGAGACCGTGCCGACCAGCACCGGCTGACCCTTGGCCGCATGTTCCTTGATCGTCCGCGCGATGGCGATGAACTTGTCCTGCTGCGTCTTGTAGAACTCGTCGTCCTGGTCGATCCGCTGCACCGGCACGTTGGTGGGGATGCTCACCACGTTCATCTTGTAGATGTCGAAGAATTCGGGCGCCTCGGTCGCGGCGGTGCCGGTCATCCCTGAGAGCTTGGGATACATGCGGAAATAGTTCTGGAAGGTGATCGAGGCGAGCGTCTGGTTCTCGGGCTCGATGTTGACGCCTTCCTTGGCCTCGACTGCCTGGTGCAGGCCGTCCGACCAGCGCCGGCCGTCCATCATGCGGCCGGTGAACTCGTCGATGATGATGACCTTGTCGTCCTTGACGATATAGTCGATGTCGCGCTTGCGCATCACGTTGGCCTGCAGCGCCTGGTTGAGGTGGTGCACCACCTGCGTATTCTCGAAATCGTAGAGATTGTCGCCCTGGAGCAGCCCCGCCGATTCGAGCATGCGCTCGACGGTTTCGGTGCCGTCCTCGGTCAGGATGACGCTCTTCTGCTTCTCGTCCTTCTCGTACAGGCTCTCGTCGAGCTGCTTCACGATCGCGTCGACGCTGATGTAGAGCTCGGACTTGTCGTCGGTCGGGCCGGAGATGATCAGCGGCGTGCGCGCCTCGTCGATCAGCACCGAGTCGACCTCGTCGACGATCGCCATCTTGAAGGGACGCTGCACCATCGACGCGCGGTCGTACTTCATGTTGTCGCGCAGATAGTCGAAGCCGAACTCGTTGTTGGTGCCGTAGGTGATGTCGGCGCCATAGGCCTCGCGGCGCTGGTGATCGGCGAGGTTGGGCACGATCACGCCGACGGTGAGCCCGAGGAACTTGTAGATCTGCCCCATCCACTCGGCGTCGCGGCGGGCGAGATAGTCGTTGACGGTGATGACGTGGACGCCCTCGCCCGGCAGCGCGTTCAGATAGACCGCGAGCGTCGCCACCAGCGTCTTGCCCTCGCCGGTGCGCATCTCGGCGATCTCGCCGCGATGGAGCACGATGCCGCCGATCATCTGCACGTCGAAATGGCGCATGCCGAGCACGCGGCGCGACGCCTCGCGCACTGTGGCGAAGGCTTCGGGCAGGATCGAATCAAGCTTCTCGCCCTCGGCGAGCCGCGCGCGGAACTTCACGGTCTGCGCCGCAAGCTCCTCGTCCGAAAGCGCTTCGAGCGCCGGCTCGAACGCGTTGATCTTCTGCACGATGACCCCGAGGCCTTTGACGTAACGGTCGTTGGACGAGCCGAACAGGGATTTGGCCAAACCGCCGAACATGATGGATTCCAGTCTTGTGAAATTGCGGGATGCGCGCCCGCCAGGCGAGCGCAATTCGTCTG
Source organism: Sphingomonas sp. BT-65 (assembly GCF_026107375.2). Classification (NCBI taxonomy): domain Bacteria; kingdom Pseudomonadati; phylum Pseudomonadota; class Alphaproteobacteria; order Sphingomonadales; family Sphingomonadaceae; genus Sphingomonas; species Sphingomonas sp. BT-65. The sequence goes on from NZ_JAPCIA010000002.1 coordinate 41,653, forward strand.
AAGCGAAGGAGGCCGCCCCGGGCGGGGCGGCGGCGCGGCTATTCGAACCGGCGTTCGCTCGACAGGCGCGCCGGGCGGAGCACCGGCGCGGCATGGATGGCGAAGGCCGCCGCAACGGGACGCTGCGGCGACGCGGCGGGGACGATGCTGCGGGCGGCCGTGGTGGCGGCGACCGTCTCGGCCACCGTCTCGGCGGCACGGGTGATCGCCGTCTCGCTCTGTCGCTGCGCCGCGCGCAGGTCGCGGTCGCCGGTGAAGGCACCCGTCAGACCCGCCAGCAGCGCGGAAAGAAACAGCAGCAATTGCACGATTCTAGCCTGTAACATCCCCATGTTGCCCACCGCTGAACGGCGGACGGTGCGGACATAGGGCGGGAGTCGGCTTCCTCCAAGTCCTAAAGAGAGGGTGACGCCTCAGCGACAAGCCAAGATACGCGCGTGGACAAAGCGGCAGCTTTGGCATATGCCATGTCATATGCAAGGAGCACCGCGATGAATGCCGAACGCCATGTGAGATTGTTCCGCAACGGACGCAGCCAGGCTGTGCGCATCCCCCGAGAGTTCGAACTGCCGGGAACGGACGCCGTAATGCGCAAGGAGGGCGGGAAGCTCATCATCGAGGCGGCACCGCCCAAATCGCTCCTTGCGCTGCTGGCGGAGTTGGAACCGGTCGAAGAGGATTTCGCACCGATCGACGATCTGCCGGCTGAGCCGGTCGATATCTGATGCGCTACCTGCTCGACACCAACATCGTTTCGGACCTTATTCGTAACCCCCAGGGAGGGGTTACGAGGCGGATCACCGATGTCGGGGAGGCGTTAGTCTGCACAAGCGTCGTCGTTGCGGCCGAGTTGCGATTTGGAGCGGCGAAGCTCGGATCGGCGCGCCTTACAAAGCAAATGGCGCTGGTGCTGGATCGGCTCGACGTGCTGCCGCTCGATGCGCCGGCCGACGAACTCTACGGCGATTTGCGCGCGCGGCTCGAGGCTGCCGGCACGCCGATCGGCGCCAATGACATGCTGATCGCTGCGCACGCCATGTCGCTCGAATGCACGATCGTCACAGACAATATGCGCGAATTTTCCCGGATCGATGGCCTCGCTTGCGAAAACTGGCTGCGTCCGGATTGAGGCGGGCTTTTCGGAGTCGCTAACGCCGGCGCACGACCTCGCACCCCACCCGCGCGTCGGGATAGACGTCGAGCTTCATCGAGCGGACCTTGACCTCGCGCACCCGCGGGTCGGCGGCGAGCGCCAGCCGGGCCACCTCCTCACACAGCGTCTCCTGCAGCTCGATATGCCGCGCTTCGCCCAATGCGCGGATGCCCTCGCGCAGATAGTCATAGTCGACCACCGCCTCGATCCGGTCATCGGGCACGCCGTCATAGACGCAGGTCAGCCATACGCTCACCGCCACGCGCTGCGGCGCCGCACGCTCATGGTCATGGATGCCGAGACCGATCACGACCTCGAGCCCCTCGAGCAGGATCGTATACTCAGCCACGCGGCCGCTCCCGCGTCTCGAACATCACGTCGCCGTCGCGGCGCACGAAGCGCTGGCCGCAATCGACGAAGACGTTCTGCCCGGTAATGCTGCGCGTCGTGAGCAGCTGCTCGACGGTGCGCGCGATATCCTCGATCTCCACCACCCGCTCGAGCAGATTGGCGGCCGACACTTGCGCGAACTCATCCTCGCTCTGGTCGAGCGAGGGCAAGGTCAGCCCCGGCGACACCGCGTTCACGCGGATGCGCGGGGCGAGCGCCATCGCCAGCAGCCGCGTCGCCTCGGCGAGCGCCGCCTTGCTCAGCGTATAGGTCAGGAAATCGGGGTTGGGATTGGCGACCTTCTGGTCGAGCAGATTGACCACCGCTCCGTCGCCAAGCGCGGTCTGCGCGGCGAGCGCCGAGGCGAGCACCAGCGGCGCGCCGAGGTTGACATGCATGTGCCGATCGAGCCCGGCATAGTCGGCCACCGGCACCGCATCCCAGCTGAACAGCGAGGCGTTGTTGACCAGCCCCTCGACCGGCCCGCCCAGCGCCGCCGCCGCCGCCTGCACCAGCCCGCGCGTGTCCGCCGCGTCGGCGAGGTCGGCGATGACCAGCGCGACGCCGAGCTCCGCCGCCAGTGCTTCGGCCTCGTCATGCGAATCGTGATGATGCACCGCGACCCGGTGCCCCGCGCCAACCAAGTGCCGCACGATCGCGGCGCCGATCCGCCGCGCGCCGCCGGTGACGAGCACCCGCACCGGTCAATAGCCCATCAGCGCCAGCACTTCCTTGCGGCTGCGCTCGTCCTCGCGGAACACGCCCATCATGCGGCTGGTGACCATGCCGACGCCTGGCGTGCGCACCCCGCGCGCGGTCATGCAGGCGTGGGTCGCGTCGATCACCACGGCCACGCCCCGCGGGTGGAGATGGTTCCAGATGCAGTCGGCGACCTCTGCGGTCAGCCGCTCCTGCACCTGCAGCCGCCGCGCATAGGCGTGGAGCACGCGCGCGAGCTTGGAGATGCCGACGACATGGTCCTGCGGCAGATAGGCGATCGAGGCGCGGCCGATGATCGGCGCCATGTGATGCTCGCAATGCGACTGGAACGGGATGTCCTTGAGCAGCACGATCTCGTCATAGCCGCCCACTTCCTCGAACACGCGACTCAGATGATGCGCCGGATCCTCGCCATAGCCCTGGCAATATTCCTTCCATGCCCGCGCGACGCGCGTCGGCGTGTCGAGCAGCCCTTCGCGATTCGGGTCGTCGCCAGTCCAGCGCAGCAGCGTGCGCACCGCCTCGGCGACCTCGTCCGGTACCGCGATCTTGGGCAGCGGGGCGACGATATCGCCGTCATCGGGTTCGTCGTGATCGTGAACGCTCATGGCCGTGGCCGCCTCATCCTTGGTACCTGACGCTACGGCAAGCGCACTTGCCTGTGTTGCGCTTGAGCAACAACCCGTCCCGAACCGGAATAGCAAGCATTTCCGCGGGATTCCTAGCGTGATTTGACGTTGACGTAAGGATTCCCGGGACGGTAGCTTCCGCGACAACTTAGACAGGTGACCGCCAAAGCAGCGGCGCCGCCCAGAGAGGAGGCCTTTCATGCGGAAGTTCCAACTGCTCACCGCGTCCGCCATCGCGCTGATGGCAACCACCCCAGCCTTTGCGCAGGAAACCCCTGCCCCCACCCCGGAGGAAACGAGCCCGGCCGACGAGGGTGAGGTCGTCGTCACCGCCACCGGCCGTGCGCAGGTCGCGCAGGACGTGCCGATCGCGGTCAGCGTGGTCGGCGCCGAGCAGCTCGAGAATACCGGCGCCAGCGACATTCGCGGACTGCGCCAGGTGACGCCGAGCCTTCAGGTGACCACCGGCCAGTCGGCCGCGACCGGCGTGGTGCTGCGCATCCGCGGCATCGGCACCGCGGGCGACAACCCCGGCTTCGAGCCGGCGGTGGGCGTGTTCATCGACGGCGTGTTCCGGGCCCGCGCCGGCGTCGCGCTGGCCGACCTGCCCCCGATCGACCGGGTCGAGGTGCTGCGCGGCCCGCAGGGCACTTTGTTCGGCCGCAACACCTCGGCCGGCGCGCTCAGCATCACCACCCAGGGCCCCTCGTTCGACCTCGGCGGCTATGTCGAGGGCAGCTACGGCAATTATAACGAGATCGAGGTCAAGGCCGGTCTCACCGGCGGGGTGAGCGAGCAGCTCGCGCTGCGCGTCGATGGCGGCTATCACAAGCGCGACGGCTACATCACCGATCCCAACACCGGCCGCGACTTCAACAATGTCGATCGCTGGTTCGTGCGCGGCCAGGCCAAGTTCGAGACGACCGACGTCGTCTTCCGCCTGATCGGCGACTATGCCGAGACCGACGAGGCGTGCTGCGCCGCGCTCAACACCGGATCGGGCTTCGTGCTCTATCCCTCGGGCCGCGACACGACCACCGCGGGCGGCCTGCTCGGGCTCATCACCAGCAATCTGATCGAGGCGCTTTCCGCCAACCCGCTCGCCGGCGGCGCGGCGGGCCGCGACGGCATCGTCCGTCCGTTCGATCCCGAAGGGCGCCGGATGGCGACCTCGCCCAACCGCGACCTGACCGAGCGCGTCAAGGAATGGGGCGTCTCGGGCCAGCTCGACTGGGATCTCGGCGACGTCTCACTCACATCGATCACCTCGTGGCGCGACTGGAAGGCGACACGCAGCCAGGACATCGACTTCTCCGGCCTCGATCGCGCCTATCGCGACGGCTATCGTACCGGCCTCCGCGACTTCACGCAGGAGATCCGCCTCAAGGGCAGCGCGTTCGACGGCAAGCTCGACTGGCTGGTCGGCGGCTTCTACCTGAACGAGAAGCTGACGCTGACCGACACCGTCCGGTTCGGCACCCAGACCGACCAGTTCGTCGACGGTATCGTCAACCAGCTGACCCGCAGCGCGGCACTGCCGACGGGCGCGCAGCTGTTCGGCACATTGCCCGGCGTGCCGCTGATGGGCCAGGTGCTGCTCGCCAGCAATCCCACGCTCGCCGCCGCAGCAGCAGCCGGCGGGCCGGCGGTGCTCGCGACGTTCCTCCAGCCGATCCCGCGCACGCCCGACGGCGCGGGCCAGCAGGCCGACCGCTACACGGTGGATACCGAGGCGTTCGCGATCTTCACGCACAACATCATCAACATCACCGACAATGTCTCGCTCACGCTGGGCGTGCGCTGGAACCACGAGACGAAGGACATCAACGCCAACCTCAACGCCGCGGTCCCGGCATGCTCCTTCTGGCTCAACCCGAACGCCGCGCTCTATCGCCAGGCGCTCAACGCCGCGGGCCTGTTCAGCCTCGCGCACCTCTACACCTGCAACCCGACGATCAACTCGGAGTTCAACGGCACCTATAACGGCGACCGCAGCGAGAATGAGTTCACCGGCACCGCCAAGCTCGCGTTCAAGATCAGCGACGACGTGCTGTTCTATGGCGGCTATGACCGCGGCTACAAATCGGGCGGTTTCAATCTCGACCGCGGCTCGTTCGACTCGGTGCTGCTCGGCGGAAACGGCGCGCAGATCGCCGATCTGGAGTTCGACAACGAGACCGTCGACGCCTTCGAGGTCGGCTTCAAGACCAACCCGCTGCGCGGCTTCCAGTTCAACGCCGCGGCCTTCTACCAGGAGTTCAAGGGCTATCAGAACAACCAGTTCGAAGGGACGCGCTTCGTGGTGCGCAACTTCGACAAGGTGATCTCGAAGGGCATCGAGCTTGAATCGGTGATCCGTCCGACCTCGGACCTCACCTTCGCGCTCAACTACACGCTGCTCGAGACCGAGGTGCGCGATCCGCTCGCCGGTTCGGACAATGGCAAGCCGCTGACCAACTCGCCGCGCAACGTGATCACCGGCGCCATCACCTGGACGCCCCAGATCACCAACAATGTCGGCGCGCTGTTCCATGTCGACTGGCGCACCAACAGCGATTCCAACACGATCAACAACCCGATCGCCCGGCCGTTCACCACCAATGACGGCTACAGCATCGTCAATGCCCGCGTCGGCCTCAATTTCGGCGAAGGCGGCCGGTTCGGGATCGAGGCCTATGTCGAGAATCTGTTCGACACCTATTACAACATCACGTCTTTCCCGGTTCCCGAGCAGGGCAGCAGCTTCGCGGTCTACCCCTCGCCGCCGCGCTTCTATGGCGTGAAGGCGCGCGCCCGCTTCTAAAGCGGCGAAACGCGGCGAGCCGGGTCATAACGGCGACAGGAGGGCGCGTCCGGGAAACCGGGCGCGCCCTTGCCGATTATCCTCTCCTAGGAGAATCGGTACGGTCGGAATGCTCAGTGCGGGCGACCGCGTGTCGTGGAAATCGCCAGGAGGCACCGGAAAGAGCGAAGTTCTCCACAAACAAACGTCGGATATGGTCTTGAAAGGCCATCAAGTACGTGCATCGCGTGAAGAACCACAGTACATCGTTCGCAGCGACAACGGAGGGAAAGCAGCCCACACGCCGTCGGCGCTGACCAAGATTTGAGCCGGGGGCTAATTCACCGGTTCGCAGAGGAGAAAAAAATATGGCGGAAAAGAAGGCATCCGGCGGGGCCCGTGGCGGCATCGCGAAGCCCGTCACCCCCTCGGCCGACCTGGCCGCGATCGTTGGCGCCGGCCCGCTGCCGCGCAGCGAGATCGTCAGCAAGATGTGGGACCACATCAAGAAGAACAATCTCCAGAACCCCGCCAACAAGCGCGAGATCCTGGCCGACGACAAGCTGAAGAAGGTCTTCGGCGGCGACAAGGCGACGATGTTCGAACTGAACAAGCACATCGCCAAGCACGTCAGCTGACCGGTTCCGGCGGATGCGCCGGATCGACATGCAAGAAGCCCCCGAAGCAGCACGCTTCGGGGGCTTTTCTCTTGGATGGGGTGGCGCCCCGTCCCCCTGTTCAACGTCATCCGTAGCCGGGCGAGCTAGCCCCTCTCACCAGTTGAACCGCACCGAGCCGACCACGGTGCGCCCCGCGCCGAAATAGCAGCTGTTGTTGAACGGGCACGCGGTGACGTGGCGCGCGTCGAGCAGGTTGGCCGCGTTGACCGCCAGACTGATCCCCTCCAGCGCGCCGCTCGCCTTGCCGAGATCATAGCCGATCACCGCATCGACCAGCGTGAACGAGTCCGTGGTGAAGCGCTGGAAGGTCGCGAGGCCGTTGATCACGGCATATTGGGTGGTCCCGTCCGATCCGCCGACATAGCGCACCCCGCCGCCGAGCTTGAGGCCGCCGAGCGGGCCGGTGACCGCGGCGTTACGCCCGAAATCATAGGACACGAAGCTCGAGGCGAGCCATTCGGGCGTGCCGAGCTGGCGTGTGCCCGTCGTGGTCGGGACGGCGCCGGTGGTGGCGTTCGCGGGGATCGCCGGCACGCCCTGCGTGATGATCGCATCGGTGTAGCTGCCCGCCAGCACCACATCGAGACCGCGGACGATCTCGCCCCGCCCTTCCAGCTCTACGCCGCGCACGCGTACCTCGCCGATCTGGATCTGCGAATTGGCGGGGATGCCGTTGGTACCCGCCGCGGGGTCGCTCACCGGTACATTCTGCCGTCGCAGGTCGTAGACCGAGGCGGTAAAGATCGCATTGGTCCCTTGCGGCTGGAACTTGAGCCCCGCTTCATACTGGCGGCCGGTGACTGGCTCGAACGGCCGGCCGTCCCAGGTCGTGCCGGCCTGCGGCTCGAACGATTCCGAATAGCTGAAGAAGGGCGAGAGGCCGAACTCGAACTCATAGAGCGCACCGAGGCGCGCGGTAAAGGCGCTCTGCGAGAGGAAGGTCGCCGCACCGTTCGCACCCACCGCGAGCTTCTTGTTGCGCGTCGTCTGGTCGTACCAGTCGAACCGCCCGCTGGCGATCAGCTGGAGCCGGCCGATCGCGATCTGGTCCTGCAGATAGACGCCGACCTGCGTCCGCTTGCCATAGGTGTTGACATAGGCCGGCGACAGCACCGTCAGGTCGAAGCTCGGCAGCGTGCCGCCATAGACCGGGTTGAACAGGCTGAGATTGGGGATGCTGGTCAGCGGGTTGGCGCTGACCCCGGTGTTGAACTGCTGGAAATTCTCGCCGGTGATGTTCTGATAGTCGATGCCGGCCAGCACGTTATGCTGTATCGGACCGGTCGCGAACTTGGCGGCGAAATGGTTGTCGAGCGTCAGCATGTCGAAATCCTCATCCGCGCCGCCGCCGCCGCGGATGATCGTCGAATAGTCGCTGCTGAGGCCGTCAGCGGTCTTCGCGAAGCCCTGAACGTAGAGCTGGCGGTAGCTCAGCTCGTTATTCTGGAAGCGAAAGTTCGAGCGGAAGCTCAGACTGTCGTTGAACTCGTGGCGGAAGAAGACGGCGATCGCCTTCTGCTTGTGGTTGTAGCGCTCATAGCCGGGATCGCCGGTATTGATGTCGCGCGGCAGCTCGCCGAGCGGGTTGGGCAGCACCGAGCCATAGGCGGGAACGCCCGAATAGCCGCCGCCCGAGGGCGAATGCTGATAGGCCGCGAGCAAGGTCAGGCTGGTGCGGTCGGTCGGCGCGAAGGTCAGCATCGGGCTGACATGATAGCGCTCGGAGAAGGTGCCCTCGGTCAGCCCGTCGCTCTGCTGCCAGCCGCCGACGACGCGGAACAGCAGCCGGCCGTCCTTGTCGAGCGGCTGGTTGACATCCGCCACTGCGCGCAGCGTGTCGTAATTGCCCGCCTGCAGCTCGACCCGGCCGAACGCGGTCGCCTCGGGCAGCTTGCTGACCAGGTTGACGAGGCCGCCCGGGGTCGAGTTGCCATAGAGCACCGAGGCCGGGCCCTTGACGATGTCGATCCGCTCGATGCGGTTGAAGTCGATCTGCGGCATCGAATAGGGGCCGGCGAGCAGTCGCATGCCATCCTGGTACACGCCGGGCGCAAAGCCGCGCAGGATGAGCTGGTCGTAGCGCGTCACCATGCCGCCGCGCTGGTTGGGCGAGACGCCCGCGACATAGCCCAGCGCCTGGTTGATCGACTGGGCGTTGCGCAGTTCGAGCTCGGCGCCGTCGATCACGGTGATGCTCTGCGGGGTTTCCATCAACGGCGTGTCGGTCTTGGTGCCCGAGCCGGTGCCCTTGGTGTTGACGCCGGTGATGACGACCGTGTTGCCATCCTGCGCGGCGGCATCCTCGCCCTCGTTCGCCGCCACGATCGCCGGCACCGCCAGCGCGCATGCGATCAGCGCCGCGCGCGACAGACCCGTCGAAAACTTCCCATGGCGGCGAACGAACATCTGACACCCCTGCTATTGATAGTGATTCGCATGAGCCGTTAGGGGCCGTACGCGTTTGTTGCAAGCGCGAAAGGACGGCGCGGCGAGCTGGTGCGCTGGCCGGACGGTGGAATATCATGTCGGGAAAAGTGGTGACCCCGGCGCGATTCGAACGCGCGGCCCTCAGATTAGGAATCTGATGCTCTATCCTGCTGAGCTACGGAGTCACTCGCGCCCCAATAACCGGGTTTGGGAGGCGTGGCCAACCCCTGTTTACAGGGGCAGCAAGCGTCAGTTGCGCTGCTCGGGCGGCACCACGGGCAAGGGCAATGGCGCGACCGGCACGCCCTCCTCGATCAGCGCCTTGGCCTCCGCGACGCTGGCCTGGCCGTGGATCGGGGCATGCGCCTCGTCGCCGAGATGCATCGCGCGCGCCTTGTCGGCAAAGGCGAGGCCGACCCATTTCGAGCCTTCGAGCATTTTCGCCTGCGCCTCGGCCAACGCGGCCATCACCTGCCGCGGGTCGGGCTTGCCGGGCGTCGGCGGCGCATCGGCGCGGCGGTTGCCCTTGGCGGCGACGTTGGGCGCCATCACCGCCTTGTCGATCGCGGTGTCGCCGCACAGGGGGCAGGCTACCAGCGCCTGCTCGCGCTGGCGTTCATAGTCGGCGCTCGATCCGAACCACGCTTCGAACACATGGCCGGTGGTGCAGCGCAGATCGAAGACGATCATCGCACCACCTCCACCGCAGGGATCGCGCGGCGGTGCGCGATCGCGGGCACGCGCGAACGCACCTCCACAACCCGCGCCGGATCGATCTCGGTAACGCCCAGCCCAGCCCCCTCGCCCATGTCGAGCAGCACCTCACCCCAGGGATCGACTGCCAGGCTGTGGCCATAGGTCGCGCGGCCGTCTTCATGCTCGCCCGCCTGCGCCGCGGCGATCAGATGGACGCCGGCCTCGATCGCCCGCGCGCGCAACAGGACATGCCAATGCGCCGCGCCGGTCGGGCGGGTGAACGCCGCCGGCACCGACAGCAGGGTCGCGCCGGCATCGGTCAGCGCGCGGAACAGGTCGGGGAAGCGCAGGTCGTAGCAGATCGCCAGGCCAAGCGTGCCGAGTGGGGTCGCCACCACCACGGCGCCCGTCCCGGGCGCATAGGCATCGGATTCGCGCCAACGCTCGCCGGTCGGCAGATCGACGTCGAACAAATGCAGCTTGTCATAGCGCGCGCGGATCGCACCGTTGCCGTCGATCACGAAGCCGCGGTTGACGAAGCGGTCGTCCGTTTCCCCTCTGAGCGCCAGCGACCCGAGATGCACCCAGATGCCGTGCTTCGCCGCGGCCTCGCGCACTGCGGCAAGCACGCGATCGTCCGTCTCGGTCATGATGTTCCCCGCCGCCCGCTCGCGATCGCGATCGACCAGCCCCGACATCTCGGGCGTGAACAGCATCGTCGCGCCGCCCGCCGCCGCCTGTGCGACGCCGTCTGCCAGCGTGCGCGCATTGGCGAGCGGATCGATCCCGCTCGTCATCTGAAGGATCGCGGCCTTCATTGCCCGAGCAGCGCGTCCAGCCTGCCCTCGCGTTCGAGCGCGACGAGATCGTCCGACCCGCCGATATGCGCGCCATCGATGAAAATCTGCGGCACGGTGGTGCGGCCACTGGCACGCTGGATCATCTCCTGCCGCCTGGGCCCGCCCATCGTCAGGTCGAACTCCTCATAGTCGGCGCCCTTGCTGTCGAGCAGCGCCTTGGCCCGCGCGCAGAAGCCGCAGAACGCCTTGGTATAGATTTCGATCTTCGCCATCACCCTCTGAGGTGAGAGCCCGGCCCGCGCTTGTCAATCGGCCGCATTGGGATCGAGCACGCGCGCCCAGCACAGGACCGCCACCCGCGCCGCGCCCGCGCGCTTGAGCACGCGCACGCAGGCGTCGGTGGTCGCGCCGCTGGTGAAGACATCGTCGACCAGCACGACCGACCGGCCCTTCACCCGCTCCCGCACACCGGGCGCGGCCGCGAAGGCGCCAGCGACCGCCTTCGCCCGTCCCCGCGCGCCGAGCCCGCGCAGCACCGGCGTTGCCTTCACCCGGCGTAGCAGATCCAGTTCGGCGGGGATGCCGCGCAGCCGCGAAAGCTCGCGCGCGATCAGCGCCGCCTGGTTGAAGCCGCGCCCCCAGATGCGCCAGCGGTGGAGCGGCACCGGCACCAGCAACTCGGCGCCCTCGGGCATCAGCCGCGCCATCAGCCGTGCGGCGGTGGCGGCATAGGCGGTGCGTCCGCCATATTTGAGCTTGAGAACGAGCGTGCGTGTGGCCGGGCCGTACGCCACCGCGGCGCGGATGCCGTCGTGCACCGGCGGCTCGGCGAGGCATGGGCCGCAGAGTGCCTCCGCGCCGCGATCGAACTCGAACGGCAGGTTGCACGCAGTGCACCAGGGCGGCGCGATCAGCGTGAATTGTCCCCAGCATCGCGCACAGAAGCGGTGGTCGGCCTCGACCACCTCGCTACAGCCCGGACAGCGCGGCGGGAGCGCCAGCGCGATGAGCTTCAGGATCGGTTCGCGTGCCCCCACGGCGCTTCTTGTCGCGCGGCGACGAAACCGGCACAAGCCGCCCCGTGACCTCCGCCGTAATCCCGCCCGAAATCTTCGACCGCGTCCGCCGCCACGCCCGTCGCGACCGCGCCGCCCCGCACTTCGCCGACGCCGCGTTCATACGCGACTGGATGCTGGAGGGGATCACCGAACGGCTCGACGCGGTGCGCCGCGACTTCACCGAGGTGCTCGACCTCGGCTGCTTCGACGGCGGTTTCATCCCGCCACCCGGTGCACGGGTGACGCGGATCGACGCGGGCGCGCGCTTCGCCGCGATGGCTGGCGGCATCCAGGGCGAGGAGGACCAGCCGCATTTCCCCGACGCCAGCTTCGATCTCGTCGTCGCCGCGGGCAGCCTCGACACCGTCAACGACCTGCCCGGCGCATTGGCGCTAATCCGCCGCGCGTTGCGGCCCGACGGGCTGTTCCTCGGCGCATTCCTCGGCGGTTCGACCCTTTCGACTCTGCGCGCCGTGCTGCTCGAGGCCGAGGCCGACCGCCCGGCAGCGCGCGTCCATCCGCAGATCGACGTGCGCGCCGCGGGCGACCTGCTGATGCGCGCCGGCTTCGCGCTGCCCGTCGCGGACGTCGAGACCCTCGACGTCCGCTATGCAAGTCTATTCGACCTGGTCCGCGACCTGCGCGGCATGGCGGGCACGAGCCTGCTGCCATCCTCGCCCCCGCTGTCCCGCGCCATCGTGGCGCGCGCCGCCGCGGCATTCGGCGCGCGCGCCGATGCAGAAGGACGGACGACCGAGCGCTTCGACGCGATCTTCGTGACCGGCTGGGCGCCCGATCCCTCGCAGCCGCAGCCGGCACGCCGCGGCTCCGCGACCGCCTCGCTCGCCGCCGCGCTGAAACCCTAGATCAGCGCCTCGAGCAGGCCGATCAGCGGCATGTCCGCAGGCGGCATCTCCAGCCGGTGCAGCTCGAGCGGGCGCACCCATTTGAGCGCCGTCGCGTGTTGCGGCTGCGGCACCCCGCTCCATTTGCGTAGCGCGTAGAGGAGAAGCAGCAAATGCCGCTCGCCCAGCGCCTCGCTGGCGAAGGTCGCGGGGGCGAGGCAGGCGCGCTCGACGCCGATGCCGAGCTCCTCCTCCAGCTCGCGGCACAGCGCGGCTTCGGGCAGCTCGCCGGGATCGACCTTGCCGCCGGGGAATTCCCACAGCCCGGCCATCGGTTTGCCTGGCGGCCGCTGCTGCACCAGCACGCGGCCGTCGCCGTCGACCAGCGCTGCCGCGACCACCATCAACAGTCCGGGCTTGGGCAGACCCGATCTCAATGTCTCCGAATCGGAGCTTCCAGTTTGCAACATCGACATTTCGTTAATCTTGAATCCCTAGATTCCGGTAATCCCGATTGGAGAAGATGCGTCCATGCGTGCGCTGAAGACATTGCCTGGACGCCTTGTGCGCTGTCCGCTGGTCCGTTGCCAGCGCGCCGCGACCGCGGTCGAATATGGCCTGATCCTCGCGCTCATCGTCCTCGCCATGATGCTGGCGCTGATCGAACTCGCCGGCACCACCACGGGCATGTGGAACAACGTCAGCGCCGCGGTGCAAGGCGCCCGCTGATTCCCCTGCACGTCCCGGCGCATCTAAGTCCTTTGTTAACTTCCGCCCCGTAATTTCCGTGGTTGCTGGACCGGGGGGCTTCATCCCGCGTGCAGCCGGGTAACTGAAGTTGTGAACAGGATGGAGACCGGTATGAACACGATTCGCAAGATTTTCGGCAACAAGAAGGGCGCGACCGCCATCGAGTACGGCCTCATCGCCGCGCTCATCGCCGTCGCCGCGATTGCCGCGATGCAGGGCCTGGGCAACCAGCTCAAGACCACTTTCGGCAACGTTTCGTCGAACATGAAGGCGTCGTAAGACCCTTTCGACAAAACCAAAGACCGGGGCGGCGGGACGAGAGTTCCGCCGCCCCATCTATTTTCGACTTCATTGTTACTTGAGCGTAACGATATTACCAATCGATTTAGGATGCGTGTTTAGCACCCCGCAAGCCGCACCGTGCAAGATTGTCGTGCCAGCGCCGTAATGACACGTGCGCTCAGCGGGGGAATGTCGATGGTTCGCGCACTTTTCCGTAGTCGCAAGGGAGCGACTGCAATCGAGTATGGACTGATTGCGGCGCTTATCGCCGTCGCCGCGATCGCGGCGATGCAGGGGCTGGGCAATCAGCTCACCACGACCTTCAGCAACGTCTCGTCGAACATGAAGGCGTCGTAAGGCCGTTCAGGTTCCGAAATCGGGGGGCGGCGAGCTTGGGTTCGCCGCCCCTTTTCCTTGTCAGGCGCGGCCCATCGCCAGGAACTTGACGCGGCGGCTCTGGCGCAGCGCCGTGGCGCCCTGCCCGGCAAGCTCGCCGAGCGCCGCCTCGATCGCGTCGCCGAGCGAATCGATCGCGGCATCACGGTCGCGATGCGCCCCGCCCAGCGGCTCGGGCACGATCGTGTCGATCACGCCCAGTTCCTTGAGGTGCTGCGCAGTCACCTTCATCGCCTCGGCCGCCTCGGGCGCCTTGTCCGCGGTGCGCCACAGGATCGAGGCGCAGCCCTCGGGCGAGATCACCGAATAGACCGCATGCTCCATCATCAGCACGCGATTGCCTGCGGCGAGCGCCACCGCGCCGCCCGAACCGCCCTCGCCCAGGATTGACGCGACCAGCGGCACGCCCGCGTTGAGGCACGCCTCGGTCGAGCGGGCGATCGCCTCAGCCTGGCCGCGCTCCTCGGCCTCCATCCCCGGGAAGGCGCCCGAAGTGTCGACCAGCGTGATCACCGGGATGCCGAACTTGTCGGCGAGTTCGACCAGGCGGATCGCCTTGCGATAGCCCTCGGGCTTGCCCATGCCGAAATTGTGCTTGAGGCGGCTGGCGGTGTCGTCGCCCTTCTCGTGCCCGATCACCATCACGCGCCGCCCGCGGAACCGGCCGAGCCCGCCCTGGATCGCGGCGTCGTCGGCAAAGGCGCGATCGCCGCCCAATGGCATGAAATCGCTGATCAGCCGTGCGACATAATGTTTGAAGTGCGGGCGCTCGGGGTGCCGCGCGACCAAAGTCTTTTGCCACGGGGTCAGCCGCGAATACGCGTCGCGCAGGAACCTGTCCGACTTGGCCTGGAGCCTTGCGACTTCGCTGTCGATATCGACCTCGCCACCGGCCGCGGCTTCGCGCAGCTCGTCGATGCGGGCCTGAAGCTCGGCAATCGGCTTCTCGAATTCGAGGAAAGTAGCCATCGGCGCGGCCCTATGCCCCCTCTTTGCTCACGTCAACGCGCCCAGTGACTCGGGCCTTGATCTTGGGTTTGTCAGCAAGCGGGTGCCGCTCATTGACCAGCTGCACCAGCCGGGCGCTGTCGACATGGGTGTAGATCTCGGTGGTCGCGATATCGGCATGCCCCAGCATCGCCTGCAGCGCGCGCAGGTCCGCGCCGCCCTCGAGCAGGTGTGTGGCGAAGGCGTGGCGCAGCACATGCGGGCTGATCCGGTCGGCCGGGATCCCCGCCTCGGCGGCGAGCGCGCGGATCATCTGGTAGAGACGCACGCGGGAGAGATGACCCTTGCCCGACGGAAACAACCATTGCCGCTGCACGTCGACATGGCTGCGCCACGCCGCCACCGCGGCGCGCGCGCGATCCGACAGCGGCACCAGCCGCTCGCGCCCGCCCTTGCCCCGCAGGATGAGATAGGGCTTGTCCGGCTGCACCGCGTTGCGCGGCAGCGAGACCAGCTCGGTCGCCCGCAGCCCGGAGCCGTAGAGCAGCTCGACCAGCGCCAGCAGCCGGAGGTCGCGCGGATCCGGCGGCACGCGCTCGATCCGCGCCTGGATCGCCGCGAACAGCCGCTCGACATCGGCGGTGGACAGCGTCTTGGGCAAGCTCCGGCCGCTCCCCGGGCGCGGCAGGGCAGCGCCGGGATCGTCGGCGCGCAGCCCCTCATTGGCGAGGAAGGAAAAGAAACGGCGCAGGGCGGCGGACTTGCGCGCGACGGTCGCGCGCGACAAGTCGCGCCATTCGTGCGCGAGCTTCTCGATCCCGGAGCGATCGGCGGCGGCGAGCCCTCTTGCCAGCACCTCGGACGCGAGCCGCAGGTCGGTGCCATAGGCGGCGATCGTGTTGCGCGAGGCGCCCGCCTCCGCCGCCATCATCTCGAGGAAGCGCTCGATCAGCGCGCGGTCGTCGCCCGGGCTTGCGCCGGTCAAAGCCGCGTGATCGCCTCGACGGCGATCATCCGCGCATAATTGCCGAGCCCAACGCGGGTGAGCGCGCGGGTGATATGGTAGAGCGCCTCGGGCGAGACGCCGTCCCAGACCTGGGTCTGCATGCCCGCCGCAGCGAGCAGCACGACCGTGCCGGGCTCGCCGCGCTCCGCAGCCTCGCCGATCGCGCGCGTCCAGGCATTGGCGGCCTCGAACTTCACCCCCGCGCTACGCATCAGCTGCGCGCCATCTGCGTCGGACACGCGCCCCGCGCCCGCCATCGCCGCGGCGTAAAGTGCGCTGTTGGCGCCGCGATACGCCCCGGCGTCCCCCGCCGAAGCCGGGCGGCCGGACGGGTCGGCGAGCAGCAGCATCGCCCAGCCCTCGCTGCCGCGCGCGGCCACGCTGCGCCAGCGCAGCGCGGCACGATCGAACCCGGCGCTCAGCATCGATGCGATCAGCCGGTCAGCGTCATCGCGCAGCTCGGCATCAGGGTTTAGCCGCGCCGCCGCGCGCGCCGTCAGGATCAGGCGGCTATAGCGCGCGCCCACGCCTTGCGGTTCGTCCCACAGGCCACGCATCTGTTCGACGCGCTCGGCCGGAGTCGCGGCGGTGAACGCGGCGCGCAGGTCGCGCGCCACTGCCACCTCGGTGGTGGTCGCGTCTTCCTGCTCCTCGATCTCGCCATAGAGGTCGGTGAGCGCCTGGCTCGAAAACACCCCCTGGCTCGCCGCCGCTTCCGCCGCCGCGATCCGGTCGCGCCAGCCCAAGCCCGGGGCGGTCGCGCGCCAGTAATTCACCTGCGGCCCGACCGTGCCATAGAGCTCGGCCGGGACGTCGGTCGCCGACGCAACTGCGAGCCCCCAACGCCAGGCGCTCAGCTGGTCCACCGCGTCCCACTCGATCGTCACCGCGCGGCGGCCCGCCACGCCCATGCCGACCACCTTCTCGGCGAGCAGCAGGTCGATCGAATTGTTCATCCGGCGGCGCGCCGAGTCGATCAGCGGCCCGGCCTTGCTGGGATTGCCCTCGAGCCCGGCGCACATCGCCTCAGCGAAGCGCCAGTTGCGGTCGGGCGCGGTGCGCAATGCTGGCACCACCATCGGACACATGCCGCCCGGATCCGCGGTCGCCAGCATCGCCTGCATGCCGACCTGGAACAGCTTGGGCGTGTAATTCTCGATATCGACCGACTGGACCATCGCGCGCGCGGCCTCGGCCTCGCCCATGCGAATCAGCAGCCAGGCGCGCTCGGCGGCGAAGTCCGCGCCGTTGAGCCCGGCGGGCGTATCCACGCGCGACAGCAGTGCGCGGCGCAGCGCGATCGACAGCCAGCGCGACGCGACCGGCGCGTCGAGCCGCCGCATCAGCGCCTCAAGGAACCCGCCATCGGCGCGGCCGAAGGCATTGGCCGGCAGCCCGTCGCTCGCCGGCGAGGACGGGCCGACCTGCGCCAGCGAGCGCTTGGCGAAATCGGGCAGCTCGTAACGCTGGATCACCGCATAATCGATCTCGCCCGGCACGCCGGTCGGGGTCGCGCCGGGGGTGGGCAGCGGCAGCGGCGCGCCGGGCGCCGGACTCGCCGTGCTGGTCGTTGCCGGTGGCGGCGCAGGGCGCGGCGCGCCCGGCTGCACGGGGGCAGGCGCCGGAGCGGGTGCCGGCGCGGGCGCGGGAACGGGATCGTTGAAGCCCGGCGGCAGCAGCGATTCGGGCCGGTCCTGGCCCAGCGCGGGAATCCCCACGCCAGCCGCCAGCACCACGCCGAGCGCGGTCAGCGCAACGCTAGTTCGCGAGATTTTCAAGCGGCACGGCCTTTTCGACGGTCACCGGCTGCTTCTCGGTATCGCGCCCGGCAAGGAAGAACAGGCCGCCGATCAACAGCACGGCAACCACGATGATGATAACGAGCGAACGGGACATCGACCCCCTCAAAAACCGGGATATCAGTACAGGCGATCAGGCCTTTTGCCCGAGCGCGGCCCTCGCTGTATAGCCCCCGCGACCATGCTGCAAACCCGTCCCGCCGATCCTCTGCCTCCGCCCCGTCCGATCGTGCTCATCGGGCTGATGGGCGTGGGCAAGACCACGGTGGGCCGCCGCCTCGCCCAGCGGCTGCATCTGCCCTTCGTCGATGCCGACAACGAGATCGAGGCGGCGGCGGGCATGACCGTCGCCGAGATTTTCGAGCGCTTCGGCGAAGACCATTTCCGCGACGGCGAGCGGCGGGTGATCGCGCGGCTGATCGACGGTACGCCCAAAGTCATCGCCACCGGCGGCGGCGCCTTCCTCAATGCCGAGACGCGCGCGCTGATCCTTGACCAGTCGACCGCGATCTGGCTGGACGCGCCGCCCTATGTCCTGGCCGAGCGCGTGTCCAAGCGCGACCATCGCCCGCTGCTTCGTGGAAAGGATCCCTTGAAAGTGCTCACCGAACTCGCCGCCGTCCGCAACCCGGTCTATGCGCTTGCGCCGATCCATGTGGTGAGCAAGTCCGCGCCGCACGACGCGACGGTCAACGCGATCCTCGAGGCGCTTCGCCAATGAGGGTCGTCCCGGTCGCGCTCGGCGCGCGCAGCTATGAGGTGCGCATCGCGAGCGGGCTGCTCGATCGCGCCGCCGAGCAGCTCGCGCCGCTCGCGCACAAGCGGTCGCTCGCGATCGTCACCGACGCCAATGTCGCGCCGCATGCGCAGCGCCTCGCCGCCGCGCTGGCAGCCGCGGACCTTGCCAGCGAGACCATCGTCCTGCCCGCGGGCGAGGGCACCAAGAGCTGGGCCCAGCTCGAAGCTTTGCTCGACCGGCTGCTCGATCTTGGCATCGAGCGCGGCGACCATGTCATCGCGCTCGGCGGGGGGGTGATCGGTGACCTGACCGGCTTCGCCTCGGCGATCCTCAAGCGCGGCTGTAACTTCGTACAGATCCCGACCACGCTGCTCGCGCAGGTCGACAGCTCGGTCGGCGGCAAGACCGCGATCAACAGCCGCGCCGGCAAGAACCTGGTCGGCGCCTTCCACCAGCCGGCTTTGGTGCTGATCGACCCGGACCTGCTCGACACGCTTCCTCTGCGCGAGCAGCGCGCCGGCTATGCCGAGGTCGTCAAATACGGCCTGATCGACGACGCCGACTTCTTCGCCTGGTGCGAGGGCAATGGCGCGGCGCTGCTGGCGGGCGACGCCGACGCACGCGCCTTCGCCATCGCCCATTCGGTCGGCGCCAAGGCACGGATCGTGGGCGAGGACGAGCGCGAGACCACCGGCACCCGCGCGCTGCTCAACCTCGGTCACACCTTCGGCCACGCGCTGGAGGCCGAGACCGGCTTCTCCGACAGGCTGCTGCACGGCGAGGGCGTCGCGGCGGGCATGGCCCTCGCGTTCGCCTTCTCGGCGCGCCAGGGCCTGTGTCCGGAGACCGATGCGCAGCGTGTCGCGGCGCACCTCAAGGCAAGCGGCTTGCCCCACGACCTCGCCAGCGCCGGCATCACCGCAAGCGGCGCGCGGCTGGTCGAGCATATGCTCCACGACAAGAAGATGGACGCGGGCACCCTGCCCTTCCTGCTCACGCGCGGGATCGGCGCGACCTATCTCGACAAGCATGTCGACCTGGCCGACGTCGCGGCGTTCCTGGACGAGCTGCCGCGCTAGCCGGAATCGCTTGGGGCGGAAGGCATCAACCTCCCGCCCCCGGTCCCCTCCGCTCGGGAGGCGAGTTCTAAGCTTCGAGCTGGCGCATCAGGCTACGCACCGCGCCGTCGATCTCGCTGTCGATGCCGCGCAATTCCTCGATGCGGCGGACGGCATGGATTACCGTGGAATGATCTCGATTGCCGAACTTGCGGCCGATCTCGGGCAGCGAGCGGGTGGTGAGGCGCTTGGCGAGGTACATCGCGATCTGGCGCGGACGCGCGATCGCCACCGCGCGGCGCTGCGACACGAGGTCGAGCTGCTTGACGTCGAAGTGCGACGACACCGCCTTCTGGATCTCGTCGATCGTGATGCGGCGCTGGCTGCCGCGCAGCGCCTCGCCCAGCACGCTCTCGGCGAACTCGATCGTCACCGTCTCGCTGTTGAGCTGGGCATAGGCGACGAGGCGGTTGAGCGCGCCTTCCAGCTCACGCACGCTGCTGCTGATCCGCGCGGCGAGCAGATCGAGCACGTCGGCGGGCACCGCTGCGCCCGGCATGTCCTCGAGCTTGCGGTCGAGGATCGCGCGGCGCAGGCCCAATTCGGCGGGCTTGATGTCCGCCGCGAGCCCGGCACCGAGCCGCGAAGCGAGCCGCGCCTCGATCCCCTCGAGCGCCAGCGGGCTGCGGTCGGCGGCGATGACCAGCCTTTTCCCCTCGCGCATGAACTCGTCGACGGTGTGGAAGAACTCTTCCTGAGTCGATTCCTTGCCGGCGATGAACTGGAGATCGTCGATCATCAGCAGGTCGACGCCGCGCAGCCGTGCCTTGAACGCGAACGTGTCCTTCTCGCGCACCGCGCGGACGAACTCGAACATGAAGCGCTCGGCGGGCATGTAGATCGCGCTCGCCTCCGGGCACGCCTCGAGAAAGGCGTGGCCGATCGCGTGCATCAGGTGAGTCTTGCCCTGTCCGGTCGAGCTGTGGAGGTAAAGCGGGCTGAAGCGCGGTTTGCCGCGCTCGGCCAGCGCTTTGGCGGCGTTGAACGCGACTCGATTCGACGCATCGACCACGAACCGGTCGAAGGTGAAGCGCGAATCGAAGCGCGGGCGCTCGGCGGAGGCAGCGGGCTTGATCGCCGGGCTCGCGGCAGTCGGCGTGGCGGCGGCCGGCGATTCGGTCTCGGGTGCGAGCTCGCGGCTGTCGCGCGCCAGCGTCTCGATCGACACGGTGCGCACATTGGCCAGCAGCGCGCGGAATTCCATCAGCAGCCGCTCGGCATAATGGCCCTTCACCCAGTTGGTCATGAAGGGCGAAGGCAGGCCGAGCCGGATCGTCTCCGCATCGTCGCTGTCGATCAGGACGATGGGCTTCAGCCACTGGTCGAACAGCCGCTGGCCTGCGGAAAGCCGCAAATTGCCGCGCACGCGTGTCCAGGCCTTGGCTTGATCCATCCTTCACGCCCCTCTCTTTCGGCCCGCGCGCAGCGGGCAAATCCTCCCGATGCGGAAAGCGCCCCCTTCCGCACGCTGATTTCGCTCAGGCAAAAGATCGCCGCAGCCGGAATCGCATCCGCACTGGCCCGTGACCTTCGCTGAATCCGCGCGCGAGAACGTCGCGGCGGAAGATCGTTTTAGGGACCATTTTTCGAGTCGATCAAGAGGGCGGCGTGTAAAGAATCTGAAATAAGTAGGCTTGACTCGCGTCCTGCCCGGAAATCCGCGATTCAGCGATCAAACAGCTGAAATCGCTAGCCAAATCTCGAACGTTACAAACGCGTGACGACGCGACTCGCGCGATTCTGCGGCTTACGTGGGTTCGTGTCCGCCAAGCGCTTGAACACGCACGAAAAACCCCGCCGGAGCATTCCGGCGGGGTGTCTAAATCGCTGAAATCGCGTGGGTCAGGCGAGCGCGGCGATGCGCTTCGTCAGGCGCGAAAACTTCCGCGACGCGGTGTTCTTGTGCAGCACGCCCTTGGCCACGCCGCGCGCCAGTTCCGGCTGCATCGCCTTCAGCGCCGACTCGGCCGCCGACTTGTCGCCCGACTCGAGCGCGCTCTCGACCTTCTTGACGAAGGTGCGGATGCGGCTGACGCGCGCGCCGTTGACTTCGGCGCGGGCGGCGTTGCGGCGGATGCGCTTCTTGGCTTGCGGCGTGTTCGCCATGTAGTTTCGTTCCTGTTTTCGATGCGAAAAGAGGCGCGGAACCAGTGTCCCCGCCTCGGGAAAGCGCGCGCCTTAGCGAGGACGTGCGATTCGGTCAACCTTTGCGCGAGCTTGAAGCGATGGGTCTGTTCCTTCAATCCTCCCCGCCAGGGGAGGGTTGAATGTCACAAGCTCATTTCTGGCACGTCGGGCACCAGAAGGTCGATCGCCCACCCTCGGTGTAGCGCGCCACCGTGCCGCCGCATTCGCAAGGCTCGCCCTCGCGGCCATAGACCTTGAACTGCTTGGAGAAATAGCCGAGCTCGCCATCGGGCCGGGCATAGTCGCGCAAGCTCGACCCGCCAGCCTCGATCGCGGCGTCGAGCACCTCATGCACCGCCGAAACCAGCCGGGCCAACCGCGGCTTCGAGAGCGATCCACCCGCCCGCTTCGGCGAAATCCTTGATTCGTACAGCGCCTCGCAGACATAAATATTACCCAGCCCCGCGACGATGCGCTGGTCGAGCAGCAGCAGCTTGATCGACGCCGTCCGCCCGGCGAGCACGGCCTTGAGATGATCCGCGGTGAACTGCGGGCCGAGCGGCTCGGGGCCGAGCGCCTTGAAGGCGGGCCAGTCGCCGACCCCGGCGGTCGGCACCAGATCGACCGAGCCGAAACGCCGCGGATCGTTGAGCGCGATCACCCGCCCTTCCTCGGTCTCGAGGATCAGATGGTCATGGGGCAGCAGCTCCGACGGATCGACTCGCCAGCGCCCGGACATGCCGAGGTGGAAAATCATCGTGTCGCCGCGATCGGTGTCGATCAGCCCGTATTTGGCGCGGCGGCCGAGCGCGGTGACGGTGGCGCCGGTCAGCCGCTGGCCCAGATCCTCCGGCATCGGCCGGCGCAGATCGGGCCGGCGCAGCTGCACGCGCCGGATGCGCCGCCCCTCCAGCACGGGGGCGAGACCGCGCACGGTCGTCTCGACTTCGGGAAGCTCGGGCATCGTGATCCTTGATTTTCCCGGGTGCTATGTTGCGTTTGCTCCGTCCACAAGCCTTGGCTAGAGCCGCGCGCATGACCGACACCGTCTCCTTCGGCTACGAAGATGTCGCCCCCGACGAGAAGACCCGCCGCGTCGGCGGGGTCTTCTCCAGCGTCGCCTCCAGCTACGACCTGATGAACGACGCGATGTCGGGCGGGCTGCACCGCGTGTGGAAGGACGTGTTCGTCCGCCGCGTGAAGCCGCGCGAGGGCGAGACGATCCTCGACATGGCCGGCGGCACCGGCGACATCGCCTTCCGCATGGCCGAATCGGGCGCGGCGATCACCGTCGCCGACATCAATCCCGACATGCTCGCCGTCGGCATCGACCGCGCGGCGAAACGCGGCATCGACGGCCTCGTGTGGACCGAAGCGAATGCGGAAACCCTGCAGTTCCCCGACCGCTTCTTCGACGCCTACACCATCGCCTTCGGCATCCGGAACGTGACCGACATCCCCAGGGCGCTGCGCGAGGCGCATCGCGTTCTCCGCCGCGGCGGCCGGTTCTTCGTGCTCGAATTCTCGACCACCGTCTGGCCGGGCTTTGCGGACGTGTACGATGCCTATTCGCACCATGTCGTGCCCAAGCTCGGCAAGCTGCTCGCCAATGACGAGGACAGCTATCGCTACCTGATCGAATCGATCCGCCGCTTTCCCGACATGCCGACCTTCAAGCGCATGATCGAAGAGGCCGGCTTCGTGCAGGCCCGGGTCGAGCCGATGCTGGGCGGCCTGGTGGCTATTCACAGCGGCTGGAAGATTTGACCGCGCCTGCCATCCATCTCTTCCGCCTTCTCAAATGGGGCCGGATCCTCGCGCGCCACGGGGCGCTGCGCGGGATCGAGCGCGATCGCAACACGCCGCGCCCGGTGCGCCGCCTCGCGCGGCTCGCCCGCTTCGGCGCGCGCGTGCCCGAAACCCCACGTTACGCCGACGCGCTGCAGGCGATCGGTCCCGCCGCGATCAAGCTCGGCCAGACGCTCGCGACCCGCGCCGACCTGATCGGCGAGGCCGCGGCGCACGACCTGATGCGGCTGCAGGACGCGCTGCCGCCCGTCCCCTTCCCGGTGATCAAGCGCGCGATCGAGGCGAGCTTCGAGCGCCCGGTCGAAACCCTGTTCGCGCAAATCGAGGAGGCCCCGATCGGCGCCGCCTCGATCGCGCAGGTCCATCGCGCGACCACCACCGACGGCCGCCAGGTCGCGGTCAAGGTGCTGCGCCCGGGGATCGAGGCCGAGTTCGCGCGCGCGATCGACACCTATGAATGGGCGGCGGCGCAGCTCGAGGCGCTGGGCGGCGAGGCCGCGCGGTTGCGCCCGCGCCTCGTCATCGAAACGTTCAAGCGCTGGACCGCGCGTGAGCTCGACTTGCGTCGCGAAGCCGCCTCGGCCTCCGAACTGTCGGAATCGATGGAGGCCGAGCCCGACTTCACCGTTCCGGCGATCGACTGGCAGCGCACCACGGGCAGGGTGCTCACCCTCGAATGGGTCGACGGCATCAAGCTGTCCAACCGCGAGGCGCTGATCGCCGCCGGCTACGATACCAAGAAGCTCGCCGACACGCTGGTCCGCGCGTTCCTGCGCCAGGCGATCTCGGAGGGCTTCTTCCACGCCGACATGCACCAGGGGAATTTGTTCGCCCTGCCCGACAGCCGCATCGCCGCGATCGATTTCGGCATCATGGGCCGCATCGACCGCCGCGCGCGGGTATGGCTGGCGGAGATCCTCTACGGCCTGATCACCGGCAATTATCGCCGCGTCGCCGAGATCCATTTCGAGGCGGGCTACGTCCCCCCGCACCACAATGTCGCCGAGTTCGCGACCGCGCTGCGTGCGGTGGGCGAGCCGATGCGCGGGCTGCCCGTCAAGGACATGTCGGTCGGCATGATGCTCGACAGCCTGTTCAACATCACGCGCGACTTCGACATGCAGACTCAGCCGCATCTGCTGCTGCTGCAGAAGACGATGGTGATGGTCGAGGGCGTGGCGACGCGGCTCCATCCCGACATCAACCTGTGGGATTCGGCCGCCCCCTTCGTGCGCGAATGGATCCGCACCGAGCTGGGCCCCGAGGCGTTCATCGCCGACCGATTGTCCGAGGACCTCAAGACCCTCGCGCGGCTACCCAAGCTGATCCGCAACATCGAGCGCCACTTCCCCGATCCCGGCGGTGCGCCGCCGGCCCCGCCGCTCCGCGAGATCGAGGTGGTGCGCGTCGGCGGCGGCTGGCGTTATGCCGTGGTGGCGCTGCTCGCGGCGGGCGCCGGGATCGCCGCGACCTTGCTGCTCACCTGACAGCAGCGATCGGCCGCGGTAGAAGACCGCCCGGATGACCCGTTCCCCCCTCTGGCTCGCGCTTCCCAGCCGCTTCGCCGCACTTTCGCGGACGCAGGCGCGGATCGTGCTCAGCGTGCTCGCCGCGCTGCTGCTCGCCTCGCTCACCGTGCTCGGCGTGCCGCACCCGGCTCCCGACGCCAGCGGCGCGGGCGGCGACCGTCAGACCGATGTCGCGCTCTACGAGGGGATCGTGGCGGCCGTCACCCACGGCCAGGACTATTACCGCGCCGCCGCCGACGCATTGCGCGCGGGCAGCTATCCGCTGCGGCCGTTCCTGACCTTCCGTCTGCCCGGCCTCGCGGTGGTCCAGGCCGCACTTCCGCCCGCCGCCACGCTCGCACTGCTCTACGCCCTCGCCGCGGTGACGGGCTTTGTCTGGTACCGCCGTCTCGCCGAGGCGTTACCCGGCCTCGCCGCGCGCCTCTTCGCGCTGTTCCTGCTCGCCGCGGGCATGCTCGCCTTCGTCCAGCCCGCGCTGATCGCGTTCCACGAGATCTGGGCCGGGCTGCTCGTCGCGCTGAGCCTCGCGCTGCGCCGGCCCGGGAAGTGGGTCGAGGCGGCCGCGATCGCGCTGATCGCAATGCTCGTGCGCGAGACCGCGGCGCTCTACGTGGTGATCATGTGCGCACTGGCCTTCGTCGAGGGGCAGCGGCGCGAGGCGATCGGCTGGGGCGCGGCGCTGGGTGTGTTCGCGGTCGTGCTCGCGGCGCACGCGGTCGCGGTCCAGGGCGTCACTGGCGCGCTCGACGCCGCCTCGCCGGGCTGGACCGGGATGCACGGCTTCGGCCTGTTCGTCCGGGCGATGACGCTGGCGACCGGGCTCCAGCTGCTGCCCGCCGCTGCGGCCGCCTTGCTCGTCGCGCTCACGCTGTTCGGCTGGGCGAGCTGGCGCAACTCGTTGGCGCTGCGCGCAGCGGCGATCTTCTGCGCCTATGCCGTGGTGATCAGCCTCTTCGCGCGACTCGACACCTTCTACTGGGGCCTGCTGATCGCGCCCGCCTTCCTCGCCGGCCTCGCCTTTGTCCCCGACGGGCTGCGCGATCTAGCCGCCCGTGCCCTCGACAGGCGGCGCGTGCGGGTGCAGAGAATCGAGCAATGAAGCGCATCCTCCTGATCGTCGGCGGCGGAATCGCGGCCTACAAGGCGTGCGAGCTGATCCGGCTCGCGCGCAAGGCCGGGATCGGCGTGACCTGCGTGCTCACCGCGGGCGGGCAGCATTTCGTGACGCCGATGACGCTCGCCGCCCTGTCCGAGAACCAGGTGTTCACGACCTTGTGGGACCTCAAGGACGAGGCCGAGATGGGGCATATCCAACTCAGCCGGAACGCCGACCTCGTCGTCGTCGCGCCCGCCACCGCCGATCTGCTTGCGAAGATGGCGACGGGACAAGCCGACGATCTCGCCACAACCTTGCTGCTCGCCACCGACAAGCCGGTGCTTGTGGCCCCCGCGATGAACGTGCGCATGTGGCAGCACGCCGCGACGGTCCGCAACGTCGCGCAGCTTCGCGCCGACGGCGTCACGGTGATGGAGCCCGACGAGGGGCCGATGGCGTGCGGCGAGTTCGGCCCCGGCCGTCTGCCCGAGCCCCAGGCGATTCTCGACGCGATCGAGGCGGCGCTGGCGCCCCGTGCGGGGCGGCTCGCGGGCAAGCATGTGCTGGTCACCGCAGGACCCACGCACGAGCCGATCGACCCAGTGCGCTACATCGCCAACCGTTCCTCGGGAAAGCAGGGGTTCGAGATCGCCGCCGCGCTCGCCGAGCTTGGCGCGCGCGTCACGCTGGTCGCGGGGCCGGTCACCCTGCCTACTCCGCCGCGCGTTGATCGCATCGATGTCGAGACCGCGCGCGAGATGGCGGCGGCGGTGGATGCCGCGCTGCCCGCCGACGCCGCGGTGATGGTTGCCGCGGTCGCCGACTGGCGCACCACCGATGCTGCGGAACAGAAGATCAAGAAGGGCGAGACCGCGCCTGCGCTCGCGCTGACCGAAAATCCGGACATCCTCGCCACGCTCGGCCATTCGCCGCGCCGCCCGCAGCTCGTGGTTGGTTTCGCCGCCGAAACCGAACGGGTCGTCGAACACGCCACCGCGAAACGGACTCGCAAGGGCGCGGACTGGATTGTCGCCAACGACGTTTCCGGCGATGTGATGGGCGGTGACAGCAATACCATCCATCTCGTCACCGGCGGCCGCGCGGAAAGCTGGGAGCGCCTGTCCAAGCAGGATGTCGCCCGCCGCCTCGCGGATCGGATCGCCGATGCGCTCTAGCCTGTTCCTCCTCCCGCTGCTGCTGCTTGCTGCCTGCAAGTCGACCGGCGACAAGCCGGCCCCGAGCCCGGCCGCGCCGCCGCTGTTCACCGAGACCGTCGGAACGCCCGCGCGCGGCGTGGAAACGCTGTTCGTCGTGGTCCATGGCGACGGCGCGGCGGGCACCGAGATCGACATCAGCACCTTCGCCAAGTCGCTCGCGATGGCGGAACCGGGAAGCGCGGTCGTGCGGCTGCTGCGACCCGGCTATGCCGACGGCGCGGGCAACCAGTCGCCCGGCACGCGCGGCGCCGGCGCCGGGGACGACTATACTTCGGATCGTATTACGCTGGTCGCCGACACCATCGCCGTGCTGCGCAACCGTTACCGCCGCGCCCGCGTCGTCGCGATCGGCGAAGGCGGCGGCGCGGCGATCGTCGCCAACCTCGCTGGTCTCCGGTCCGATCTGATCGACGGCATGGTGCTCGTCTCCTGCCCCTGCGCGCTGCCCGAGTGGCGCCGCTACATGGCGGGGCGCGAGAAGCCGGCCGATCCGTGGCGCGCCAAGATCGACAGCCTCGATCCGTTGCAGACCGCCGGCGGCATTGCGCCAAGCGTGCGCGCCGCGCTGATCAGCGGCGCTGACGACAAGATGGTGCCCGCGCGCTTCGCGCGTTCCTATGCCGAGGCGCTGAGCCTGCGCGGCATCGCCACCGATTTCCGCATCCTGCCCGAGCAAGGCAGCCACATTCTCGACGATCCGCAGGTGATGGAAGCCACCCGCCGCCTCGCCTCGGCGCTTCCCCGGAGCGCGCCATGAGCGCGCCGATCACCATCCGCCTCGCGCGGCTGCCGCATGGCGCGGGGCTGCCGCTGCCGGCCTATGCGACCGCGGGCGCCGCGGGGATGGACGTCGTCGCGGCGGAGGATCTGATCCTCGCGGCCGGCGCACGTCACGCCGTCGCCACCGGCTTCGCGATCGCGATCCCCGATGGCTATGAGGTGCAGGTGCGCCCGCGCTCGGGGCTCGCGCTCAAGCACGGCGTCACCTGCCTCAACACGCCCGGCACGATCGACAGCGACTATCGCGGCGAGGTCAAGGTGATCCTCGCCAATCTTGGCAGCGAGCCCTTCCCGATCGCCCGCGGCGAGCGGATCGCGCAGCTCGTCGCCGCGCCGGTCCAGCGCGCGGTGTTCGAGGAAGTCGTGGCGCTCGACGACACGCTGCGCGGCGCCGGCGGCTTCGGATCGACGGGGCGGTGATGGGCGAGCTGCTTGCCTTGATCCTCGCGCTCGCCGCCGGGGGGCAGCAGACGCCGCCTGCCGCATCCGCGCAGA
This sequence comes from Sphingomonas sp. BT-65, assembly GCF_026107375.2. Taxonomy (NCBI): domain Bacteria; kingdom Pseudomonadati; phylum Pseudomonadota; class Alphaproteobacteria; order Sphingomonadales; family Sphingomonadaceae; genus Sphingomonas; species Sphingomonas sp. BT-65. The sequence continues at coordinate 69,924 of NZ_JAPCIA010000002.1, forward strand.
CGCCGACGCCGACCCCCTCCACGACGGAGCAGGGCGGCGGGATCGACTGGGCGACGCTGCCCGACCTGCCCTATCGCCAGCCGCCGCAGATGACCGCGGCGATGCACACCTATGTCCAGGGCCAGGTGCGTGCGCGCAGATGCCGGGAGCGGCGGCTGGTCGACGGGCGCCCGGCGATGCGCGTCGAGGTCGCGGTGCTGGTCCACCCCGAAGACGGCGTGCGCGCGTCGATCCCCCGCTCGATCGGCTGCAACGTGGTCGAGCAATATGCCGCCGGGCTGGTCACCAGCTTCGCACGCAACAACCTGACCGCCCGGGGAAGCGGCGCGGAGCAATGGTATCGCGCGACCGTGACCTTCGTCTGGAAGAAATGAGCCTCTCCGACCAGGAGCTCGAACGCTATGCGCGCCATATCGTGCTCAAGGAGATCGGCGGCGCGGGGCAGATGCGGCTCAAGGCCGCGCGGGTGCTTATCATCGGTGCCGGCGGGATCGGATCGCCGGCGATCCAGTATCTGGCGGCCGCCGGGGTGGGCGCGATCTGGATCATTGATGAGGACCGCGTCGATCTGTCGAACCTCCAGCGCCAGACACTGTTTTCGGATGGCGACATCGGCAAACTCAAGATCGACGCCGCCAAGGCGCGGGCGCATGCGATCAACCCGCATATCGAGGTCTATGCCGTGCGGGACCGTATCCAGCCGCGCAACGTGGATATGGTAGCGGACTATGACGTCGTGCTCGACGGCACCGACAATTTCGAGACTCGCCTGCTCGTCGCCGACGCTGCGCTGCGCCATCGCGTGCCGCTGGTCAGCGCCGCAGTCGGCGAGTTCGAGGGCCAGCTTGGCGTGTTCCGCGGCTGGGAGGCGGACAAGCCGTGCTATCGCTGCTTCACTGGCGTCGATCCCGAGACGCCGGGCGTCAACTGCGCCGAGCAGGGCGTGCTCGGCGCGCTCACCGGCGTGATGGGCAGCCTTGCGGCGCTCGAGGTGATCCGCGCGATCGTGCCGTTCGGTGAGGACAGCGCGGGCAAGCTGCTGCTCGCCGACACGCTCGCGCTGCGCTTCCGCACGCTGACCTTGCCCAAGGATCCCGGATGTCCGGCATGCGGGGCCTGACGATCATCGCGACGACCGCCGATCTCGAGCGCTTCCGCGCCGCGCTGTCGCTCGCCTGCGCGCATGCGGCGCTCGGGGGTTCGGCGCGCCTCTATTGCCACGAGGCGGCCGTCAGCCTGCTCGTGCCCGGCGCGGACCCGGACGATGCGATTCGTACCGCGGCAGGCCTCGCTAGCCGCGCGCAGCTTCTCGACGAGGCGCTGGCAATCGGCGTCGCGCTGATCGCCTGCCAGACCGGCCTCGCCGTTGCGGGCGTTGCCTTCGACGCCCTGCCCACGGGGATCGAGCCGGGCGGCCTCGTCTCGCTGCTCGCCGGTCTCGGCGAGGACCGGCTGGTCACGCTCTAGGCGCGTTGCGCTCGATCCATTCGACCGCGAAGGCCAGCATCGGCGCCGCGTCCACCAGGACGCAGTCGGCGTCCCCGACCTTCCCGCATGCGCCCGATCCGGTCGCAAGAAAATCCTCGACCACCGACCCGAAATAATCGTCGGCGAAACCCTCGGGCGGGTCGGCGGTGTCGAACTCCTCGATCGTCCGCCACTCGGTCCCGGCCTCGCTGGCGAACGGCACTTCCTTGCGGATCACGCGCTTGGGGATGTCCGCGAGATGCTCGGCATGGTGGATCAGGGTCATCGTATCGAGCGGCGCGCCGAGCATCAGCACCTTGCCCTTCACCTGCGCGAGCTTGGCGAGCGGCGAGCCCGGTCCATAACCATAATCGAGCATATGATCCGCGGTCAGCCACTCCGCCCGCGCACCGATCGCCACCATCCGCGCGCCCGGATTGGCGCTCGCCACCGCACCGCGCGTGGTGCGCAGCAGCTCGGGGAAGAGGCCGTTGTGGCGCACCGCGCGCGACCATTCGCGCTCGAACGGCGGGACATGCGGCTTCCACCACATCGGCACGCGGCCATGCTCGTCGAGCAGTTCCTCGTAATCGGCTTCCCAGTCGGCATAGGCGGCGATCGTGCCCTCGGCCCCCACCGCGTCGCGCAACGCGCCGATTACCGTGTCGCCCCGCCCCAGCACCGCGCCGACACGTCGGAGCGCGGCATGCACCATCACCAGGTCACCCGCCCTCAGGCCAAGGGCGCGCAGGTCCGTCGCCAGCTCCTCGCGCGTGCGCATCAGTCGGCGGAGAAGCCTTGCCGCTTCCCGCCCGCCTTGTGGACCACGCCATGGCGCATCACGAAGTCGACCTTCTCCATCCGCGTCACATCCTCGAGCGGGCTGCCGGCAACGGCGATGATGTCGGCGTCCTTGCCCGGCTCGATCGTGCCGATCGACGCGCGGCCCAGCGCTTCCGCCGCGTTGACCGTCGCCGCCTTGAGCGCCTGCGCCGGGGTCATCCCGGCCTTGACCATCAGCGCGAACTCCTTCGCGTTGTCGCCATGCTTCGACACGCCCGTGTCGGTGCCGTACGCGACCTTGACGCCCGCGGCGAAGGCCTTGGAGTGGCTGGTGAAGGCGGCCGCCGCTGCTTCCTCGGCCTTGGGAATCGTCGCGGGCGGCAGCAGCCCCGCCCGCGCGAATTCGAGCGCGGCGGCGGGTGCCATCATCGTGGGCACGAGCCAGGTGCCATTGGCCTTCATCATCCGAATCGCCTCGTCGTCGAGGAAGGTGCCGTGGTCGATCGTGTCGACCCCCGCCGCGATCGCCGCCTTGGTCCCGGCCGCGGCGTGGCTGTGCGTCGCGACCTTGCGGCCGAGCCCGTGCGCGGTGTCGACGATCGCCTTCATCTCCTCGTCGGTCATCGCCCGGCCGAGCCCGCCCGAGACGTTGGAGAGCACGCCGCCGGTCGACATATACTTGATCACCTGCGCGCCCAACGCGACCTGCTGGCGCACCGCACGGCGGCAATCGTCGGGACCGTCGCAAGTGTTGATCTGGTGCTGGTGCAGCGCATCGGCGAACACCTCGGCGACGCCGTTGGTACCGTCCGCATGTCCGCCCGAGACCGAAATCGAGTTGCCCGCATTGACGATCGTGGGCCCCGCGATCGCCCCACGCTCGACGCCCTCGCGCAGCGCGCGCATCCCCCGCGCATTGCCGCCGAGGTCGCGCACCGTGGTGAAGCCCGCATCGAGCGTCACCCGGGCATTGGCGACCGCGTACATCATGTCGTCGGCATCGTCGCGGTTGAGCGCGGTCAGCCGGTCGCGCAGCGGATCGCCGCCGATTCCCCAGAGATGGACGTGCATGTCGACCAGCCCCGGCAGCACGAATCGGTCCTTGAGGTCGATCAGCTCGGCGCCCGCCTCCGGCGCCGCGAAGCCGTCGCGCACCTCCACCACCTTGCCGTCGCGCACCACGATCGTGCTCGCCCCGCGCGGCGCCTCGCCCGGCTTGGCCAGCAGCGCGCCGGCGTGGATGAACTTGACCTTCGGCGCCGGTACCGCGGTCTGCGCGGCGAGCGGGGTGGCGGCAAGCAACAGGGCGGTGATGGCAGCGATACGGCGCATGGAAGGCTCCCCTTTTTCGTTTCGGGGGAAACTAGCAGCAAGCCCTCAGCCCGCCATCACTTTCTCGCGCGCTCGTCCGCCAGCGGCAGCACATGCCGAAGCAGCGCCGCGAAGGTCCGTCCCGGCTCCTCGACCATCGGCAGGTGCGAGGAATGCTCGAACCACACGACCTGCTTGCGCGGGGCAGACACCCGCTTGAGCCACGCGTCGGCGAGCTGCGAGGGCGTGGTCTGGTCGTGCCGGCCGAGGAGGAAGATCACCGGCGTATCGATCCGGCGGACGTCCTTGAAGCTCACATCGGCGAGCCGCGGCCATAGCGTCTTGATGGTGAACAGGCTGCCATCGCCCCACGCCTTGACGTCGGCCGGCGTATATTCGGGCGAGAGCCGCGGCGCGCGGAGGTAGAAATTGGCGTTCTGGCGATAGGCCGCCAGCGAGCCGTAGCGGATTGCATATTTGCGCCAGCCATCCGCCTGGTCGATCGTGAAGCTGCCACCGTCGGGATAGGGCTTGAGCGCCTCGATCGCCTTGACCGCCTCAACGTCGCCGCGCTGCCTCGCCTGGGCGATCGTCCAGGCCATGCCGGCGCGCTCGTTGTCGCGCCAGTCGATCGCTTGCCCCATCCCGACATAGGCATGGAGCAGTTCCGGCCGTTTCGCCGCCACTGCGAGGCCGACGGTGCTACCCCAGCTATGGCCGAGCACCACGACCTTGCGCTTGCCATAGCGCTTGCAGAGCTGCTCGATCAGCTCGATCGCATCGTCGCGATAGCGCTCGAAGGTCAACGTCGGCGCGAGCTTTGCCGGATCCTCGAGCAGATAGGATCGCCCCGCCCCGCGCTGGTCCCATTGCACGACCGTGAAATAATCCTCCCACGGCCGTTGGAAGCTCCACGCGATCGGCATCTCGACCGCGCCCGGCCCGCCGTGGATGAACAGCAGGATCGGATTGCCGCGATCGACGCCGCGCACATTGACCACCTGCCGCGCGCCGCCGAGCGTCACCTCGAACGTCTCCTGCACACCGTTGGGGGTGACGATGCGGTTGATGTCGGCGACCACCTCGCGGCCCGGGGCAAAGGGATCGGTCTGCGCAGCGGCCGGCGCCGCCAGCAACGGCAGGAGGATGATCGCGCGCAGCAGACGGTGTTCAGACATGGGTGACCTCGATCCCGGAGAAGGGCAGGATTCCGCGATATTGTTCGAGCGGCGGCGCGCCGGGGAGCAGTGCGCCCTGGCGCAGCATGAAGACGTGGCGGACGATCTCCGCCTGCTGCTCGATGCCATAGCGCTGCAACCGCCAGCCCGGCTTCAGGCTGTAACCGTAGCGGCAGAACGGATGGCGGCGCAGCGGCAGGAAGATGCCCTTCTGGTGCTGCCAGACATGCACCATCTCGTGGATGAAGAGCCCCTGCAGGTCGAGCGACGCCTCGGCGAAATCGTCGCGGTAATTGCAGCCCTTGGGATGGAAATGGATGCACCCGAGCGGCGCCATCGCGACCTGGCGCGGCTGGAAAAAGATCCATTTGCGGTTGGCGATCGCGGCGCGCGAATAGTCGATCGAATCGCCGAACACGCTGCGGGCCAGCGCGATTTCTCCGGGCGTGAGCGGGCGGGTGGCATGCGCGGTCATCGGTCCGACCGCACATAGGGCGCCATGCGGCGCAGGTCACGCGCGACTGACGTGCTTCAATCGCGCGGCATCAGCCGGGTGTGCTCGTCCGCGAAATCGCGAACCGCCTTCATCTCCGACCGTGCCAGCCCCCAGGCCTCGACGGTGTAGGCGCCCCTGAACAGGGCGAGGTCCATCGCAAGCAACGCGATGACCATGATCGCGAGCGTTTTCATGCATTTATTTTGTCAGGCCTTGGTAAATGATTGGTTTTCCTAGCCCTACCCATTTGGGCTAGTCCCCTTGGGCAGTATCGGTGCGACCAGCCGCAACTCGCCGGTTGCGACTTGAACGCACCCAGCGCGGTCTTCAGTCTGGCTGCGTCAAACGGAGGGCAGGATGCACAAGCTGACGAGATTGGCCGGAATCGCCGCGATCGTCCTGGTGGCGATGACCGGCACCGGTGTGGCGGCGCAGGCGGGGCAGGAACCGGCGGCACAACAGCAGGCGGCCCGTCCCATGTTCGCGATCGTCTATCGCGCGGGGCCGGCGTGGAAACCGGGCGTGCCGATGAAGGACCAGGGGCTGCGCGACCATTTCTATTATGTGAAGGCGCTGCACGAGCGCGGGGACATCGTATATGCCGGCCCGATGGGGCCCGACGGGGGGCTGATCCTGGTCCACGCTGCGGACCAGGCGGCCGCGGATGCGATCGTCGCGGCCGATCCCGCAGTGAAAGCCGGCATCTTCGTCGGGACGGCGCGCGATTTCACGCCGCGCTTCACCGGCACCGGCGCGGCAGCCGCCGCCAGCCGCTGATCCTCAGTGCGAGTCGTGCGCGTCGCCCGCCGCGCGGACCTCCGCGTTCACCTCGACCGTCTTGCCGTCGGCGAAGGCGAGGCGCAGCGGCATTGTCCCGCCCGCGCGAACTTCGGGAGAAAGATCGAAGAGCATGACATGCTTGCCGCCCGGCTTGAATTCGACACGCCCGCCCGCGGCGACCGGCACGTCCTTGATCGGCGCCATCGTCATCATCTTGCCGTCATGCTTCATCTCGTGGATCTCGGTGCGGATCGCCGCCGGGCTCGATACGGCGACCAGGCTGGTCGCCTGCGCCCCGCCCTTGACCGTGAAATAGGCCGCGCCGGGCCGCCCCTGCACCGCGGGCAGGCGCACCCAGGCGTCCTCCACACCCAGTTCCGCCTGCTGGCATCCAGCCAAGGTTGTGGCCGCCAGCGCCGCACCCGCCAGAATCACGCCGAAAACCGCCCGCATCACGCCTTCTCCTCCCGATTCGGGAAACCCGGCGGATTTCCTATTCGCCGCATTATCTTGCGGCAAGGCGCGGCCCACCTATATCCCGGCATGTAACAGCCGGATTGCCGTTTCAGGGATTCGGTAAGTCGTTGAAACTTTTTGAATAGCGCACGGGGGCCAATAGAGGACTCATGGGTAAGGTTATCGGAATCGATCTCGGCACGACCAACAGCTGCGTGGCAGTGATGGAGGGCGGCAAGCCCAAGGTGATCGAGAATGCGGAAGGCGCACGCACCACGCCCTCCATCGTCGCCTTCGCCAAGGATGGCGAGCGACTGATCGGCCAGCCGGCCAAGCGCCAGGCGGTCACGAACCCCGACAACACCGTCTTCGCGGTCAAGCGACTGATCGGCCGCCGCTTCGACGATCCCATCACCAAGAAGGACACCGAGCTGGTCCCCTACACGATCGTGAAGGGCGCCAATGGCGACGCATGGGTCAAGGCCGGCGGCGAGGATTATTCGCCGAGCCAGATCAGCGCCTTCATCCTGCAGAAGATGAAGGAGACCGCGGAGTCGTATCTCGGCGAGACGGTCACCCAGGCGGTGATTACCGTCCCTGCCTATTTCAACGACGCCCAGCGCCAGGCGACCAAGGACGCCGGCAAGATCGCGGGCCTCGAAGTGCTGCGCATCATCAACGAGCCGACCGCGGCGGCGCTGGCCTATGGCCTCGAAAAGACCGACGGCAAGACGATCGCGGTCTATGACCTTGGCGGCGGCACCTTCGACATCTCGATCCTCGAGATCGGCGACGGCGTGTTCGAGGTGAAGGCGACCAACGGCGACACCTTCCTCGGCGGCGAGGACTTCGACTCGAAGGTCGTCCAGTTCCTGGCCGACGACTTCAAGAAGGCCGAAGGCATCGACCTCACCAAGGACAAGCTCGCGCTGCAGCGGCTCAAGGAAGCCGCCGAGAAGGCGAAGATCGAGCTCAGCTCGGCGGCGACGACCGAGGTCAACCTGCCCTTCATCACCGCCGACCAGAACGGCCCCAAGCATCTCGTCAAGACGATCACCCGCGCCGATCTGGAGCGGCTGGTCGACGACCTGATCGCCCGCACGCTCGAGCCGTGCCGCAAGGCGATGGCCGATGCCGGCGTCAAGACCAACGCGATCGACGAGGTCGTGCTCGTCGGCGGCATGACGCGCATGCCCAAGGTGCGCCAGGTCGTGAAGGACTTCTTCGGCAAGGAGCCACACACCGGCGTCAACCCCGACGAGGTGGTGGCGATCGGCGCGGCGATCCAGGCCGGCGTGCTGCAGGGCGACGTCAAGGACGTGCTGCTGCTCGACGTGACCCCGCTCTCCCTCGGCATCGAGACGCTGGGCGGCGTGTTCACCCGCATGATCGACCGCAACACCACGATCCCGACCAAGAAGTCGCAGGTCTATTCCACCGCTGACGACAATCAGCAGGCGGTGACGATCCGCGTCTTCCAGGGTGAGCGCGAGATGGCGGCCGACAACAAGCTGCTCGGCCAGTTCGACCTGGTCGGCATCCCGCCCGCCCCGCGCGGCGTGCCGCAGATCGAGGTGACGTTCGACATCGACGCCAACGGCATCGTCAACGTCTCGGCCAAGGACAAGGGCACCGGCAAGGAGCAGCAGATCCGCATCCAGGCCTCGGGCGGCCTCAGCGACGCCGACATCGACCAAATGGTGCGCGACGCCGAGACCTTCGCCGAGGAGGACAAGAAGCGCCGTGCTTCGGCCGAGGCGAAGAACAACGCCGAGAGCCTGATCCACACCACCGAGCGCCAGCTCGCGGAGAATGGCGACAAGGTCGACGACGCGCTCAAGGGCGAGATCCAGGCGGCGATCGATGAGGCCAAGGCGGCGGTCGAGAGCGGCGATTCGGATGCGATGAACGAGAAGAGCCAGGCGCTCGCGCAGGTCGCGATGAAGCTCGGCCAGGCAATCTACGAGAAGCAGCAGCAGGCGGAGGCCTCGCCGGCCGCTGATGCTGGTGCGGCGGAGAAGGCGGATGGCGACGACGTCGTCGATGCCGAATTCTCCGAGGTGGACGACAACAAGGCGTAAGCTATGCTCACCCCTGCCATTTTCGAATTTCGGGAATGGCGGGGGTACGGGCGGGGGCCGAGTGAATGACCACCCAGACTGATTATTACGAATTGCTCGAGATCGAGCGCACCGCGGACGACGCCACGATCAAGGCCGCTTTCCGCAAGCTGGCGCTCAAATTCCACCCCGACAAGAATGGCGGGTGCAAGGATCACGAGGCCAAGTTCAAGGCGATCAACGAGGCCTATGACTGCCTGAAGGACCCGCAGAAGCGCGCCGCCTACGACCGGTTCGGCCACGCCGGACCCGCGGGCATGGGCGGGGGTCAGGGGCCGGGCTTCGACGCCTTTTCCGACATCTTCGAATCGATGTTCGGCGAGTTCATGGGCGGCGGCCGCGGCGGCGGCCCGCGCCAGCAGCGTGGCGCTGACCTGCGCTACGACATGGAGATCACGCTCGAAGAGGCGTTCCACGGCAAGCAGACCGACGTTACGATCGACGTCTCGGGCATCTGCGAGCCGTGCGGCGGCACCGGTGCCTCGCCCGGCACCATGGCCAAAACCTGCGGCACCTGCCGCGGCCATGGCAAGGTGCGCGCGCAGCAGGGCTTCTTCATGGTCGAGCGCACCTGCCCGTCATGTCATGGCGCGGGGCAGACGATCACCGATCCGTGCCGCAACTGCCGCGGCGAGGGCCGCACCGACAAGACCGTGACGCTCGCGGTGAACGTGCCGCCGGGCGTCGACGAGGGTACGCGCATCCGCCTCTCCGGCCAGGGCGAGGCCGGCGCACGCGGCGCGCCACCGGGCGACCTCTACATCTTCCTCCACGTCGCCAAGCACGCGCTCTTCGAGCGCGAGGGCACGACGCTCTATGCACGCGCGCCGATCAGCTTCACGACGGCTGCGCTGGGCGGCGAGATCGAGATCCCCGGCCCCGACGGCGAGCTGCACAACATCCGCATCAATCCGGGTACCCAGTCGGGCCGCGAGGTGCGCCAGCGCGGCGCGGGCATGCCCGTGCTGCAGGGCCGCGGCCGCGGCGACCTGGTGGTCAAGCTCGAGGTCGAGATCCCGACCAAGCTCTCGGCACGGCAGCGCGAGCTGCTCGACGAGTTCCGCACGCTCGAAACCGGCGAGGAATGTCCGGCCTCGACCGGCTTCTTCGCCAAGGTCAAGAAGGCGGTGGGCGGCTGCTGAAGCCGCCTGACGTCAAGCCGTGCTGCCGGGTTCGAGCTGTGCCGCGCGCAGATCGTCCTCACGCGGGTCGGGTCCGTAGCTGTTGGTGCCCTTGGTGCCGGGCACCGCGGCGAACCCGAAGAATGCGATCGCCGACACCAACAGGACCGCGATCAGCCACCCCGGCCCGTCCGGCGGCATCGTATCCGTCAGCAGGTAATAGGCGATGTCGTAAAGGTTCAGCAGCACGACGGGCAGCAGGATCAGCAGCCCCCAGGCGCTTAGGTCCTGGTCATGCAGCCGGCGCGCGAACAGCGCGAACAGGGGCAAGAACAACAGCAGGCGAGACAATTCGATGATGAGGGTCCCCACGAGCCCGGCAGTCTCTTCTGCGCCTGCGAGTTGGGCGAGCGACGTCAGCAGGAACACCAGCGCCTGGATAAAGACGCCCGCGAGCAACATCGCGATCCAGTAATAGAGGAACTCGCTGCGCCGCGCGCGGCCCTGGAACGAGGCGATTCCCAGGATCGCCCGCTTCACGAGGCTCAAACTATAGGCTGCGTCATTCGGCATCGTTGGCGATACTAGCCGCGATCCGCGCCGTGGCAATCGAACGGTTGCCCATGGAAAAGGGGGCCGGCGTTTCCGCCAGCCCCCCGTGTCGCCTGACTTTCGGACTTCGCGCTCGCCCAAGGGGCTGCGCGCGCCTTCACGTCGGCGGCATTGCCCGGTCCGCGCCGGCAAGGGTTGCGGACCAGAGCGGCTTGGCCGGTGGTCAGCGAATGCCTTCCCTCGGCCGGTCACCGGGGCGGGCGCGATCCCGAAGGATCAGCTTCCCACCTCGATGTCCTTTGCTCCACCTTTGCCCGAAGGCATCGGCTTCGCGGTTGGTCATCCAGAGTTGCCGATCCCGAAGGATCGCCGTGTCTCGATGGCCTCGTCCGGTCCATTTCGCTCCGAGGAGCAGCTACTTTCCGGACGTTTGGTCACCCGGCCTGACCTGTGCCGAAGCACCTGCCTGCCCTGATAACCCGCTCCATCTTTGCCCGAAGGCATCGACTTCGCGTTTGGTCGTCTGGCTTGTCCATGCTCCGGGGGAGCATTTCCCGCCCTGGCGGCCCGCCTTTCCAATGCCAAAGCATCGGAGAGACGTTTTGGACACCGGATCCGTTTCGTTTCCATCCCACCCGCTCTCGCGAGCGGGACAGGCCGTTTCCCGGGGTGGTGTCCCCGTATCGTCATGCGTGGTCTCCCGAAGGCACCTGCGCGTGTCGATCCGTTGCAAACTTCTGATTTCGCTTTGATTTCTCGCTGCGTCTTCGTCCGCTTACAAGGCTGATGCTGTCATCGTTTCCGAGTCGCGCAAACCCGCAATCGACCCGATACCGCCTGTTGATAACGTGGATAACGGGGAGGGATCAGCGGCTCTTCGGGGTGACCGGCGCCCAGTCCGGCGGGGCGAGCTCGAACCCGGCAAAGTCGAAGCCGGGGACGACCACACAGCTCACCAGCGCCCAGCCGCGCCGCGCTTCGGCGGCTTGCCAGCGAGTCGCGGGGACCAATGCCTGGGGCCTGTAGCCGCGCGCCACATCGCCGCCAAGGGGGATAAGTACCGGATTCGCTTCCCGTTCGTCCGCGATCAGCAGGTCGAGCGGCGCGCCCGCATGCCACAGCCACAATTCATCGGCGTCGACCCGGTGCCAGTGCGAGCGACACCCCGATTCGAGCAGATAGAGGATCGCCGTGCCGGGTGAACGTGCCCCCTCCCCTGCTCCCGCGCGCCAGGTCTCGCGATACCACCCGCCCTCGGGGTGCGGGGCGAGCCCAAGGGTTTCGATGACCGATTCTGCTTCCTGCATGCCGGATGAACTGCACGAAATGTTACGTTCATGAAACCGGTGCGATGACCGGCGCGTTGGGGGGCACAGGGTTTCAGGTAGAGATGGAGTATTCACAATGCGTAACCTGATGCTGGCGCTTGGCGCCGCTTCGCTGGCGGTTCCCGCCGCCGTCGTGCTTCCGGCCTCGAAGGCCGAGGCCGGGGTGCAGAAGAAGCGTTATGCGTATCGCGAGTGGCGCGGCCGCGACGGCCGCCGCTATTGCCGCAAGTCGGACGGCACCACCGGCCTGGTGGTCGGCGGCGTCGCCGGCGCGCTGGTCGGCCGCACGATCGACACGCGCGGCGACCGTACGGTCGGCACGCTGCTCGGCGCCGCCGCTGGCGCGGTCGCGGGTCGCGAGATCGAGCGTAGCGGCGACCGTCGCCGCTGCCGCTGATCGAAGCGGAACCGATGTTTAGGGGGCGCGGAGGGAAACTTCCGCGCCCCGTTTCGTTTGAGCAACGAGCGGGGCATCGCAGCAGGGAGATGCCCGATGAAAAAGTTGATGATCGCAGCAAGCGCGGCGGCGATGACGCTGACCGGCGCGTGCACGGACTATGATGATGGCTATGATCGGCCTGGCTATGCCAGCGACGAGGATTATTGGGACGCGCCGCGCTATTATCGCGAAGGCCGCTACGAGGAGCGGCGCCTCAGCCACAATGATCGCGTCTATCGCGGGCGCGACGGCCGCTACTATTGCCGGCGCAGCGACGGCTCGGCCGGGCTGATCATCGGCGGTGTCGCCGGCGGCCTGCTGGGCAATATCCTGGCGCCCGGCGGATCGAAGACGCTGGGCACGATCCTGGGTGCCGCGGGCGGCGCCGCGATCGGCAGCACCGCGGATCGCCCCGGCGAACTGCGCTGCCGCTGACCTAATGCGGCTTTAACCCGGAGCGTGTAGGCACGTGGGGCGATGCTCCGCGTGCTCACTCTCTCCTCGCTCTTTCCCGACGCCTCGCGCCCCAATTTCGGGGTGTTCGTCGAGCGGCAGACGCTTGGGCTTGCCGCACATCCCGATGTCGAGCTCAAGCTGGTCGCGCCGCTCGGCCTGCCGCCCTGGCCGCTTAGCCGCCGCGGCCATTACGCGCCGCTCGCCGCCCTGCCCAGCCATGAGGCGTGGAAGGGCGTCGAGACCTGGCGTCCCCGCTTCCTCAACCTGCCCGGCACGAACGGGAGCTTCCACCCGGCGATGCTAACGCGCGCGCTGCTGCCACTGCTGACACGCATCCGCCGCGATTTCGCCTTCGACGTGATCGATGCCAGCTTCTTCTTCCCCGACGGGCCCGCCGCGGTCGCGCTGGGGCGGTATTTCGACGTGCCGGTGTCGATCAAGGCGCGCGGCGCCGACATCCACCATTGGGGCCGGAGCCCCGCCACCGCCTGGCAAGTCGCGACGGCGGGGCAAACAGCCGACGGGCTGCTCGCCGTGTCGCAGGCGATGAAGGCGGACATGACTGCGCTGGGCATCCCGGCGGAACGCATTCGCGTCCATCACACCGGCGTCGATCTCGCCCGCTTCGCGCCGCGCGACCAGACGGCAGAGAAAGCAAGCCTGGGGATCGGCGGACCGCTCGTCGTCGCGGTCGGCGCGTTGATCCCGCGCAAAGGGCACGACCTCGTCATCGACGCCGTGGCCGCCCTCCCCGGCGTCTATCTGCAGATTGCCGGCGAAGGCCCCGAGCGCCCCAGGCTCGCGGCCCAGATCGCGCGTCTGGGCATTGGCGATCGCGTGAAACTGCTCGGCGGGGTCGCCCATACCGAGCTGCCGCCGCTGCTCGCCGCCGCGGATGTGATGGCGCTGGCTTCGTCCTCCGAGGGCCTCGCCAATGCCTGGGTCGAGGCGCTGGCGAGCGGCACGCCGATCGTGATCCCCGCTGCCGGCGGCGCGGCCGAGGTCGTCACCTCGCCCGCCGCGGGCCGGATCGCCGAGCGCAATGCATCCGCCTTCGCCGGCGCGATCGAGGAGATACTCGCTGCGCCCCCGCCGCGCGAGGCGGTGCGCGCTACCGCAGCCGGCTTCACCTGGGAAGCGAACACCGCCGCGCTCTACGACCATCTGTCAGAGCTGGTCGCGGCACGGTCTCAGTCCAGCGGGTAGAGTGCCGCCGCGATCCAGCGCAGCTCGGCGCGCAGCACGCCCCAGGCACGCGCCGCGGCGCGGCTGTCCATCACCTCGATGCCGAAGGGCAATGCTGCCTCCAGCGCGGGCGGCGGGCGGCGCAAGGTTGTCCCGGTGCCGAGCAGCAGGAATTCGGGCTGCGGATCCATCGCCGCGAGCGGCGCGAGGGCGTCGGGCGTCAGCGCCTCGAGCGGCGGCGGGGTCCAGCCCTCGGCGCGCGCCGGGGTGAGCAGCAGTCCCAGATAGACATTGTCGTCGACCCGGAACCCACCGCCGGAGAACCCCGACACCACCGGCCCCTCGACACGGGACCGGTCCATCCGCATCAGGGCATGTCCTTGAAGCTGACCCGCTCGGCGCCCTCGGCTCCCTTCGGGCCGCTCGCTTCCTTGGGCAGGAAGCTGTCGGGCCGCAGCTTGAGCCACAGCAGGATCGCCGCCGAGACATAGACCGACGAGAAGGTGCCGATCACGATGCCGAGCAGCATCGCCGCGGTGAAGCCGAAGATCACGTCCGGCCCGAGCACCAGCAGGATCGCCAGCACGATGCCGATCGACAGCGAGGTCACGACGGTGCGCGACAGCGTCTCGTTGATGGAGAGGTTGAGCAGCTCCTCCATCTCCATCTTGCGGTATTTGCGCATATTCTCGCGGATACGGTCATAGACGACGATCGTGTCGTTGAGCGAATAGCCGATGATCGTCAGCACCGCCGCGACGATGTTGAGGTCGAACTCGAGCTGGGTCAGCGCGAAGAAGCCGAGCGTCAGCGCGACATCGTGGAACAGCGCGAACAGCGCGCCGACGCCGAACTGCCATTCGAAGCGGAACCAGATGTACAGCGCGATCGCGATCATCGCGAGGCTGAGGCTGATCGCGCCGTTGCGGAACAGCTCCTCCGACACCTTGCCCGACACGCTCTGCGTCGCGCCGACCTGGGCGCCCGGATAGTCCTTCAGCACCGCAGCGCGGGTGCGGCTCGCCGCGGCGTTCGCCGCTCCCTCGCCGCCTTCGGGCAGTGGCGTGCGGATCGAATATTCGGTCGTCTCGCCGACCTGCTGGATCGTCGCTTCCCCGATACCCAGCGCCTCGATCCGCTCACGCAGCGTCTGGATATCGACATGCTGGGTGAAGGTGACGCGAGTCTGCTGGCCGCCGACAAAGTCGATGCCGAGGTTGAAGCCCTTGACCGCGCATAGCGCGATCGAGCCGAAGATCAGCAGCAGCGACAGCGCCATTGCCACATTCCGCCATTTGAGGAACGGGATGTTGGTGTTGTCGGGAACGAGCTTGAGCGGACGCATTTGCCGGCGGCCCTTAAATGTTGATCGTCTTCGGGCGATTGCGCTTCAGCCAGTCCGCGACGAGCAGACGGGTGAAGGTGACGCCGGTGAAGACCGAGGTGATGATGCCGATCGCGAGCACCACGGCGAAGCCGCGGATCGGGCCCGAGCCGAACACGAACATGATCGCCGCCGAAATGACGTTGGTGATGTTCGCGTCGAAGATCGCGCGGCTCGCTTCCTTATAGCCGAACTCCACCGCGGAAACCGCAGCGCGGTTGCGGATTCGCTGCTCCTCGCGGATGCGCTCGTTGATCAGCACGTTGGCGTCCACCGCCGCGCCGATCGTCAGCACGAAACCGGCGATGCCGGGCAACGTCAGCGTCGCGCCGAAGAACGCCATGATGCCGAAGATCATCACCGCGTTCACCAGCAGCGCGAAAGTCGTGTAGACGCCGAACCGCACATAGGTGACCAGCATGAAGAAGATCAGCGCCAGCGTGCCGACGACGCCGGCAAGGATGCCCTTCTCGATCGAATCCTGGCCGAGCTCGGCCGAGACGGTGCGCTCCTCGACCACCTTCAAGGCGACGGGCAGCTTGCCCGAGCGCAGCGCGATGGCGAGCTCGTTGGCGCTCTCGACGGTGAAGCCGCCGTTGATGATCCCGCGGCCGCCCAAAATCGCGTCGCGGATATTGGGCGCGGAGATGACGTTCCCGTCGACGATGATCGCGAACGGCTTGCCGACATTTTCCTGAGTCACCCGCGCAAAGCGGCGTCCGCCCTGGCCATCGAAGGTGAAGCCGACTGCGGGCTGCTGTTGCTCGTCAAACTCCTGCTTGGCGTCGATCAATTGATCGCCGCTGACGATCGTCTGGCGCTTGAGCGCGATCATCGGCTGCTGCCCCTCGCGCGTCGGATAGGCGACATAGGACAGGCCCGGCGGCGCATCGGGATAGGGCAGCAGCTCGCTGCCGATCGGCGCATTGCCCGTGGCGATCTGCGCCGGATTGGCGGTGATGTCGACCAGCTTGAACTCGAGCCGCGCGGTCTTGCCGAGCAGCGCCTTCAGCGCCTCGGGATCCTTGAGCCCAGGCACCTCGACGAGAATGCGACTGCGGCCTTCGAGCACGATCGTCGGCTCGAGCGTGCCGAGCGCGTTGATGCGGCGGTCGACCACTTCGCGCGCATCGGCCATCGCCTGCTTCACGGCCTGGTCGAGGCCGGCATTGGTCTGGGTGACGATGAAGCGCGTCGAATCGCGCACCTCGATCGTCCATTCGCGCTGCCCGGTCATGCCCGCGCCGCTGCCGGTGAGCTGGAGCAGCCGCTCGCGCGCCGCGTCCACCTGGGCCACGTCGCGGACCATGAAGCTGATCACGCCGTCGCGCTGCGAGATCTCGCCGATGTCGATGCGCGGATCCTGGCGGCGGAACTCGGTCTCGATCTCGTCGCGCTTGGCGGTGAGTCGCGTGCGCGCGAGATCGGCGACGTCCGCCTCAAGCAGGATCGAGCTGCCGCCCGCAAGGTCGAGGCCGAGATTGACCACCGGCTGCGGGATCCAGCCCGGCCAGCGTTCGCGCATGTTCTCGGGCACGAAGCTCGGGATCGCGAGCAGGAAGCAGGCCGCGATCGACAGCCAGACCGCCCACACCTTCCACTTCGGGAAATCGAGCATCGGCTCAGTCGTTCGCGGGCTTGCCGCCGCCGAGCGGCTGGACCTCGACGATGGTCGCCTTGACCACCTTGACCTTCACGCCGGTCGCGATCTCGACATTGGCATAGGTCTCGTCGACCGACACCACCTTGCCGACCAAGCCGCCCGCGGTGACCACGGTGTCGCCCTTCTTCATCGCGCCGATCGTCGCCTGAAGCTGCTTCATCCGCGTCTGCTGCGGACGAATCATCAGGAAGTAGAAGGCGATGAAGATGAGGACGAGCGGCGCGATCGACAGGAACGATCCCGCGAAGCTGCCTTGGGCTGCCGCGCCGCCCGCGGCCTGTGCATATGCTGGTGAAATGATCATGGTTCCCCGAGCCCGGTTTGGCTGGCCTGAATGGTGGGGGTCGAAGGTCCCCCGTTCAAGCGGCGCGCGCTACCATGGGCGTTGCAGGCACGCAACCATTGCCGCGCCTGTGGCATCTGGGCAACGCCCGCCGCCTACCCCCTTGCATCGCATGCCGCGGACGCCTAGAGGGCCGTGCCTCTGGTCGGGGCGTAGCGCAGCCTGGTAGCGCATCACACTGGGGGTGTGGGGGTCGCAGGTTCGAATCCTGTCGCCCCGACCAACTTTCGCCGTAGCGGCATCGCCGGCAGTTTTCCCGCAGCACACGACATCTCGCGCCGGAAGGCCGCGCCGCATCGATCCAAGCCGCGCATCGATCGATGGCGGCTTTGGCTTGGACGCCCGCGATCCGACCCAATAGCTAGGCGTCGAAGCGTTTCGCGCATCGATGCGAACCGGCGACTTGGGAGATGCATGTGACGACGATGAGTCCGGCCGACATGGCACGCGGTCTTGGCCAGGGCCTGCTGTCCTTCCCCGTCACGCATTTCGACGCCGAGGGCCGGTTCGACGAAGCCCCCTATCGCGCGCATTGCGCCTGGATGCTCGAGCACGACCTGGCCGGGCTGTTCGCCGCGGGCGGCACCGGCGAGTTCTTCTCGCTCACCCCCTCCGAGCTGGTGCAGGTCGTCACGGCCGCCGCCGCCGAGGGCAAGGGCAAGCTCCCCGTCATCTCCGGCTGCGGCTACGGCACCGCGATCGCCACCGAGATCGCCCGCGGCGCCGAGGCCGCGGGGGCCGACGGCCTGCTGCTGCTTCCGCCCTATCTCGTCGGATCGAGTCAGGACGGCCTTGCCGCGCATATCGAGGCGGTGTGCCGTTCCACGGGACTAGGCGTGATCGTCTACAATCGCGATAATGCCGTGGTGAACGACGAGACGCTGGCGCGGCTGTGCGAGCGCAATCCCAATCTCGTCGGCTTCAAGGACGGCGTCGGCGATGTCGAACTGATGACCCGCATCTTCGTGCGCATGGGCGACCGGCTCACCTATATCGGGGGTCTCCCCACCGCCGAGACCTTCGCCACGCCGTACCTCACGATGGGCGTCACCACCTATTCCTCGGCGATCTTCAACTTCATGCCGCAATGGGCGCTGGCCTTTTACCGCGCGGTGCGCAGCGGCGATCAGGCGACGGTGCAGGCGCAATTGCGCGAGTTCGTCATGCCCTATCTCGACCTGCGCAACCGCGGGCGCGGCTATGCCGTGTCGATCGTCAAGGCAGGCATGCGCGTGATCGGCCGTGACGCGGGGCCAGTGCGCACCCCGCTCACCGACCTCACTCCCGCCGAGCATGACGAGCTGCGCGCGCTGATCGAGCGCGCCGCGGGATCGGTTGCCCGGGCGGCGTGAGGCGGTGACCGCTGGCGTGACAGGGCTCGCCACGCCGCGCTACACCGGCGCGATGTTCGAGCTCAGCCAGCTCCGCTGCTTCGTCGCCGCGGCCGAGGAACTCCATTTCGGCCGCGCCGCGCAGCGCCTCAACATGACCCAGTCGCCGCTCAGCCGGCAGATCCAGCTGCTCGAGCGCATCCTCGGCGTCACCCTGCTCGAGCGCACCAGCCGCCAGGTCAGTCTGACGCCCGCCGGCCATGTCTTCCTGATCGAGGCGCGGCGCATCGTCCGCCTCGCCGAAAGCGCCTCGCTGTCCGCGCGCCGCGTGGCCAAGGGCGATGCCGGCAAGGTTGCGATCGGCTTCACTGCGGTGTCGGGCTACAGCCTCGTCCCGCAGATCGTCGCGCAGGCACGCGCGAGCCTGCCCAATATCGACCTCGAGCTGCGCGAGATGGTGAGCGGCGACCAGGTCGACGCCTTGCTCACCGGCCTGATCGACATCGGCTTCGTCCGCCCGCCGGTCGACCGGCACGAGTTCGACACGCTCTGCGTGCTGCGCGAGCCGCTGCTGGTCGCCCTCCCGCCCGGCGACCCGCGGCAGGGCGAGCCCGCGCTGTCGCTCGGCGATTTCGATGGCGAGCCGCTGATCATGTATGCGCGGCAGGGCGCGGGCTATTTCCACGACATGCTCGTGCGCCTGTTCGACGATGCCGGGGTGACCCCGAGCTATGTCCAGCACGTGACGCAGATCCATTCGATGCTCGGTCTCGTCCATGCCGGGCTCGCCGCGGCGATCGTGCCGCAATCGGCGTCGGGGCTGCACCTGATGGACGTCCAGTTCCGCGCGCTGCGCACCGAGCCCGAGGCGCCGGTCGAACTGCACATGGCATGGCGCCGCGACAACGCCAATCCGGCGCTCGAGCCGATGCGCCTGCTCTGCGCCCAGATGGCCGCGGCATGATCGCCCGCCGCGCGCTGCTCGGCGCGCCGCTGCTGATACCGGCCGTCGCGTGGGGGCAGCGTGGCGATCCCGTCGCGGTGACCCGCCATGGGCGAGTGCGCGGCGTGAGCGAGCGCGGCGTGCTCGTCTTCCGCGGCATCCGCTACGGCGCTGACACCCGCCCGCGCCGCTTTGAGCGCGCACTCCCGCCCGCGGACTGGTCCGGCATCGCCGACGCCATCCGCTACGGCCCCGCCGCGCCGCAGACCCGCGCCGACGAGCCCACCAGCGAGGACTGCCTGTTCCTCAACATCTGGACCCCCGCGCTCGACCGCGGGCGGCGCCCGGTGATGGTCTATTTCCACGGCGGCGCACACGCCCACGGCTCGGGCTCGGACCCGCTCTACGACGGCGCCAGCCTCGTCCGGCGCGGCGACGTGGTGGTCATCACGCTCAACCACCGCCTCGCAGGTCTCGGCTATGCCTATCTCGCCCAGCTCGGCGGCCCGGCGGAGTCGGGCAATGTCGGCAATCTCGACATCGTCCTCGCGCTGCAATGGGTGCGCGACAATATCGCGGCGTTCGGCGGCGATCCGGATCGCGTCATGATCTTCGGCCAGTCGGGCGGCGGCGCCAAAGCGGTGACGCTGATGGCGATGCCCGAGGCGCGTCCGCTATTCCATCGTGCCGCAACGATGAGCGGCCAGCACGTCACGGCCGCCGGCCCGCGCAACGCCACGCTCCGCGCCCGCGCCTGGATGGAGCAGGCCGGCGCGACGACCGTCGCCGAGCTCAAGGCGCTACCCGTCGAACGCCTGGTCGAGGCGACGGCGATGACCGACCCGATCGAGCGCAAGGGCGAGGTGAGCTTCGTCTCGACGCTCGACCATCATGTCCTCCCGCGCCACCCCTTCGTCCCCGATGCCCCGCGCGAGGCGGCGCACATCCCGCTGATCGTCGGCAACACGCATGACGAGACTGGCCTCTGGATCGCCGACTGGCTCAAGCGCGGCGACACTGATTGGAACAATCTCGCCGACCGCATCGGCAGCCAGATCACCAAGGACGTCGCCCCCGACTGGGTGGTCCGGCGCTATCGCGAGATCTATCCGCAGAAGACGCCCGGGCAGATATTGCTCGCCGCGACCACCGCAGGCCGCTCCTGGCCCGGCCACCTGATCCAGGCCGAGGAGCGTGCGAAGATCGGCGCGCCGACCTGGATGTACCAGCTCGATTTCCCCGCGCCCGAGGCCGGCGGTGTGCTCGGCGCCTTCCACACGCTCGATATCCCTTTGGTGTTCGACAACACCGCCGTGCCAGGCGCACGCACCGGCGACGCCCCCGCCGCGCGCCGCCTCGCCGGGCGCATGGCCGACGCGTTCATCGCCTTCGCGCGCACCGGCGATCCCAATTGCGCTAGCGTGCCAAGCTGGCCGAGGTTCGATCTCGACGCGCGCCGCGCGATGATCTTCGACACCGACACCCGCGTGGTGTCAGACCCGCGCCGAGAGGAACGCCTGCTCTGGTCAGTCGCGCCCTATATCAAGCCGGGTGGGTGAAGCGGCTCCGAAGCTACTCGATCGCTGACGCCGCCGTCGTCACCATTGCGGACACTCGCTCCTGATGCGATGTTTGGGCGGTGGATAGTCGAAAAATCAAATATGCTTTGGGCTTGCTCGCCCCCTTTATCATCTCCGTGATCGCACTGATCGTTATTGGTCGCGAACGAGGTTGGGTTGTCGGCAGCATCATATCCGCCTCGATGTTTGCTATCGCCGTCTTGCTCTGGCGGCGCCAGATCAAGAAATCTCCGGACGATCCCGGGCGGTATCACCTTTAGCTGGTTGTCTCGGACGGCCGCTTTCCACCCCTACCGGTCCCAAGGAAACGCCAGCGTCGGCGCATTGGCGTAGCGCTGCATCGCGATCTTCAGCCGCGCCCCGCAGCCCGGCTCCAACCGCAGCGTGAAGTCGCGCCCGCCGACCGGCACCTCCTGCCCGTCCAGCGTCACCCGCTCGATCCGATGCTCGGCATAGGCGCCACCCTGCACCGTCACCATCCGCGCGACCTTGCCGAGATTGACCAACGTCACCTCCGCCGAAGTATCGTCCAGCGCGTGCACCAACGCCGCGACGTCCTCGGGCACCCCCGCCCGCCGCCGCTCGGGATCGAAATAGCGCAGCCGGCAATGCAGCGCGACGCCCCCCTGGTTGGGCGAGGTCGAGGACCAGGGCGGCCGCGCGATGTGCATCCCGCCGGTCATCAGCTGGATCAGGCTCTTGACGCTCGCCGGGGTCTTGTCGAGCGGCCAATCGGCGAGCCGCGTGTCGCGCGTGGTGGTGTCCTCGCGCATCCGCTTCTCGCGCTCGGCGACCCGCGCGAGATCGGCGTTCATCGCCTCGACCGGATAGCCATCGTTCTTGCCAAACAGGAACGACACCCACGGATTCTCGCCCGCCAGTTCGAGATCGTCCGCGCGCTGCGTCACATACCAGATCTCGAACCCGTTCAGGCGATAGGGCCCCGGCTTCCACCCGTACCAACCCTCGGCGCCATACATGGTCGGCGTCTCGAACTTGCCGTCGCGCTGGCGCCCGGCGTCGTTGATCCGCGCATTCTGCCGCCGCCACACCTCGACATACGCGCTATCGCCCGTCAGCAGCGTGCCGTTGAGGAACGCCGTGATCGACCGCGGCACGCGGTTGCGGTCCTCGCGCTTGCCGGTCTGCGGCACTACGGGCGAGAAGCCCCAGCCATAGACCCCGCCCCACCAGTCGCGCGCGACCTTGCCGTCGAGCCCGACCTTGCTCGGCACGATGCCACCATTGGCGTTGGCGCGGCTCACCCAGGCGTCGAGATAGTCGAGCGCCCAACGCCGGTAGCGCTCGCCGCCGCCGAGCGCATAGGCGTTGAGTGCCAGCGTCGTCGCCTGCAGGTTGAGCGGGTTGTCGCCGACCACATCGGTGTACTCGGCATAATGGTCGAGCGTCTGCTGATAGCTGCTCTCGCCATGCTCCATATGGAAGCGCTCGCCCGCCGCGAACGGGTCGCCCGCCCAGTCGAGCGAGGTCGCATCACGCAGCATCGGC
Organism: Sphingomonas sp. BT-65; assembly: GCF_026107375.2. Taxonomy (NCBI): domain Bacteria; kingdom Pseudomonadati; phylum Pseudomonadota; class Alphaproteobacteria; order Sphingomonadales; family Sphingomonadaceae; genus Sphingomonas; species Sphingomonas sp. BT-65. The sequence continues at coordinate 92,349 of NZ_JAPCIA010000002.1, forward strand.
CCGCGGCTGCCGTTCATCATGCTGCGGATGATGCGGTGTGCGGGGTCGTAATTGCGCACGCTGCGATCATGCCCGGTATAGAAATCCGCGAAGCGCCGGGTACGCACGATCAGCGCCGGGTCGCGCGGCGCGGAAAGGCCCATGACGTTGAAGGTCGTCAGCCCCTCGGCATTGTGCTGCCAATCCATCTGCACCGGAAAGTCGCGGTGATACATGCCGGCGCGCGCGATCGGCACCTCCACCGTCCGCATCGCGGCATATTGTTTGAGATGCCCTTCCCAGAAGCGCTGCGTCAGGTCGAGAATGCGGTCGGGCGCGCCCAGGGCATGCAAGATCGCCCAATCATTGGTCGCCTCCGCCGCGTCGTCCGGCCCGTCATTCGCGCCCCAGCGTTCGAACACCAGCAACCAGTCCCGCTTGTCGACATATTTGGCGTAGAACGCTTCGCACGCCTCGGCATTGCGCGCGAGCAGCCGACGCTGGAGCAAAGCCCATTCGGGTGCCGCCATCGGGGTTGCCAGGGTAAGTTGCGGACGCGCTGCTCGCGCCGCAGCGGGAAGCAGCGCCGCCGCCCCGCCGAGCAACACTCCCCTGCGCGCGATCATTCGCCGATCTGCATCCGGCGGATCGGCCCGGCGATCACCAGAAAGGCGAAGATCGTCAGCAGGCAGTGCCCGCCGACATAGACCAGCGCCCAGTCGAACGATCCCGTCGCCGCGACGATGAAGCCCACCACGATTGGCGTGACGATTCCCGCCATGTTGCCGAACATGTTGAACACCCCGCCCGACAGCCCCGCGAGCCGCCGCGGCGCCACATCCGCCATGATCGCCCAGCCGAGCGAGGCGACACCCTTGCCGAAGAACGCCACCGACATCAGCGCCACTACCAGCCACTCCTGCTCGGCCCACACGCAGCCGATGATCGCGGTGGCGAGCAGCATGCCCACCGCCAGAGGCCCCTTGCGCGCCAGGTCGAGCGATCCGGTGCGCTTGAGGATCCAGTCGGAGACATAGCCGCCGGCGAGCCCGCCGACAAAGCCGCACAAAGCCGGCGCGGCCGCGGCGAACCCCGCCTCCATGATGTTCAGCCCGCGCTCCTTGACCAGGTAGATCGGGAACCAGGTGACGAAGAAATAGGTCAGCACGTTGATGCAGTACTGCCCCAGATAGATGCCCAGCATCATCCGGTTGGCGATCAGCTTGCCGACATTGCCCCAGTCGAACGCCGCCGCGCTGCCCGCGCCGCCCTCCTCCATGTGGACGAGCCCGCCGCCCTGCTCGATATGATCGAGCTCGGCCTGGTTGATCGAGGGATGCCGCGCCGGGCTGTGGATATAGCGCAGGAATGCCGCGGTCGCGATCAGTCCCAGCGCACCCATCACCCAGAAGATCGAGCGCCAGCCGAAGCTGTGCGCCAGCCACCCCATCAGCGGCGCGAACGCGACCAGCGAGAAATATTGCGCCGAGTTGAAGATCGCCGAGGCGGTGCCGCGCTCGGCCGAGGGAAACCACGACGCCACCAGCCGCGCATTGCCGGGGAAGGACGGCGCCTCCGCCAGCCCGACCAGGAAGCGCAGCGCGAACAGCATCGCCATCGCGGGCAGGAACGCGATCAGCCCGGCCAGGCCCTGCAGCGCTGTGAATACCGACCACAAGGCGATCGCCGCGGCATAGACCCGCTTGGTGCCGAACTTGTCGAGCAGCAACCCGCCCGGCACCTGCGCCAGCACATAGGCCCAGGCGAAGGCGGAGAGGATGAAGCCCGTCTGCACCGGGTTCAGCCCGAGCTCGGCCGCCGCGGCACTCCCCGCGATCGAGAAGGTTGCGCGATCAGCATAGTTGACGGTGGTGATGATGAAGATCAGCGCAATGATCGCATGCCGAATATGGGTCGGGCGCGCATCTGTCGGCCGGGTGCGCTGGTCGGTCACGCGTCGCTCTCCTGCTGGTCACGCGTCAGGTGCGCGCGATCCTTGCTCGAGCACCGGTAACCGGGGTGCGGAAGGGCGTCCAAGACAAATAGCGGGATGATCGAGCCACGAACTAGCTTGATGTCGCGGACGATCACGCACCCTGCCCGGCCGATCAGTGCATCTCATGCATCGATTCATGTCCGATTGGCGTTGGCCTCGCCACCACCCCCGGGCCTAGCAAAACATCGCAGTCGGCTCGCCACGAAGCCGTCCAGAGCCAGTCGAGAGGGGAGTCTGAAATGTCCCGTGCCCATATCCTGAAGTCCGTGCTCGCGCTGTCGGGCGCCGCTGCCGCGCTTTCCGCCGCGCAGGCGCAGACTGTGGAGCCGGCCCCCGAGAGCCCCGCCGACGCCAGCCAGGAAGTGATCGTCACCGGCTTCCGCGAGAGCCTGAGCAGCGCGCTCAACGTCAAGAAGCGCGAGACCGCCGCGGTCGACGCGATCAAGGCCGAGGACATCGCCGAATTCCCCGACCTCAACCTCGCGGAATCGCTTCAGCGCATCCCCGGCGTCGCGATCAGTCGGGTGAATGGCGAGGGCCGCAGCATCTCGATCCGCGGCCTCGGCCCCGAATATAGCCGCGTGCGCATCAACGGGATGGAGGCGATCGGCACCACCGGCGGCACCGACAATTCGGGCGGCGTCAACCGCGGACGCGGCTTCGACTTCAACATCTTCTCGTCGGACCTGTTCAACAGCCTGACCGTCCGCAAGACCGCGACCGCCGATGTCGAGGAAGGCTCGCTCGGCGGCACCGTCGATCTCCAGATCGCGCGCCCGTTCGACTATCGCGAGCCGACCGCGGTGTTCTCCGCCTCGGTCAGCTACAACGACCTGGCGCAGAAGGCGAAGCCGCGCTTCTCGGGCCTGCTCACCACCACCAGTCCCGACGGCAAGTTCGGCGCGCTCGTCTCGATCGCCTATGAGGAGCGCCGCCTGGTCGAGGAGGGCGCGAACATCACGCGCTGGACCTATGGCGGGTTCAACGGCGGATTCAACGCCGCCTCCACCATCGCCGGCAAGACGATCGCGCAGATCAACGACACCAATCCCGAGACCGCGCTCTACCATCCGCGCATCCCGGGTCTGGTCAGCTATGACATCGAGCAGAAGCGCCTCGGCGCCGCGGTCGCGCTGCAATATCGCCCGAGCGACGCGACCTTGATCTCGATCGACGGCCTCTATTCGCGTCTCGACGGCACGCGCAAGGAAGCGCAGTTCCAGGCGATCGGCTTCAGCCGCGGCGGCGCGGGCAAGCCCCAGACGATCATCCGCTCGGGCACCGTCGACGAAAACAACAGCATCATCAGCGGCACGTTCGACGCGGTCGATCTGCGCGTCCAGGCGCGCTACGACGAACTCAAGACCGATTTCTACCAGCTCACCGGCACGCTCGAGCAGAAGCTCGGCGACAGCCTGAGGTTCGAGGGGATCGTCGGCTATTCGCGCTCCGAGTTCCGCAATCCCGTGCAGACCACGGTGACGCTCGATGCGGCCAACACCAACGGCTTCTTCTACGATTTCTCGACTCGCTTCCCGACGATCCGGCCAGGGGTCGACATCACCAACCCCGCGACCTTCGCCTTCATCAACGGCACGTCGGAAGTCCGCATTCGCCCGCAGACGGTCGACAACAGCTTCACCAACGCCAAGGGCTTCCTCGAATGGACCGCGAGCCCGGTGCTGAAGCTCAAGGTCGGGGCCGACTGGCGGCGCTTCGAATATGATTCGACCGAGCGCCGCCGCCTGTCGGGCGAGACGGTGGTGACCACGCTGACCGCCGCGCAGATCGCGCCGCTGACCACCCAGTTCACCGGCTTCGGTCGCGGCCTCGATGTGCCCTCGGGCACGCCGACCGGCTGGGTGGTCCCGAACCTCGACGCCTTCCTCGCCTTCCTCAACGCGCCGACCAACCCGACCTACGCCACCGGAGGGGTCGAGAACGCCACCGCGCGCGGCTCGTTCGTCACGGTGCGCGAGGATGATCTGGGCGTGTGGGGCATGGCCGAGTTCAACCTCGCCGATGCCGGCTTCCCGCTGCGCGGCGACGTCGGCGTGCGCCACGTCAAGACCGACCAGCTCTCGACCGGCTATGCCAGCCAGGGCGGCACGGTGGACTTCGTCACCGCCGACCGCAGCTATGACCACTGGCTGCCCTCGGCCAATCTCGTGTTCGACGTGACCGACACGCTGCTGGTCCGCCTCGCCGCAGCCAAGACGATCGCGCGCGCCGGCATCGGCTCGCTCACGCCGGGCGGCAATCTCAACGTCTCGGGCGGCAACCGCAGCTTCAGCTCGGGCAACCCCAATCTCGATCCGACCAAGTCGACTAACCTCGACGCGTCGATCGAATGGTATCCGACGCGCGGCGCGATCTATGCGGTCTCGGTGTTCCAGAAGGATATCGGCAGCTTCGTCCAGACGCTCAGCACCAGCGTCCCCTATTCGAGCCTCGGCCTGCCCGATTCGCTGCTCACCGGCACCACCGCCACCCCGTCGGACATCTTCATCGTCAGCCAGCCGGTCAATTCGGAGGGCGGTCTGCTGCGCGGGTTCGAAGTCAACGTGCAGCAGCCCTTCACCTTCCTGCCGGGCTTCCTCAAGAATTTCGGGGTGCTGGCGAACTACACCTATGTCGATTCCGACATCGAATACCGCCTCTCGGCGACCGGCCCGGAGACGGTGAAGGCAACATTGCTCGGCCTGTCCAAGCACGCCGCCAACGCGACGCTCTATTACGAGACCGAGAAATTCTCGATCCGCGGCTCGATCGCCTATCGCTCGAAGTATCTGACCGCGGTGCCCGGGACCGAGGGCAACGCCTATAACGGCACCAATTCGACCACCAACATCGACGCGCAGATCTCGTACGACATCACCGACAAGATCAAGCTGAGCCTCGAGGGCATCAACCTCACCGACGAGCTCAACGACCAATTCGTGGACGAGACCAACCGGCTCAACGTGCTGACGCACAGCGGCCGTCAGTTCGTGCTGAGCGCCCGCGTGGCGTTCTGACCCTCCCTCAAGCGGAGCGCCTCCGATCCTGGCCAGCCGCCGCCAAGCGGCTGGCCTTTCTTTGTGGCCGGTCTGCCCCGTTGGCGCGTATGCGAGATCAAATGATGGCGGAGAGGGTGGGATTCGAACCCACGTTACGGTTCCCCGTAAACCGCATTTCGAGTGCGGCGCGATCGACCACTCTGCCACCTCTCCGCGAGGGGATCCGGGCATGTCATATGCCAGTCCGGCCAGTCGAGCGGGCGCCTCTAGACCAAAGGCCGCGGGGTGACAAGCACCCTTCCCGCACTTCTTGTGTGCCGCGCGTTCGACACTAGATTGAGTGCATGACTCGCGCTCACGACTTCCTCGATCTCACCAATGCCGGCGTCCCCGTGCCGCCGGTCGCGCATGCGCGCTTCAACGTCGGCGATGTGGTGCGGCACCGGCTGTTCGACTTTCGCGGGGTGATCTTCGACGTCGACCCGGTCTTCGCCAACTCCGACGAATGGTACGAGGCGATCCCCGAGGACGTGCGTCCGCGCAAGGACCAGCCCTTCTACCATCTGCTCGCGGAGAATTCCGACTCGAGCTACGTCGCCTATGTCAGCCAGCAGAATCTGGTGAGCGACGACAGCGACGAGCCGGTCAACCACCCGGCGATCGGTGGGCTATTCGAACGCTATAGCGGCGGCCGCTACCAGTTGAAGCGCGAACACCGGCATTAAGCTGGCTTGAGAACGCTGCGCGTTCTGCGGCACCGGCCCGCTCCCCACCCGGCCACCCATCAAGATATACTGCCGTGGGTGGCCGGGTGGGGGAGCGGGCCGGTGCCGCCTCCGGGCGAAAAGCCCGGCACAAAAGGTTGACTTGAACCTGCGATTCGCATAACCGCGCCGTTCCTCCCGCCGGGTCTGTCCTGCGCGGGCACATGCATTTGGAATTGAGAAGAGGCCCATGTTCGCAATCGTGCGCACGGGCGGCAAGCAGTATCGCGTTGCCGCAGGAGACAAGATCGTCGTCGAGAAGCTCGACGGTGAAGCTGGCTCGTCGATCACGCTCGGCGACGTCCTGCTCGCCGGCGAGGGTTCGGAGCTGAAGCCCACCGACGGCCTCACCGTCTCGGCCGAGATCGTCGCGCAGGCGAAGGGCGAGAAGGTCATCGTCTTCAAGAAGCGCCGCCGGCACAACTACCGTCGCAAGAACGGTCACCGCCAGCAGCACACGATCCTGAAGATCACCGCGATCGGTGCGCAGGAGAAGAAGGCGAAGGCGAAGAAGGCCGATGCGGCGCCGGCGGAAGCCGCTGCCCCGGCTGCGGAAGCGTAAGGAGTAACGCGAAATGGCACATAAGAAGGCAGGCGGCTCTTCGCGTAACGGCCGCGATTCGGAATCGAAGCGCCTCGGCGTGAAGAAGTTCGGCGGGCAGATTGCCATTGCCGGCAACATCCTCGTCCGCCAGCGCGGCACGAAATTCTATCCGGGCGTCAATGTCGGCATCGGCAAGGACCACACGCTGTTCGCGCTTACCGACGGCCGCGTGCGATTCCATGACGGCAAGCTCGGCCGCAAATTCTGCTCGATCGAGATGATTGCGGAAGCAGCCGAGTAACATTGGGCAACCAGCCGGGTTGCCCGCCAGGGCGATCCGGGTCTCCGTTTCAGGAGACCGCAAAAGGGAGACGGGTCGCCCCGGTCTCCCTTTTTCTTTTGCTCCCTCCCACCCAAATCGTCGCAGGGCCGTCATCAAAACGGGCCAGGGACGAGACGCGAGGAGAGTATGATGTTCGCGAGAACGCAACGACTGATGCTGCGGCCTGGCTGGATCGAGGACGCGCCCGAACTCGCCCGTGCGATCGGCCATCACGAGGTGGTCCGCAACCTCGGCCGTGCCCCCTGGCCCTACACGCTCGGCGACGCCGAGGAATTCCTCGGCGCGGAGCGCGGCGCGGACGACACCAGCTTCCTGATCTGCGTACTGGAGGACGGCACCAGCCGCATCATCGGCGGGGTCGGCTTCGGCCCCTATGACGATGAGCCGTACGAGATGGGCTATTGGATCACGCCCGACGCCTGGGGCCGCGGCTATGCGACCGAGGCGGGCGCGGCGGTGATCGCGATCGCGCGCGCGTTGCGCGTGCCGCGGCTTGCCGCCGGCCATTATGTCGACAACCCCGCCTCGGGCCGGGTGCTGCGCAAGCTCGGCTTCCGCCCGACCGGCCGTGTCGTCTCGCGATTCTCACGTGGGCGCGGCGGCGAGGTGCAGTGCGTCGAATATGAGCAGCGGCTGTCGGATGAGGGCCGCAGCGACGACCCGTGCGATCGAATGGCGGCCTGAACTAGCCTGGCTCAGGCCGCCGGGACCGAAGGCGCGCTGCGCGGGTGCGCGGCGCGCCACTCGGCTGGCCGCGTGAAGCTGCCGCGCCAGATTCCGCGCCCGGCCGCCCGCGCCGCTTCCTGCTCGGCGAGGTAGAGGCCTTCCCGCTCCCCATCCCCGCTGACCGCCCAGCCCTGCGCCACCAATGCGGCGGCGATATCCGCTACGCCCGCAACCGAGCAGGTCGACACCGCCCGGCCGAAATTGTCGGTGGCGTGCGTCTCGCACACCAGCCCGCCTCTGCCGGCCAGCGCGGCGAGCGCCTTGCGCGCCTCGATGCCGCAAGTCCAGGGCTTGCCCTCGCGCGTGGTGCAGGGCTGATGGAACTCGACCGCGTCGATCCCCTGAAGCCGCACGGTGCGCGCGCCGATCTGCAGGCTGTCGCCATCGATCACATGGGTTCGCGCGCCATCCGCGGTGAGCCGCTCGGGCGGCCCGCGCAGTTCGGCGATCACCGCCAGCACCAGGAACAGCAGCGCCAGCACGGCGAGCTGCCGCATCCAGCGCCCCGGCTTCATGCCGCGACTGGCTCCCGCGCATAGGCGGCCGACAGCTGGCGATAGGCGCGCGAGCCGAACGCCACGATCGTCACCAGCACGCCGATCAAGCCGGCAATCGTGAATACCAGCGCCATGCCGCGTTCGGGGCCGCGGCCATACCAGTCGCCGATCGCATCGGCCCCTGCCCCGTCGGTCATGAACGGGATGAACACGAACTGCGCGAGCGGCGCGATGAGGAAGGCGGTGAGCGGCGAGGCCGCCTGCTCGACCGACTGGGCGAAGCCGAACACCCGGCCCTGGCGCTCGAACGGCACTACCTTCTGCAGCGTCGTCTGCTCCGCCGCCTCGGCATAGGGGCCGAGGAACAGCCAGATGAAGCAGCCCGCGACGAGCAGCGGGATCGACGACTGGATGGTGAACACCGCCGCCACCGCCCAAACGACCAGATTGACCAGCAACAGCGTCCGCAGCGGGTTCTTGCCCAAGCCGGTGCGCGAGATCACGAACCCGCTGAGGATGAAGGCGCACGAGACGAACGCCCACAGCAGCCCCCATGCCTCGACCCGCATCAGCGACAGGCCATAGGCGTCCATCAGCGCCATGAACACGCCGCCGAGCAAGTTGTTGAACGTGGCGAAGAAGATCAGCGCGAACAGCCCCGGCACCGCGCCGACCACCCGGATCGTGCCGGCGAGATCGACTCGCTTGGGCTCGTCATGCGCCCCTTCCGCGCGCGGCTCGTCGACATGCACGAAGGCGAGGTGGAGCATTGCCAGCGCCGACAGCACGATCGCGAAACCGAGCGTCGCGACCATCCCGCCCCACGCGACCAGGAAGCCGCTGATCGCCGACGTGGTAAGGAACCCGATCCCCGTCACCATGCCCACCAGCCCATTGGCCTTGTCGCGCCGGTCCTCGGGCACCAGCAGCGTCACCAGCGTCGGCAGCGCGATGTTGCGCAGGTTGCCTGCGATCACGCCAAGCATCACCGCGAACAGGAACAGCCACAGCGGCACCGCGGCGATCCTGGCCATGCTCCCTTCGGGCGCCAGCCAATATCCCGCCAGCGACAGCGCATAGAGCAGCAGCGACGCCGCGCTCGACGCCATCATCACGCGCTTCTTGCGATGATGGTCGACCAGGCTGCCGAACCAGATCGCGAGCGCCGCGGTCAGCACGAGATACATGCCCGCGATCATCCCCGTGGCGAACACCGACTTGGTCTCGAGGAACACCCAGAAGGTCACCGCAAACCACACGGTGAAGTTGGTAATGCTCGCAATCAGGTTGTTGATCAGAAGATGGTGAAAGTTGCTCATGCGGTCCTCGGGGCGGCACGATGGCGGTTTCCGCGCGCCAGTGCCACCCCCCACAAGGCCGGAGCCGGACGCCCGCCACCGTCACGCAACACGGCGGGCGCCCGTCTCCTTTCGTTCAGGGCATCGCCCTATGGGGTCGTGGCCGTAGTCATGGTCGTGACCGCCGCCTCGCGCCGAACGGGCGCGGGCGCGTCTTCCCAGCCGCCGCCCAGCGCCTTGAACAAGGCAACCTGCGCCTCGGCGAGCGCTGCGTTGCTGGCGGCAAGCGAAGCGCGCGCATTTGCCCGGTCGCGCTCCGCGTCGATGCGCTGGAGCAGGCTGTCGCGTCCCGCGTCGAAGCGCAGGATCGCGATCCGCGCGGCATTGGTCGCCGCGGTGTCGGCGCGGCGCAGCGCGACGTTGCGCTCGATCTCGCCCGAATAGCGCGCCAGCGCCTGCTCGACCTCGCGCAGCGCGGTCAGCACCGCGCCGTCGAACGCCGCGAGCGAGCCCTCGGCGCCGGCCTCGGCCTGGCGGATCTGCGAACGCGCGGCGGTGATGTTGGGGAAGCTCCAGCTGAGCAGAGGCCCGAGCGAGAAGTTGAACGACGAGGTCTTGCCCAGATCCTCGATTTTCTGCGCGCCGAGCGACACCGAGCCGAGCAGCTGGATCGACGGATAGAGCGAAGCCGTCGCCACGCCGACCCGCGCGGTGTCCGCCGCCAGCCGCCGCTCGGCCTCGCGCACGTCCGGCCGCCGCGCGAGCAGCGCCTGACCGTCGCCGACCGGGATCAGCGCCGAGACGCCCGGTGGCGTCATGCATTGGCTCGCCTGCGTATCGAGCTCGGCCGGCGGCCTGCCGGTCAGCGTCGCCAGCGCGTAGAGCGCCGCGCGGCGCTCGGCCTCGAACGCGGGCACCTGCGCACGCGCATTCTCGGCGAGCACGCGCGCCTGGTCGATGTCGCGCGCGGTGCCGCGCCCGGCATCGACCAGCCGCTGGGTCAGCTCGAGCGTGCGCGTCTGCAACCGCACCGTCTCGCGCGCGACCTCGGCCTGCGCCGCAAAGCCGCAGGCGCTGGCATAGGTCCGCGCGGTCTCCGCCGCGATCGCCACGCGCGCGCCGTCGAGCGCGGCCTGTGCCGCCTCGGTGTCGCGGCGCGCCGCCTCGATCGAGCGGCTCACCCGCCCGAACAGGTCGATCTCGTAGGACGCGTCGAACCCGACCCGGAAGAAGTCGCTCTCGACCGCGGCCACGCCCGGCGGCAGCCCGCCCTGCGCGCTCTCCGCGCCGGTGCGCTGGCGCGTGTAACTCGCGCTCACGTCGGTCGTCGGCAGCCGCTGCCCACGCGCTTCCGACAGGATCGCGCGCGCGCGCTTGAGGTTGGCCGAGGCCTGACGGATGTCGGTGTTGTGAGTCAGCGCGTCGACCACCAGGCGGTCGAGCGCCGGATCGTTGAACAGCCGCCACCATTCGCCCTCGACCTCGCCCGGCGACACCTTGGTGATGCCGGGGTCGACAAAGGCGCCCGCCGTGGTCGGCGGCGTCTCGGGGCGCGCATAATTCGGCCCGACCGCGCAGCCCGCCAGCAGCGAACCCGCCAGCAACGTCGTGATCAGGCGCTTCATTCTGCAGGCTCCAGAGCAGGGGCGTGGGGCGGGTCTTGCGGCTTGCGGCGCAGCTTGTTGACCTGGTTGCGCGCCCAGTCGCCGAACTGGCGGCAGATCACGTAGAAGGCCGGGGTGAAGAGCAGGCCGAAGATCGTCACGCCGATCATGCCGAAGAACACCGCGACGCCCAGCGCCTGGCGAAGCTCGGCCGCAGCCCCGCTCGCGATCACCAGCGGCAGCACGCCCAGGATGAACGCGATCGAGGTCATGACGATCGGGCGCATGCGCTGGTGCGCGGCGTGCTCGGCCGCGGTGCGCATATCCATGCCCTGCTCCTCGTTCTGGCGCGCGAACTCGACGATCAGAATCGCGTTCTTCGCCGCCAGGCCGATCAGCACGACCAGGCCGATCTGCGTCAGGATGTTGTTGTCCATCCGCATCACGTTGACGCCCAGGATCGCGGCGAGCAGGCACATCGGCACGATGAGGATCACCGCCAGCGGCAGCACCACGCTCTCGTAGAGCGCGGCGAGCAGCAGGAAGACGAACACCACCGCCAGCACGAAGGCGATCACGCCGGTGTTGCCCGCCTGGCGCTGCTCGAACGCCAGTTCGGTCCATTCGTAACCCATGCCCTCGGGCAGCGCCTGTCCGGCGAGCGCCTCCATCGAATCGAGCGCCTGGCCGGTCGAGTAGCCGGGCTTGGTGTCGCCCATCAGCTCGGCCGCCGGATAGAGGTTGTAGCGCACGACGCGATACGGGCCGCTGTCGTTCTTGAGCGTCATCACCGAGCTCATCGGCACCATCTCGCCCGCCGCCGAGCGCGTCTTCAACACCTGGATGTCGGATGCGTCGTCGCGATAGGGCGCGTCGGCCTGCGCCGTCACGCGATAGGTGCGGCCGAGATAGTTGAAGTCGTTGACATAGGCCGAACCGAGATACGAGCCGAGCGTCGAGAAGATGTTCTGCACGGGCACGCCCATGCGCTCGGCGCGCTCACGATCGATATCGGCGGTGAGGCGCGGGGTGCCGGTGTTGAACTGCGTGAAGGCGCCCGCGACGCTTTCCTGCTGGTTGGCGCCCATCATCATCGCGAACGAGGCCTGCGCCAGCGCGTTGTAGCCCTGCCCGCTACGGTCCTGGACCATCATCTTGAAGCCGCCGCCGGTGCCGATGCCGGGCACGGGCGGCGGCGCGATCACGAAGACATTGCCGCCCTCGATCCCGGCCAGCGCCCCGTACAGCGACTGCATGATCTGGTCCGCGCTCTGGTCGCGTTCGGCATGCGGCTTGAAGCCGAAGAACACGACGCCGGCATTGGGCGCGGTCGAGAAGCTCGCGCCGTCGAGACCGGCGAAGCCGACCGAGAATTGCATGCCCGGCAGCTTGTTGGCGCGCGCGATCGTCTCACGGACCACCGCGTCGGTGCGCTGGAGCGAGGAGCCCGGCGGCAGCGACACGACGCCGATCAGATAGCCCTGGTCCTGCGGCGGGATGAAGCCGCTCGGCGTCGAGGTGAAGCGCCAGCCCGCGACCAGGATCAGCGCGACATAGACCACGCCGACGATCGCCAGCATCCGCACCAGCCGCGAGGTGAGCTTGCCGTATTTCTCCGACAGCCAGGAAAAGCCCTCGTTGAACTTGCGCCCGGCGCGCGTCGGCAGGCCGAGCCAGCCGGACGGCGCCGGCTTGTCGTGCTCGGGTTTCTTGAGCACCAGCGCGCACAGCGCCGGCGACAGCGTCAGCGAGACGAACGCCGAGATGACCGTCGCCGAGGCGATGGTGATCGCGAACTGCTGGTAGAAGGCGCCCGAGATGCCCGGGATGAACATGGTCGGGATGAACACGCCGACCAGCACCGCTGAGATCGCGATGATCGCGCCCGACACCTCGTCCATCGTCTCGTGCGCCGCCTCGCGCGGGGATATCCCCTTCTCCTCCATCAATCGTTCGACATTCTCGACCACCACGATCGCGTCGTCGACGACGATGCCGATGGCGAGGACGAGGCCGAACAGCGAGAGCGTGTTGAGCGAGTAGCCGAAGGCCAGGAGCACCGCGAAGGCGCCGACCAGCGAGACCGGGATGGCGATGATCGGGATGATCGCCGCGCGCCAGCTCTGCAGGAAGACAATCACCACCAGCACCACCAGCAGCAGCGCCTCGATCAGCGTGTGCTCGACCGCGGTGATCGACTCCTCGACATATTCGGTCGGGTTGTAGTCGATCGAATATTTCATCCCGGCCGGGAAGTCCTTCGACAGCGTCTCGAGCTCATGCTTCACCGCCTCGGCGGTCGCCAGCGCGTTCGATCCGGGCAGCTGGAAAATGCCCATGCCGACGGCGCGCTTGTCGTTGAGATAGCCGTTGAAATTATAGTCCTGTGCGCCGAGCTCGATCCGCGCGACGTCGCGCAGGTGAGTCAGCCGCCCTTCCGCGTCGCGCTTCACGACGATCCCGCCGAACTCCTCGGTCGAGGTCAGGCGGCCCTTGGCCTGGACGCCCAGCTCGAAGGAGGGGCTCGCATTGCCATAGGGCGGCTGACCGACCGAACCGGCGGCGACCTGCACGTTCTGCGCGCGGATCGCGTTGACCACCTCGTCGACGGTCATGTCGCGCGCGGCGGCAAGGCCGGGATCGATCCAGATCCGCATGTTGTAGTCGCGCCCGCCGAACGCCTGCGCCTGGCCAACGCCCGGGATACGCGCGATGCGGTCCTGCACCTGCAGCGTCACATAGTTCGAGATATATTGGACATCGAGGCTGTTGTCGGGCGAGGTGAAGAACGCGACCATCAGGAAGTCGGGCGAGCTCTTGTTCACCGTGATGCCGAGACGGCGCACGTCCTCGGGCAGCCGCGGTTCGGCCTGCTGCACGCGGTTCTGCACCAGCACCTGCGCCTGATCGACATCGGTGCCCTGGCGGAAGCTGATTGTGATCTGCGTCTGGCCGTTGCCGGTCGACGACGACGTCATGTAAATCATGTTGTCGACGCCGTTGATCGCCTGCTCGATCGGCGCGGCGACCGTCTCCGCCAGCGTTTCCGCGCTCGCGCCCGGATAGGTGGCGGTGACCACCACCGTGGGCGGCGCGATGCTCGGATATTGCGCGATCGGCAGCGACGGATAGGCGATGGCGCCGACGATCACGATCAGGATCGAGAGCACCGCCGCGAAGATCGGCCGCTCGATGAAGAAATGGGGGAATTTCATCGTTGCGGTCCCTTAGCGGACGGTGGCTTGGCCGGACTCCGGCTCGGCGGTCGGGGCGGTCGGCGCTGCCTGCTTGCTGGCGTCAGGCTTGATCACGCTCTTCTTGGGCTTGACCTGCGCGCCGGGCTGGAGCTGCCCGTGCCCGGTGATGATCACCTGGTCAGTCGGCGCGAGCCCGTCGCGCACGATGCGCAGCCCCTCGACCTTGGCACCGACCTCGACCGGGCGCGGGGTCGCCTTGTTGTCCTTGCTCAGAACATAGACGAGGCGCCGCGTCTGGTCGGTGACGATCGCCTCGTCGGGGATCAGCATCGCGCGGTAGGTGCCCGAGCCGAGCAGGCGCGCGCGGCCGAACATGCCCGGCGTCAGGAAGCGCGTCGGATTGGGGACGAGCGCATAGGCGCGGATCGTGCCCGAATTGGGATCGACCGCGCTGTCGAGGAACTGCATCCGGCCGTTCCAGCGATACTCGGTCTCGTCGGCCAGCTGGATCTGCACCGGGTTGGCGGTGTAGCGCGAGGAACCGCGCTCGCCGCGCTGATCCTGGCGCAGATTCTTGAGGTAGAAGCTCTCGGCGCCCTCGAACTCGAAGCGGATCGGATCGATCGAGACGATGCGCGTGAGCACGGTCTGGCCATCGGCGACCGAGTCGCCGAGGCTCACCCTGCGATCCGACATGCGGCCGCTAAACGGTGCGCGCACGGTGGTGAAGCCGAGGTTGAGCTGCGCGGTCGAGGCGGAGGCGCGGCCGGCCGCGAGATCGGCGGCGGCGCTGCGCTCGGCGGCGATGTTGGTCTCGAGCTCTTCCTTGCTCACCGCCTGCGCGCTGGCGAGCGCGCGGCTGCGCGCGGTCACCTGGCGGGCGTTGGTCAGCGCGGCCTGGGCGCGGGCGATCTGCGCCTGCGCCTGGGCGAGCTGCGCCTGATAGGGGCGCGGGTCGATCGTGAAGAGCGGCTGGCCCTGGCGCACGTCCTGACCGTCGCGGAAATGGATCGCGGTGATGACACCGTTGACGCGCGCGCGGATCTCGACGTCCTGCGGGGCGACGAAGCGGCCGGTATAATCGTCCCAGTCGACGACCTCGCGCTGAAGCGGCGTGGCGACGGTGACTTCAGGCGGCGGCGGCGCTTGCGGCGGCTGACCGCCCCCGCACGCCGAAAGCAGAGCCAGACCCAGGATGACGATTGCAGACCGCATTTTCTTCTTACCCCTTTGCTGCGTCGCGGCAATTGGGGGGACGAAGCGGAGGTTTCAACCCCGCAACGGATAATTTCTGAATTTTTGCGTTCAGTAATTCGGGTATGGTCTCACGCTGCTGCCACGACGGTGGGCATAATAGCCGCCTCATACTCGCTTTCAACGCGCTGAATCAGCACGCGGTCGTCGTGGTTCCAGGGATGGAAGCCAGGCAGGAAATAGGTGAGCCAGGCCGGGACCATGCGCGTCACGATGCCGGGCGAGACCAACAGATATTTTGCGAGCATCAGCTTCGCGCGCCAGCCGGTGACCCCGTCCTGCGCCATCAGGTCGAGCGTTCCCTCGATCCGGTGCGCCCAGAAATTGGTGCTCACCAGCAGCATCGTCAGCGCCTTGATCTTCCACCGCCGCCACCGGCTCATGCCGCGCGTGGCGTGCAGCCAAGTGTCGTAGGCGACGCCCTTGTGCTCGATCTCCTCCAGCGCGTGCCAGCGCCACAGCTCGCGGCTCTCGGCATCGGCGCCGGCGAGATGCCTGGGGTTGCGCAGCAGCTCGGCGGCGAGGATCGCGGTATAATGTTCCAGCGCCATCGTCGCCGCGAGCTGCACGATCGGCGGCCGCGCCCGGGCGATCGCCATCACCTCGTCCACCCGCGCCTCCAGCCGGCTGATGTCATAGCCATGGTCGAGCACGCGCTTGTTGAACGCGACATGCTCCCGGCTGTGCACCACTTCCTGGATGGTAAACGCCTTGATCTCGCGCGCGAGCTTGTCGTCCACCCCGGCGCGGAACGCCTTGACCGCCTCGATGAAGAAGGCCTCGCCCTTGGGAAAGGTCACCGACAGCGCATTGTAGAATGCCGTCCCGGCCGCGTCGCCGCCGAGCCACAGCCGCGCCTGACGCTGCCCGCGGCCGAAGCGCCGGTCGCGCGGATTGATCGTGAGGTCAGCGGGAGTCTTTGCGTTCGCCACGGTTTTCCTCCAAGGACTTGCCAACAGCAGCTATGCCTTACTTACATTTATGTCAATAGTGCCCATTCCCGAACGCAAACGTCTGAGCCCGGAGGAGTCACGCGACGCCGCGCTCGAGGCCGCGCGCGCGATCCTGATCGAGGCGGGGCCGCAGGCGGTGACGCTCAAGGCCGTCGCCGCGCGCATCGGCCGCACCCACGCCAATTTGCTCCACCATTTCGGCTCCGCCGCCGGGCTCCAGCGCGCGCTTGCCCGCAGCCTCGCGGAGACGGTCTGCGCGCGCATCGCCCAGCTGATCCAGGACGCGCGCGCCGACGAGAGCGCGCGCACCGAGGACAAGCCGCGCCAGGTGGTCGACCTCACCTTCGACGCGTTCGATAAGAGCGGCGCCGGCGCGCTGGCGAGCTGGATGATCCTTTCCGGCAACGAGGACGCGCTCGATCCGATCCTCGATACGATCCACCAGCTTGTCGACCAGATCGCCGAGGGCGAGGAAGAGGAAAGCAGCGTCGACTTGCGGCAAGACACGCTCAGCCTCGTCTTGATGGCGCTGGGCGATGCGCTGCTCGGCGAGCCGCTCGCGAGGTCGCTCGATCTCCCGCGCGGCGCGGCGCGCGAGATCGCGCTGCGCCAGCTCACCGCCTCGCCGCGCTTCGAGAAGATGTGGGGCTGAACCATGTTGCTTGCCGCTGTTGCTCTTGCCGCCCAGGCGGCCGCGTCTGCCGCCGCGTCCTGCCAGCCCGGCGCCTATTCGGGTCCGGATGGCCGCTTCCTCGTCATCATGGAGCGGCCCGACACCGCGCAGACTGGCGCTTGGCGCTGGTGGGCCGATGACGGCCGCTTCGGCCTCACCAACGACGGCAGCGTCACCTGCCGCGGCGATACGCTCGATGTGAAGGCGGTGATCTACAACAAGATCCCGGTCCGCCTCACGCCCACCAAGTTCAAGAGCGGGGATCTCACCCTCAACGGCATGCTGATCGAGCCGCCCGGCGCGTCCGGCGCCAAGCCGCCGCTGGTCGTCACGGTCCACGGCTCGGAACGCAACGCCGCGGTCAAATACGCCCAGTACCCGTGGATCCTCGCCGCGCAGGGCATCGCCGCCTTCGTCTACGACAAACGCGGCACGGGCGAATCCCAGGGCACCTACAACCAGAATTTCCACGCCCTCGGCGCCGACGCCGCTGCAGCGTCCAAGGAAGCCAAGCGCCTCGCCGCCGGCCGCTACGCCCGCTTCGGCCTGCTCGGCGGCAGTCAGGGCGGCTGGGTCGCGCCGCGCGCCGCCAACGATGCGGATGCCGATTTCGTCGCGGTCGGCTTCGGCCTGCTGATCGACCCGCTCGAGGAAGACGCCTCGCAGGTCGCCGCCGAACTCACTGAGGCCGGCTATGGCACGGACGTCCTCAAACAGGCGCGCGAGATCACCGACGCCACTGGCAACCTCATGGCCGAGCATTTCCTCAAGGGCTATGAGCAGCTCGCCGCGGTCAAGGCGCACTACGGCAAGGCGCCGTGGTTCGCGAAGATCAAGGGCGAGTTCACCGGCGATGTCCTCGCGCTCGACGAGGCGACGTTGCGCCGCGAGGGTCGCGCCAAGTTCGACAATCTCGACCTCGATTGGCGCTACGACGCGATGGGCTGGATGCGCAAGGTCAAGGCGCCCCAGCTATGGATCATCGCCGCCGAGGACCGCGAGGCCCCGCCCCAGACCACGATCGACCGGCTCCAGACGTTGCGCCGCGAAGGCCATGACATCGCCATCGTGCGCTTCCCCGCGACCGATCACGGCATGGTCGAGTTCACGCAAGCGGCGGACGGCGAGCGCACCACCACCCGCGTCACCGACGGCTATTTCCGGCTGCTCGGGGACTGGATCAAGGGAAGCACCCGCCCGCCCTATGGCCGCGGCGAATTCTTGACTAAATAGAACGGCACCAGCCCGCTCCCCCACCCGGCCGCCCAGCGCCAGTATCCTATGGGCGGCCGGGTGGGGGAGCGGGCTGGTGCCGCAAACCAATTCAGGTACGCCATGCATTTTCTCGACCAGGCCAAGATTTATGTGCGCT
The DNA here is from genome assembly GCF_026107375.2 of Sphingomonas sp. BT-65. Lineage (NCBI taxonomy): Bacteria > Pseudomonadati > Pseudomonadota > Alphaproteobacteria > Sphingomonadales > Sphingomonadaceae > Sphingomonas > Sphingomonas sp. BT-65. The sequence continues at coordinate 110,548 of NZ_JAPCIA010000002.1, forward strand.
CCGGCTGGGGCGGCGGCGGCGCCGTGTCCTTCCGGCGCGAGAAGTTCGTCGAATATGGCGGCCCCGACGGCGGCAATGGCGGTAAGGGCGGCGACATCATCTTCGAGGCGGTCGCCGGCCTCAACACATTGATCGACTTCCGCTACACCCAGCATTTCCGCGCCCAGCGCGGCATGGGCGGCATGGGCACCAACAAGACCGGCGCGGGCGGCGACGATCTCGTCATCCAGGTCCCGGTCGGCACCCAGATCCTCGCCGATGACGAGGAGCGCACGCTGCTCGCGGACCTGACCAAGGTCGGCGAGCGCATCGTGTTCCTCAAGGGCGGCGACGGCGGGCGCGGCAATGCCAGCTACAAGACCAGCACCAACCGCGCCCCGCGCCAGCACGGCACCGGCTGGCCCGGCGAGGAGGCGTGGGTGTGGCTGCGGCTCAAATTGCTCGCCGACGCGGGGTTGGTGGGGCTGCCGAACGCCGGCAAGTCGACCTTCATCAACGCCGTCACCAACGCCCAGGCCAAGGTCGGCGCCTATGCCTTCACCACCACCCGCCCGCAGCTCGGCGTGGTGCGCCACAAGAACCGCGAATTCGTCGTCGCCGACATCCCCGGCCTGATCGAGGGCGCGGCCGAAGGCGCCGGGATCGGCGACCGCTTCCTCGGCCATATCGAGCGGTGCAAGGTCCTCCTCCACCTGGTCGACGCCAACGACGAAGACGTCGCCACCAGCTACCGCATCGTCCGCGACGAGTTGGAGGCCTATGGCGCCGGCCTCCTCGACAAGCAGGTGATCGTTGCGCTCAACAAGATCGACACGCTCGACGACGAGCTGATCGCCGCGCTCTCCGCCGAGCTCGAGGACGCGAGCGGCGCGCCCGTCATCCCGATCAGCGGCGCCAGCGGCGTCGGCGTCGACTGGGCGCTCGACAAATTGCTCGAGGCGATCGGCCCCGAGCGCGGCCAGGTCGCGGACGACGACGAAGGCGAAGAACCGGTGGAGTGGTCGCCGGTCTAACCGCGACGGCGGGAGTCACCACGCCGCCACATTCCCGGCCGATGACCCGGAAAATATCTGGGAGGAATCGCATGGGCTTGTTCGACCGCTTTCGCGGACTGTTCGGCGGCGCACCCGTCGCACCGGACTCGCCTGCCCATACCCCCGAACCCACGCCCAACCCGGCGCTTGAGACATCGCAGGCGCGCCGCGACGCGTTCTGGAGCGAGGTCGGCATGGTCGAGCGCGACGTGCTCGGCCATCTCATCAGTCCCGGCCTGCTCGGCGGCCCGGCCTGGCCGACCACGCGCCAGGCCTATCGCGTCGTCCGCCGCAGCGGCGGCGCGATCCTGATCGCCACCGACGGCATGTCCGACCCGTTCGACGGCGCCGAGGAGGTCCCTCCAGTCAACGGCTTCGAGTGCGAGCTGTTCATCGAGGTCACCGATCTGCCGATTGAGCATGCCGGGACACCGGGCGAGATCGAACCGGTCAAGCACAGCTGGGCGTTCGAGCTGCTCACGCACGTCGCGGGGATGATCGCCAAGGCCGGCGGCGCGAAGCAGCAATTCGATCATTATGGCGTGCTCTCGATGGAGCTTCCCGGCGTGTCGCGCTCGGATGCGATCGCCGCGGTGCTGCCGCCGCGCTTCGTCACCGCCGACGATGCGCTGGGCATCCTGATCGGCGGCCCCGCTCCCGATTTCCCCGATCGCATCGCCGACATGCCGCTCTCGCCCGTGCGGCTGCTGCCGATCGTCATCCTCACAGCCGCCGAGCTTGCCGAGATCCGCGCTGGCGACGAAGACACGCGCGAGGCGCTCGCCGGGCAGCTCGGCCGCACGATGAGCGGGCATCGCTGCGATTTCGTGCGCGCCTCGATCGTTGAGGAAGCGGACTGATCCCTACGGGCGGCGGCTGACATCGCCCCGCGTCCACGCTAAGCGCGGCGGGATGCACCTCTTCCCGCCCGCCTCCTGCCCGCGTCTCGTCGTCAAGATCGGCTCGGCGCTGCTCGTCGATCCGGAAGGCGCGATCCGTCGCGCGTGGCTGGAGGGCATCGCCGCCGACATCGCGGCGCGGGTGGCCGCGGGCCAGCAGATCGCGGTGGTCTCCTCCGGCGCGATCGCGCTCGGCGCACGGCGGCTCAAGCTCGCCAAGGGCGGCCGCGCCAGCCTCGAGGATGCGCAGGCCGCTGCCGCCACCGGCCAGATCGCGCTGTCGCAGGTGTGGGCCGAAGTGCTCGCGACCAACGGCCTCACCGCCGCGCAGATGCTGGTTACGCTCGACGATCTCGAGGACCGCCGCCGCTACCTCAATGCCGCCGCGACGCTCGGCCGCCTGCTCGGGCTCGGCGTCGTGCCGGTCATCAACGAGAACGACTCCGTCGCCACCGCCGAGATCCGCTTCGGCGACAATGACCGGCTCGCCGCGCGGGTCGCGCAGGCGGCGGACGCGGCGGGCGTCGTGCTGCTCTCCGACATCGACGGCCTCTACGATCGCAATCCCGCCCTCCCCGGCGCGATCCATATCCCCACGGTCGAGCGGATCGACGGGCGGATCGAGGGCATGGCCGATCGCGGCTCGGCCTCGGGCATGGGCTCGGGGGGGATGGTCTCGAAGATCGAGGCCGCGCGCATCGCCGCCGCGGCGGGCGTGTCGCTCGCCATCGCCAGCGGCCGTATCGACCGTCCGCTCTCGGCCGATGCGCGCCACACGATCTTCCTCCCCGAGAAGCGCACGCGAGCGCGCAAAGCCTGGCTCGCCGGCCGCCTGACCGCCAAGGGCAGCATCCTCGTCGACGCCGGCGCGGCGAAAGCGCTGACCGAGGGCCGCAGCCTGCTCGCGATCGGCGCCACCGCGATCCGCGGGATGTTCTTTCGCGGCGATCTCGTCACGATCGAGGGTCCCAACGGCCCGATCGCCCGCGGCCTCTCCGAATATGACGCGCCCGACGCCCAGGCGATCCTCGGCACGCGCAGCGAGGACCAGGGCGATATCCTCGGCTACGCCCCGCGTTCGACCCTCGTCCACCGCAACCATATGGCTTTGCTATGACCACCCTCGCCCTCACCGGCGCTACCGGTTTCGTCGGCAAGGCGACGGTCGACCACGCGCTCGCCCGCGGCATGCACGTTCGCGCGCTTACCCGCCGCGAGCAGCCGGCGCGCGAAGGCGTGACCTGGATCGCTGGCGACCTCGACCATGAGGAGGCGCTCGCCCGCCTCGCTAGCGGCGCCGATGCGGTGATCCACATCGCCGGGGTGGTCAACGCGCCCACGCTCGAAGGCTTCGTCCGCGGCAATGTCGACGGCACGCGCCATATGGCCGCCGCGGCCGCCTCGATGGGCGTCAGGCGCTTCGTCCATGTCTCGTCGATGGCCGCGCGCGAGCCACGGCTCTCGCAATATGGCCACTCCAAGGAACGCGCCGAGGAGGCGGTCCGCAACTCCGACCTCGACTGGACGATGATCCGCCCACCCGGCGTCTACGGCCCCGGCGATCTCGAGATGCGCGACATCTTCCGCATGGCGAAGCTCGGCCTCGTGCTGCTCCCGCCCAACGGCCGCATCTCGCTGATCCATGTCGCCGATCTGGCGCGCCTGCTCGTCACGCTCGCGCTGACCGATCCCGGCCGTGAAGTCTACGAATGCGACGACGGCGTCGACGGCGGCTACACGCACCATGAATTCGCCCGGATGGTGGGGCGGGCCGTAGGCAAGCGCCCCTTCCCCCTGTCCTTCCCCCGTCCGCTGATCCACCTCGTGGGCCGGGCCGACCGTTTCTTCCGCGAAGCCAATGCCAAGCTCACCCCCGACCGCGCCGCCTATCTGAGCCACCCCGACTGGACCGCCGACCCCAGCCGCCGCCCGCCGGCCGCGCTCTGGGCGCCGCAGATCGCGACCCCCGACGGGCTGGCGCAGACCGCCGCTTGGTACCGGGCGGAGGGGCTGCTGTAGCGATATGGAGACGCCCGCCGTTGCGTTTGCGCTCTATCTCCTCCCGGCCATCGCGCTGGCCGTTGCGTTTGACTGGTCCTTCTACGCCCCCCTGCTGGATAAATTCGTATACCTCGGAGACGTTCGGGATAGCGCCGCTGGTCGAAAACGCTGTTTCCGCGCATCCTCTTCAGCCTCGCGGCCGCCGTTATGGTCGTGGCCGCGATGACCTTTGGGCCCCCATGGCTGATCTGGGTGGCGGTCGTCGTATTCCTGGCGGGACAGATCTATTCGCTCGCTCGCGTTTTCATTGACTAGGATTTTCTGCAGCGATGCCCGATCCACGTATCCGCCCCTTCGAGGATCGCGACTGGCCCGCGGTGCGCGCGATCATCGATGCCGTCGTCGAAAGCGGCACCAGCTACACTTATGATTCCGGCCTCTCGGACCAAGCTTATCGCGCATTGTGGATCGAGGCACCGCCCGGTCAGACAGTGGTAGCCGAGGATGCCGACGGCACGATCCTCGGCACCGCCAAGGTCGGGCGCAACCAGCGCGGCCCCGGCAGCCATGTCGCGAACGCCAGCTTCATGGTCGCTCGGGAAGGCCGCGGCCGCGGCATCGGCCGGCGGCTCGGCGAGCATGTCGTCGCCTGGGCGCGCGAGGCCGGCTTCCGCGCGATGCAGTTCAATGCGGTGGTCTCGGACAATCATGCCGCGGTCGCGCTGTGGCAATCGCTCGGCTTCGACATCATCGGCACCGTGCCCGAGGGCTTCCGCCACCGCGACGACCGCTTCGCCGACCTGCTGATCATGTACCGCCGGCTCCAGTGATCCCTTGCAATGTTGGATTTGGCTTGCTTCGATCGGCTTGCCTCAGGGCCGCTCCTTGACATCGTCAACCGCTTGACACCCGCGCGTGAAGACCCCCTATTTTTGTCAACTTGCCCTCCAAGGGGTGTCAACCGCCGGCCCCATCACGACCCCGTTTCCGCCGCATTCGCTTGGCACTCGCACCAGACCCAATTAAGGACCGCGCATGAGCGACCGTAACCAAATCTTCGCCACCGTCTCCGGCCTGATCGAGCCCTTCAACAAGAAGGGCATCGAGCTCGCCGACGCCACCACCTTCGCCGGTGACCTGGAGTGGGACAGCCTCACCGTCATGGATTTCGTGGCGGCGATCGAGGACGAGTTCGACATCATCATCACGATGAACATGCAGGCCGAGATCGAGACCGTCGGCCAGCTCGTCGACGCCGTCGAGAAGCTGAAGGCCGCCTGACATGACCCCCGAAAGAACTGGCGCCATTCAGACCGCTGATGCGCCGGACATCCCAGTCGGTGCGAAGCCCGACCTGATGAGCAAGTTCGACGGCCTCATCGCCGAGCGCCAGGCGCTGCTCGACAGCGGCGTCACCGATCCCTTTGCGATCGTCATGGAGCAGGTGAAGTCGCCGACCGAGGCAGTGATCAAGGGCAAGGACACGATCCTGCTCGGCACCTACAATTACATGGGCATGACCTTCGATCCGGACGTGATCCAGGCCGGCAAGGACGCGCTCGACCAGTTCGGCAGCGGCACCAACGGCAGCCGCATGCTCAACGGCACTTTCCGCGACCATATGGAGGTCGAGCAGGCGCTGCGCGACTTCTACGGCACCACCGGCGCGATCGTCTTCTCGACCGGCTACATGGCCAATCTCGGCATGATCTCGACCCTTGCCGGCAAGGGCGACTACATCATCCTCGACGCCGACAGCCACGCCTCGATCTATGATGGCTGCAAGCAGGGCTATGCCGAGATCGTCCGCTTCCGCCACAACAGCGTCGAGGACCTCGACAAGCGCCTCGGCCGCCTGCCCCCCGAGGCGGGCAAGCTGGTGGTGCTCGAGGGCGTCTATTCGATGCTCGGCGACGTCGCCCCGCTCAAGGAGATGGTCGCCGTCGCCAAGAAGCACGGCGCGATGGTCCTCTCCGACGAAGCGCACTCGATGGGTTTCTACGGCCCCAATGGCCGCGGCGTGTACGAGGATCAGGGGTGCGAGGGCGATGTCGATTTCATCGTCGGCACCTTCTCCAAATCGGTCGGCACCGTCGGCGGCTTCTGCGTGTCGAACCACCCGAAGTTCGAGGCGATCCGCCTCGCCTGCCGCCCATATATCTTCACCGCCAGCCTGCCGCCGAGCGTCGTCGCCACCGCCGCAACCTCGATCCGCAAGCTGATGCACGCGCACAACAAGCGGCAGCATCTGTGGGAGAACGCGCGAGCCGTGCACTCCGGTCTCACGGAGATGGGCTTCAAGCTCGGCACCGAGACCGCCGAGAGCGCGATCATCGCCGTGATCCTCGACGATCAGGAACAGGCGGTGATGATGTGGCAGGCGCTGCTCGACAACGGTCTCTACGTCAACATGGCACGCCCGCCCGCGACGCCGGCCGGCACCTTCCTGCTGCGCTGCTCGCTCTGCGCCGAGCATACGCCCGAGCAGGTGCAGCGCATCCTCGGCATGTTCAAGGCGGCGGGGCAAGCGATCGGGGTGATCGCCTGAGGGCTGGCCACCGGCCTCCGGCAGGCCTAGAATCGACGCCATGAGCGAGGGTATCGGACTGGCGCAGCGTATCGCGCGGCTCGACTGGCGCGCGGTGATGATGGTCCTGATCGCCATACTCGGCATCGGGGTCCTCGCCGCGCTGATCACCAACCAGCGCTCGGCCGATGCCGAACGCGGCGCAGCGCTCGCCCGCCAGTCGCAAAGCTACGAGGTGATGATCCTCGCCCAGAGCCTCGCCGGAACCATGGCGAACGCCGAGGCGACGCTCGCCCGCTACGTCGTCAGCGGCGAGGACAGTGTGGGCCGCGACTATGTCTCCGAATGGCAGCGCGCCCAGGGCCAGCTCACCCTGCTCGCCCGCCGCACCCGCGACCACGGTCCCGAGCAGCAGCTGATCGCCGAGCTGCGCACCACCTTCGCCGAGCGCGGCGAGGAATTGTCGCGGATCGCGCTCCATACCCGCTTCAACCGCAACGCCGCCGCCTACGCCTATTTCGACGAAGCGCGCCGCTCGCCGGTGCTCCCGCGTATCCAGCGCCTGCTCGGCCGCATCGTCGCCACTGAGCGGACCCTGCTCAACGAGCGCTCGCGCCGCGCGCGGGTGACCTCGGCCGAAGCCGAGGAGGAAACCCGCAACCTGATCCTGTTCGGCATGCTGATCGTGATCGGCGCGATGATCCTCGGCTGGCTCAACATCCGCGCGATCCGCGAACGCGCCGCCGCCGCGGTCGAGGCCGAGGCGCAACGCGAGCGCGCCGTCGAGCTCGAGGCCGCGGTCGCCGCCGCCACTGCCGGGCTCCAGGAGGAAGCGCGCGAGCGCGCCGCCGCCGAAGCCCAGCTGCGCCAGGCGCAGAAGATGGAGGCGGTGGGCCAGCTCACCGGCGGCATCGCGCATGACTTCAACAACATGCTCGCGATCGTGCTCGGCGGGCTGGAGCTGGCCAAGCGCCATTTGCCCGATGGCGCCAACCAGTCCAGGAAGCATATCGACAATGCGGCCGAGGGCGCCAATCGCGCCGCGACGCTCACCCGCCGCCTGCTCGCCTTCGCCCGTTCCGAACCGCTCACGCCGCAGGCGATCGACCCGGCGGAGCTGATCACCGGCATGTCCAACCTGCTCGAGCGCACGCTCGGCGAGGGAATCGCGGTGCAGACGCGCACCACCGCATCGGGCTGGCACGTCTGGGCCGACCGCCACCAGCTCGAGAACGCGCTGCTCAACCTCGCGGTCAATGCGCGCGACGCGATGGAGGGCCGCGGCACGCTGACCATCGCCACGGGCCATGCGACACTCGACGGCGAGGCGGCGCGCGATTGCAGCCCGGGCAACTATGTCACGATCGCGGTCTCGGATACCGGCGGGGGCATGACGCCCGAGGTGATGGAGCGCGTATTCGAACCCTTCTTCACCACCAAGCCGGTGGGCAAGGGCACCGGCCTCGGCCTCAGCCAGATCTTCGGCTTCGTCCGCCAGTCCGGCGGCGAGATCCGGATCGCCTCGGCGCCGGGGGAGGGCACGACGGTCACGCTCTATCTGCCGTGCCATAATGTCCCGCAATCGGTGGAGACGCGGCCGGTCGAGCGGGTCGGTCCGAGGCCGGAACCGCATCGCGCGCTCGACATCCTGCTGGTCGAGGACGACCCCCGCGTCCTCTCGGCGACGGTCGCCGCGCTCGAGGAGATCGGACATCGCCCGGTGCCGTGCGAGGATCCGCTCACCGCGCCGCGCATCGTCGCCGGCCTGCACACGCTCGATCTGGTGATCAGCGACGTGATCATGCCCGGCCAGACCGGGCCGGAGATGATCGCCGCGCTCGAACCCCAGCTCGACAATGTCGCGGTGCTCTACGTCACCGGCTATGCCGGCGACGCCGCCGATCACGATCGCTTCGGCGGGCGTCCGGTACTGCGCAAGCCCTTCACGCTCGCCGCGCTCGAAGCGGCGATCGCCGAAGCGGTGGCGCAGTCCCGCGGCGGCGAGCCGGTCCATTCCGAAACCGCGACGGGCTAGCTTTGCGCGCGCCGTTCGATATAGCGTTGCGACACAGCCGGTTCACCGGCGCTTTTGAGAACGCCAGGGCGCATCCTCCTGCATGACCGCACTCGATCGCTACATTGCGCGACTGATCGCGGTTCCGTTGATCTCCACCCTGATCATCTCGGCGATGCTGCTTGTGCTCGATCGCATGCTGCGGCTGTTCGATTTCGTCGCGAGCGAGGGCGGGCCGGTCAGCGTGGTGTGGCGCATGCTCGCCAATTTGCTGCCTGAATATCTCGGCCTCGGCATTCCGATCGGACTGATGCTCGGCATCCTGCTCGCCTTCCGCCGCCTCGCCACGACGTCGGAGCTGGATGTGCTGCGCGCGGTGGGGATGAGCTACGGCCGGATGCTGCGCGTGCCCTATATGTATGCGGTCGTGCTGGCGGCGCTCAATCTCGCCATCGTCGGCTATATCCAGCCCTATGCCCGCTACAATTACGAGGGACTGCGCTTCGAGCTGCGCACCGGCGCGCTCGGCGCCTCGATCAAAGTCGGCGAGTTCACCAATCTCGGCGACCGCATGACACTGCGGATCGAGGAGAGCCGCAACGAGGGCACCGATCTCTCGGGCATCTTCGTCAGCGCCCGCGCCCCTGGCGGCGACATCGTGTCGGCGACCGCGGAGAAGGGCCAGTTCCTGCGCACCGACGATCCCGACGTGATCATCTTCCGCTTGACCAAGGGCACGCTGATCCATCAGTCACCCAAGTTCAACGTGCCGCGCGTGCTCACCTTCGACGCGCACGACCTGCCAATCGACTTGCCCAAGTTTGAGCAGTTCCGCCAGCGCGGCGAACGCAATCTCGAGCTCACCTTGCCCGAGCTTGCGCGCATCGGCGGCGATCCCAAAGCGAGCGCGACCGAGCGCGACACCAGCCGCTCCGCCTTCCACTTCCGCGTGGTCGAGGTGGCGACGATGTTCCTGCTGCCGCTGCTGGCGTTGGCACTGGGCATACCGCCCAAACGATCGACCTCGGCGCTCGGCGTGTTCCTGTCGATCGTGATGATCGTCACCTATCACAAGATCAACGAATACGCGCAGTCGATCGGCAGCCTCGGGCGGATCGACCCGCTGATCGCGCTGTGGGCGCCGTTCCTGGTGTTCGCCGGGCTGGTGCTGTGGATGTACTATACGATCGCCTATGTGCCCGGCGGCCAGCCGATCGGCGCGCTCGAGCGCTTCTTCGCCAAGGCGTGGAAGGCGATCGCCAAGCGGCTGCCCGGGCGGCGGCGGAGAGCGGCGAACGCATGATCCACGCGATCACCGACTTCTTCCCGTCGCGCACCGTGTCGCTGTACATGGCGCGCTCGTTCCTCATCAACACCTTCGCCTTCCTGTTCGGGCTGGTGCTGATCCTGCAGACGCTCGACCTCTTGAGCGAATCCGGGCGCATCCTTGCATTTCCCGGCAATGGCGACGCGCAGGTGTGGAAATATGTCAGCCTGCGCGTGCCGCAGATCATCGCCACCTTCCTGCCCTTCTCGGTGCTGCTCGGCACGATCATCACGCTCTCGACGCTCAACCAGAATAGCGAGGTGATCGCGATGAAGGCCTCAGGCCTCTCCGCGCACCAGGTGCTGGCGCCACTGATGCTGGCGGGGCTCGGTGTCGCGCTGATCTCCTTCACCTTCAACGACCGCGTCGTGACGCGCGCCAGCGCGACACTCGCGCAATGGAAGAAGGTCGATTACGGCCCGCTCCCGATCGACCGCGGGGACCGCAGCAACGTCTGGGTGCGCGACGGCACGCACCTGATCCACGCGCAGCAGATCAAGGGCCGCGGCGATGCCGCGCTGCTTGCGGGCGTCACCGTCTATGAGCGCGAGGGCGCGGTGCTGACGTCGCTGGTCCGTGCCAAGACCGGCCGGCGCGAGGGCAATGGCTGGCGGGTCGACGGCGCCGAGCGCTTCGACGTGGCGAGCGGCCAGCTGACGCCGCTCGGCAGCACGATCATCGGCGAGGGCGTGCGGCCGGACCAGTTCACGCTCTCCAACGTCGACGCCGAATCGATGTCATTCGACTCGCTCCGAGAGGCGGTGAGCGACCTCAAGGCCGCGGGCCGGCCGACCAAGGCGCTCGAGGGCTCGCTGTGGCACAAGCTCTCGGGTCCGCTCTCGGCGGTGCTGATGCCGCTGCTCGGTGCGGTCGCGGCGTTCGGCATCGCCCGATCGGGCAAGCTGTTCGTCCGCGCGGTGATCGGGATGGGGCTCGGTTTCCTCTATTTCGTCGCGGACAATTTCGCGCTGGCGATGGGCAATCTCGGCGCCTATCCGCCCTTCCTCGCCGCCTGGGCACCGTTCCTGCTGTTCGCGATGATCGGCGAAGCGGTGCTGCTCAAGACCGAGGAATAATCGGCGGAAAACCCGTAATTTAACCAAATGGGTTCCACGTGAAACCCGGCGATCCCGGGCGGCCGGGAATGGTCAACGTGGAACAAGTCGTGGACGAAGTTTGCTTTTAGGCATCGCGCGCGTCCGTTCCGCGGGCAGACTGGCGAACATTTCGAACAGCCCGCGACGATGCGCGACAAGGCCGGTGCTATCGTCGCGTCGTGCTTTGGAAAAAAATGCCGGAAATCGCGTCCCGACGCGCGAGTCAGCCCGCGCGCTGCTTCATCGTGCTCGCCGCCAGCCGGCTCATCAGCCCGCGCAGCGTCGGATAATTGGCGCCTTCATAGGTCGACCCCTGCCCCAGCGCCGCCGACAGCCGCCGGTGCGCCTCGGGCAGCGAATGATAGGGCAGGCTCGGCAGCAAGTGATGCAGCGCGTGGAAGCGCAGCCCGACCGGCGCCCACAGCCACGGCAGGAAGCCGGTCGGCACGTTGACGCTGTCGAGGAACTGGGCGGTGACCGTGAGCGGCTCGCCCTCATTCTCCCACAGATGGGCGACCAGGGTGCGCACCTGGTTGATCACCGCCACCGCGGCGACCACGCCCATGAAGATCAGGAACGCCTCGAGCGGGATCACGCCGGTCGCGGTCAGCGCCATCAGCGTGATCGCCCACAGGCTCGCGCCGATTTCCTGCCAGCGCCACTGCCTCGCGAACTCGCCCTCGGGCGCGCGGCGCTCATAGGCGGGATTGATCTGAAGGCCCGAATAGCGGCCGACGACGATCCGGCGCAGCTTGGGCGACAGCAGCGAGAGCGGGCCGAGCACGCCGAAGCGCAGCAGCAGCCCGATCGGCATCAGCGCCGACACGAGCAGGAACACCGGCAGCGTCCACGGCTTCATCAGCGCCAGCGGAAGATATTCGGGATCCTCGACCGTGCCGTACTTGGTGCGGCTGTGGTGGATGGTGTGGATGCCCTCGTACATGAACGAGGGCAGCATCATCGGGATGCCGAGCAGCAGGTTCCAGCCGACGCGGAAGCCCGGCAGCAGCGAATGCTTGAGATGCGTGATCTCGTGGATGAACAGGCTCGCGCGGTAGAGCGCCAGCACCGCCAGTGCCGCGCTGGCGATCGCCCAGCCAGTCGAGGGCAGCAGGATCGCGCCGGCCAGCGCGGCATAGCCGACCGCCGCCGAACCCAGAAAATCGCCCCAATAGGTGAGCGGCTTGGGCGTCTGCAGGTCGCGCGTCAGCTCCGCCGCGGCGCGCAGCATCGCACGGTCGTCGGCGACGCCGGCGAGGCGAATCTTCGCGCCCTGCACCGCCGCCGGGGCGTCGGACGCATCGAGGGTAAGCGTATTCATGGGCTTGGCCATTCGCATCAGATAGTGGCCATTGCGTGGCATTTCACGGGTCCGCATGCGGCGGCCACCGCCTCCGGTTGACAGCGGCGCGGCAACGCGGGACTGGATCGGCCGCAATCTTGAGGAAGGTCTCCCTTTGGCCAACGCCCCGCTCGCCATCCGTCCGGTCACCACCAAGACGGACACCCGTGACTTCATCGAGCTCGCCTATCGCCTCAACCGCGGCGACCCCAATTGGGTGCCGCCGCTGCGCAGCGAGGTCGCCGCAACGATCAGCCCGAAGAAGAATGGCTGGTTCAGCCACGCCGTGGCGCGCCTGTTCCTCGCCGAACGCGAAGGGCGAGTCGTCGGCCGCATCTCGGCGCATATCGACAAACTCGCACTGGAGATGCCCGCCGAGCAGGGCTTCGGCCCCGGCACCGGCTTCTGGGGCCTGTTCGAGGCGGAGGACGCCACCACCGCCCGCGCGCTGATCAACGCTGCCGAGGACTGGCTGCGCGGCAAGGGGATGACTCGCGCGATCGGGCCGATCTCGCTGTCGATCTGGGAGGAGCCTGGCCTGCTGATCGAGGGCCATGATCACGCGCCGACGGTGATGATGGGGCACCACAAGCCCGAATATCGGGGCTGGATCGAGGCTGCGGGCTACGTGCCGGCGAAGCGGCTCGTGACCTATGAGCTCGACATCACCCAGGAATTCCCGCCGATCGTCCAGCGCGTCGTCGCAATGGGCGAGAAGAGCGATCGAATCCACATCCGCAAGGTCGACAAGTCGCGCTTCGAACAGGAGGCGGCGACGATCCTCGGCATCCTCAACGATGCCTGGTCGGACAATTGGGGCTTCGTGCCGCTGACCCAGCCCGAGATCGACGATGTCGGCAAGAAATTGAAGCCGATCGTGTTCGAGGACCTGATCCGCATCGCCGAGCTCGACGGCGAGCCGGTCGCGTTCATGATCACCCTGCCCGACCTCAACGAGGCGATCGCCCCGCTCAACGGCAACCTGATGCCGTTCGGCTGGGCGCGGCTGTTGTGGTGGCTGCGCAAGCCCCAAGTGCGCACCATGCGCGTGCCGCTGATGGGGGTGGTCAAGCGGCTGCAGAGCTCGCGCATGGCGAGCCAGCTCGCTTTCATGATGATCGAGTATATCCGCCGCGCCGCGATCAGCGAATATGGCGCGTCGCGGGGCGAGATCGGCTGGATCCTCGATGACAACCAGGGAATGGTGGCGATCGCCGACGCGATCGAGAGCCGGATCAACCGGGTCTACCAGATCTACGCCAAGCAGCTCTAGGACGACATTCAGCGTCGGGGCGCTTCCCATTCCTCCCCCGGAGGGGGAGGGGACCGCCGAAGGCGGTGGAGGGGTAGGTCGCCACAAGCTGACCGGCCCGCGAATGGAGATTACCCCTCCACCAGCTTCGCTGGTCCCCCTCCCCCTCCGGGGGAGGAATGATGAATGTTGATAACCTCTAGGACGAGGTTTGCGGCCCGGGGCATAGGGGATCCCCGGGCCGCGCCCTCGTCACTTGGGATCGAGGGGATCGAATCCGAGTTCCAGCCACTCGGCACGAGTCCGGCATTCTTTGCGAGGCACGCGTGAGCCGGTCATCTCGTTCTGCACGCAGTAGCGCTTGTCCTTCACCGGCTTGGCCTGCTCGGTCGATGTGGACGCCGGCGCGGGCGTGCCCGGCTTGGTCTCGGCATTGGCGGCGGTGGCGAGTCCGACGGCGATCACGGCAGTGGCAAAACCCTTGAACATCGTACGCATGATACAGCTCCTCTTCTGCACCTGTGCGGACCGGGGTCTGTGCGTCCTGCCCGCCCCTGTGTTAGTGCATTATACATGCCAAACACTAGAGATAAGCAAAATCAATGCGTTAGCGTGTTACGGTTGTTACGATCTGGAAACTACGCGCCGAAACTTGGCGTATCCCGCCAACTCCCGGGAAATCAGCCGCGAAGGCTAACCCAGGTCGGCGCATGGTCGCTGGCCTTCTCACGGCCGCGATAATCCTTGTCGACGCCCGCTCCGGTCAGCCGGTCCGCCGCCAGCGGGCTGAGCAGCAGGTGATCGATGCGGAACCCGGCATCGCGCTGCCACGCCCCGGCCTGATAGTCCCAGAAGGTCCACACGCCGCCCGCCGGAAAGCGCGTGCGCAGCGCATCGGTCCAGCCCTGCGCGACCAGCGCGCGATAGCCCTGGCGCGATTCGGGCTGCATCAGCGCGTCGTCGGCCATCGCGCGCACCGAGAAGACGTCGTCGTCATTGGGGATGACGTTGTAGTCGCCCGCCAGCACGACCGGGACTTCCTCCGCCAACAGAGCCTGGGCATGCACAGAAAGCCGCTGGATCCAGCGCAGCTTGTAGTCGAACTTGGGCCCCGGAACCGGATTGCCGTTGGGCAGGTAGATCGAGGCGACGACCACGCCGTTCACCTCGGCCTCGACATAGCGGCTGTGCTCGTCCTCGGGCTCGCCTTCGAGGCCACGCTTGCGCTCGACCGGGTCGGTGCCCCGGGCGAGGATCGCGACACCGTTGAACCCCTTCTGACCGTGCCACACCGCGCCATAGCCCGCGTCGCGGATGTCCTTCTCGGGGAAGCCTTCGTCCGCGGACTTGAGCTCCTGCAGGCAGACCACATCGGGCTTCTGCTCGGCGAGATATTCCAGCAGGCGCGGCAGGCGCGCCTTGATGCCGTTCACATTGTAGGTGACGATCTTCAAGCGCTTCAGACCGCGAAGCTGGTGCCGCAGCCGCAACCGGACGCGGCGTTGGGATTGGTCACGCGGAACGCTGCACCGCCGAGCGATTCGACGAAGTCGACGCTGGCGCCACGCACCAGATCGAGGCTGACGGGATCAACCACCAAGCGCACGCCATCGGTTTCCGCGACCGCGTCGTCGGGCTCGGTGCCACCAGCCAGCTCGAACTTGTACTGGAAACCCGAGCATCCTCCGCCCTCGACCGACAGGCGCAGGACCGCGGGCTTGCCCTGCTTCGCCGCGATCGCTGCGATGCGGGCCGCGGCTGAGGGCGTCAGGCCGATCTCTTGGGAAAGGGTGGTGACCATGGCACGGAGATAGGGAAGCGCGGCGTGACCCGCAACCGAAAGGGTCCAAGAAGGCGGCCTGCTAGGAGCGATCGACATTCAATCATTCTTCCCCCGGAGGGGGAGGGGGACCGCCGAAGGCGATGGAGGGGTAGTTCGCCAAACCATGAACCGGCTCGCTTGTGGAGATTACCCCTCCACCAGCTTCGCTGGTCCCCCCTCCCCTCCGGGGGAGGAATGAGAAACATCCGTCACCCGTCACCCAAAGGAAAAGGCCGCCCGAGCGCGCCGGGCGGCCTTTCTCCCTCTCCTATTATCCCGGAAGTCAGTTGCCGGCGGCGGCGGTCAACTGGACGCGCGTGGCGCGCTGCTGAATCTGGTCGAGGACGTTGGCGTTCTGCATGAACGGCATCGGGTTCACCGCGGCGCCGTCGATCCGCACCTCGTAATGGAGGTGGCTGCCGGTCGAGCGGCCGGTCGAGCCCATCAGGCCGATCAGCTGGCCGCGGCGCACACGGGTGTTCGAGGCGACGAGGATCTTCGAGAGGTGGCCGTAGCGCGTCTCGATGCCCTTGCCGTGGTTGACGGTGATGAGGTTGCCATAGCCGCCGAAACGGCCCGCGCGGCCGACGACGCCGTCGGCGGTGGCATAGATCGGCGTACCGAGCGGGCCCGGGATGTCGACCCCGGCGTGCATCGCGGCGGAGCCGTGGAACGGATCGGAGCGAACGCCGAAGCTGCTGGTCAGCTTGACGTTCTCGACCGGCTGCATCGACGGGATCGCGATCACCGTCTGCTCGAGCACGTCGAGCTTCTGCCAGGTCTGGAAGAGCGAACGGAACTGCGCGTCGGCACTAGTCTCCGCCGTCGCGCCAGCGGCGCTGCTGGCGGCAGCCGCGGCGGCTTCCGACGAGACCGGCTCGAACGGGCCGCCCATGCCGCCGGCGACGTAGCGCTCGGGCTTGATGCCGAGGCTGCGCAGATGGCTGGTGGTGAGGTGGATGCGCAGCTGCGCGGTCTTGCGCGCCTGCTCGGCGAGCTTGGCCTGGCGCGCCTCGACCTTGCGCAGCGGGGCGAGCACTTCCTGGGCGATCCTGCTGTCGCTGGTGAGATCGGTGGCCGGGACCGGCTCGCCGACATCCGCGGGGGATCCCTTGCCGGTCAGCACGCCGGTGATGATCTTCTGGCGCTGCTCGACGCGGGCGGCGTGGATCTGCGCGGCCTGCTTCACCGCTTCGACATCGGCTTCCATCTGCGCCATCTCGTTGCGCATCTTGGCGAGCTTCGCCTCGGGCGTGACAGCTTCGCCGGCGATGCCGCTCGCCATGATCGCGCCGAACGCAGCCTGCGAGACGCCATAGGCGGAGAAGGTGACGGTGATCGCGGCGACGCCGGCAAGGAGCGCCTGGGTGCGGCCGGCGACGCTGAACCGCTTGAGGTCGCGGCCGTCATGGAAAATGAAATCGCGCGTCGTGAAAAAATTGCGGAACCGCGTGGCAAGGTTCGCGTTGAGAGCGGTGCTGACCATGAATCCCCGGCGACCATAGACACGCGCCGACAACGGCACACGCCTTCGTTAAACCAACAAATGCAGGAAGCAGCCCCTCCGCGCCCTGACGTTTGCCCTTAGAACCGGTGGTTCACGCCTCGGCAAGCGCTGCGTAATATTCGCGCGTCAGACCGGCTGTCGCACGCGCCGAGTCGTTGAATGGCGGCTTAATGGCTCCCCCAAAATAGCAGTTGAGCAACGCGCGCCACTCGGTTTCGGGAGTGATTCGACGTTGGGCGCAGCATGATTCGAACCAGCGCGTGCCGGCCGCGACATGGTTGATCTCGTCGTTCAAAATCCGCCGCAAAATCCGCGCGGTAGCTTCGTCGCCGGCCGCTTCGAAGCGCTCGATCGTCACCGGTGTCACGTCGAGCCCGCGCGCCTCCAGCACCATCGGCACCACGGCAAGGCGCGCGGTGACATCATGGGCTGTCCCTTCGGCCGCCTCCCACAGCCCGGCATGCGCCGGCATCGCGCCGTAATGGCTGCCCAATTGCCGCAGCCGCCGGTCGAGCAACGCGAAGTGCATCGCCTCCTCCGCGCCGACCTTCATCCAGTCGTCGGTGAAGGCGCGCGGGAACTGGCCGCCGAACCGTCCCGCCATGTCGAACGCCAGGTCGATCGCGACGAACTCGATATGCGCGAGGGCATGGATCAGCGCGATCCGGCCCCGCTCCGATCCACCCCGCCCGCGCTTGGGCAGGCGGTTGGGCGGGAGCAGCTCGGGCTGCTCGGGCCAGGCGGGACGATCGGGCATCGCGGCATCGAAGCGATGCTCGAGCCGGCCCAGCCGCCAGTCCCGCGCCGCGCGCCGCGCCGCCATCACCTTGGCCGCCGGCTCGGCAGTGAGCAGCACCGAACGCACCGCCTGGGCGACGGTGCGCATCACCCTGCCCCCAGCGCCTTGACCGCGGCGAGCACCTCCTCGACATGGCCGGGGACGCGCACCTTGCGCCATTCGCGCACCAGTCTGCCGTCGGCGCCGAACAGGAAGGTCGAGCGGTCGATCCCCATATATTTGCGGCCGTACAGCGTCTTCTCGACCCAGGTCCCGAACGCCTCCAGCGCGGCACCTTCGGGATCGGTGGCGAGCGGCACGGTGAGCCCGTATTTCTCGGTGAACTTGCGGTGTTTGGCCGCGCTGTCCTTGGAGATACCGAGCAATTGCACCCCCGCGGCGTCGAATTCGGGCTTGGCCGCGCTGAACTCCTGCGCCTCGCGCGTGCAGCCGGCGGTATCGTCCTTGGGGTAGAAATAGAGCACCAGCGGCGCCCCGGCATAGCGCGCGAGCGAAAAGCTCTCGCCCTGCGGATCGAGCAGCTCGGCAGCGGGAATTGGGTCACCTGGCGCGATCGTCATGTCCGGTCCTCCTGCTTGCCCGCGGCCGCGGCCCAGGCGTCGGCCACCTCCTGCCGATGACGGTCGAGCGAGGCAAGCACGCCTTCCCAATCGGGCGCGCCGACGGCATGCGCGACCACCGGCCGCGTGGCCGGGCCGGGCGGCTGCGCATCGGGCGCGACGAGGCGCAGCGTGACGAGCAGCCGGGTCAGGAAATCATGGGCGTCGGCCAGTGCTGGTGACGCCAATCCTTGTTCCGCGAGCGCACCGATCGCACGCCGCAGGTCGGGATCGAAGCCAGTGCGGTGGAGCAGTTGCTGACTATGCACCGCGAACTCCAGATCGACGAGCCCGCCGGGCAGCAGCTTGGCGTCGAGCGGACCCGCGGGCGGCTTGTGCGCCGCCATGTCCGCCCGCATCTTGCGCGCGTCGGCGGCGATGTCGCGCGCGGGGCGGTCGCCCGCGAGCACCGCGTCGATCACCGCCTGGACCTCGGCGCGCGCACCCGGCGAGCCGAACACCGGCCGCGCGCGGGTCAGCGCCATATGCTCCCAGGTCCAGGCGTCCTCGCGCTGGTATTTGGCGAAGCCGTCGAGCGACACCACCAGCGGCCCCTGCGCGCCCGACGGCCGCAACCGTGTATCGACCTCGTAGAGCGCGCCCGCCGCGGTCGCGACCGACATCGCCGCGATCACGCGCTGCGCGAGCCGGTTGTAATAGGTCACCGCCCCCAGCGGCTTCTCCCCGTCCGAATCCGCCATGTAATCGCCGGTGAACAGGAAGATGAGGTCGAGGTCCGAGGCATGGGTGAGCGCCCCGCCGCCGAACCGCCCCAGCGCCAGGATCACCAGCTCGCTGTCCGGCACGCGGCCATGGCGAACCGAGAACTCGTCGATCGCCGCCTGCGCAAGCACGTCGAGCGCGGCCTCGGCGACGCGCGAATAGCCCGCCGAGACCTGGAGCGGGTCGCTCGCCCCGGCGACGATCTGCGAACCGAGCGCGAAGCGTTTCTCGCCCACCACCCGGCGGACATGGTCGAGCAGGCGCTGATAGTCGTCCCCGGCCTCGCGCCTGCCCAGCTCGGCGGCGAGCGTGGGGACGTCGCCGACCGGCGCCAGCGCGCTCGCGTCGATCAGGCCGTCGATCAGCTCCACCCGCCGCGCCAGCGCCTCAGCCAGCGTCGGTGCGTGGCACAGGATGGTGCTGAGCAGCTCGGTCAGCTTCGGGCTGGCCTCGAGCAGGTTGAACAGGTTGAGCGCGCTCGGCAGCCGCGCGAGGATCGTATCGAGCCGCGCCAGCGCCCGGTCCGGGTCGGGCGCCGCGCCGATCCCCGCGATCAGGCGGGGCAGCACGGCCTCCAGCGCGGCACGGGCGGGCGCGCTGCGCAGTGCCGGATAGCGCGCGTCGCGCCAGCTCTCCACCAGCCGCGCGGCGGCTCCGGCATCGGCGAACCCCGCTTGCGCCAGATCCCGCTCGGCACCGGTCTGGCTGAGCGCGACCCGCGTCTCGCCTTCGCCCTCCAGAGAATCATAGACACGTCCGACCCGCTCGACATGCGGGCGCAACAGGTCAAGCAGCTCCGCCCCGTTCGCGAGGCCGTGCAGGGACGCCACGCGGTCGAGCGCCTCGCCCTCGGGCAGCTGATGCGTCTGGCGGTCGTCGATCATCTGCACGCGATGCTCGATCGTGCGCAGCAGGACATAGGCCTCGGCCAGCGCCGCGGCGTCCGCGGGATCGATGCGCTCCGCCGCCGAAAGCGCCGCCAGCGCGTCGAGCGTCGCCGGCGCGCGCAGCCCGGGATCGCGGCCGCCATGAATGAGCTGGTGGATCTGCGCGAAGAACTCGACCTCGCGGATGCCGCCGCGCCCGCGCTTGAGGTCATAGCCCGGCCCGAACGCCTGCCCTTGCGCGTGATGATCGCGGATGCGCCGCGAAATGCCCCGGATCTCGCGGATCGTCCCGTAATCGAGCGCACGCCGCCACACGAACGGGCGGATGGTCTCGAGGAATTGCCGCCCGAGCACATGATCCCCCGCGGCTGCCCGCGCGCGGATGAACGCGGCGCGTTCCCACGGCAGTGCTTGCGATTCATAATAGGAGATGGCGGCCTCAGCCGGCAGCACGATCGGCGTCACCTCGGGCGAGGGACGCAGCCGCAGGTCGATGCGCAGCACATAGCCGTCGCCGTCGCGCGCCTGGAGCAGCTCGACCACGCGCCGGCCGATGCGCACCGCGGCCTCCTCGGGCGCGTCGCGCTCGCGGTGCGGCAGCGTCGCGGGATCGAAGATCAGGATCGGATCGATATCCGACGAATAGTTGAGCTCGCGGCTGCCCTGCTTGCCCAGCGCGATCGCGGCGAAGCCGTCCGGCGCGGCGCCCGGCATCCGCTCGGCGACCGCCTCCGCGATCGCGGCGTCGAGCGCATAGTCCGCGAAGTCCGAGAGCGCACGCGTCGCCACACGGAAGTCGAGCCGCCCGGCCAAGTCGCCGATCGCGACCGTCAGCGCGAGCCGCCGCCGCTCGATCCGCAAGCGCCGCGCCACCGGCATGTCGGCATCGTCGACCCGCGCGGCGAGCAGCGGATCGGCGAGGCCCTGCCCCAGCCGGGCGACGGTATCGGGCTCGCGTTCGACCAGATTCGCGAGGAAGGGCGACCAGCGCCGCGCCCGCTCAAGCGCCGCGTCCAGCGCGCCCGGATCACCGTCCATCGAATGCATCGATCGCGGTCAGAACGTCATCAACCATGATGTCAAGCAACAAATCCGCGAGTCGGTCGTTTGGATGTTCATGGTTCGTCACGTTACCCAATCCAACGACATGCGGCACGCAAATGGCCATGAGAATGGCTATCGTGTCGAGCTGCCGCGCATCCACGACGCGATCGGCGTTGTGCTGCGGGACGCGTATGAGCGCGAGCCCGAGCTTCCGCAGGACATGATTCACCTGCTCAAGCAGATGAGCGACACGAGGTATGTGAGCCGCTAGGCTGGCCGGGCTCGTGGGCCAGCCGCGAGATTCGCCTGCTTCAGCGCTCGCGGCTCAACTGGTCGACTTCGTCCATGATCGTGTCGAGCGCAGTCCGCCCGTCACTCTCGGTGTCGCGGCGCGAGGGGAGTTGGCCGTCGGTCATCAGCCCCTCGAGCGCGACGCGGCCGCGCGCGACGCGGCTCTTGATCGTGCCGACGGCGACGCCGCAGATCTCGGCCGCTTCCTCATAGGCGAAGCCCCCCGCCCCGACCAGGATCAGCGCCTCGCGCTGCGGCTGGGGCAGGTGCATCAGCGCGCGCTGCATGTCGGCGAGGTCAACGTGCCGGTCCTGGCTCGCGGGAGCCGCGAGCAGCCGGTCGGCGACGAGATCGTCCCACTCGCCCTTGAACCGCGCGCGGCGCATCTGGCTCAAATAGAGGTTGCGCAGGATGATGAAGGTCCAGGCGCGCATGTTGGTGCCGGCCTGGAAGCGCTTGCGCGCCGCCCAGGCCTTGAGCAGCGTTTCCTGCACCAGATCGTCCGCGACGTCGCGGCTGCCCGACAGCGAGCGGCCGAACGCGCGCAGGTGAGGGATCACCGTCGCAAGCTGCGTCTTGAACTCGGGATCGGAGAGCGAGACATGCTCGACCGGCGAATTATCCTTGTCGCCTTCCTGATCGGTGTCGGTCATTCGGGTCCGTTCATATGGCTCCGCGCAGCGCGGCAATGCTTGAGATAGGGGCGCCGGCCGCATTCGCCAGCCGCAACCTGCTCAAAGCAACAGATAAATGGCATAGATGATGATGATCGCCACCAGCGACACCGCGAGGATGTAGCGAGTCATGTGCGGCGTCGCACCAGCGCGGACGCGCTCCGTGTCGATGTGCATGGGTTCGTTCGGGTCGGCCATGCAGCATCAACACGCCAGAACCGTTTTGGCTCCGTAAGAAATGGAACTTTTGGGTGAGTACACCCTAGCCCGCCGGCACCGTCGATTGATCGAAGAACAGCGCCTGGCTGATCGCCGCCTTCACCGTCGAGCGCTGGAACGGCTTGGTGATCAGGAAGGTCGGCTCGGGCCGCTCGCCGGTCAGCAACCGCTCCGGGAAGGCGGTGATGAAGATCACCGGCACACTGAACTGGGCGAGGATGTCCTTGACCGCATCGATGCCCGAGCTGTCGTCGGCGAGCTGGATGTCGGCGAGCACCAGCCCCGGCCGGTCCTCCATCGCCAGCGCAACCGCCTCGTCGCGGGTCACGGCGACGCCGGTCACCTCATGCCCCTGGTCGCGCACGATCGTCTCGAGGTCCATCGCGATCAGCGGCTCGTCCTCGATGATCAGCACACGCGCGCGGGTCTGGCTGTCGATCTCGGCCAGCGCCTCGGCGACGAGGCCGTCCACCGAATCCGGCGTCTCCTCGAGCAGATAGGCGGTATCCTCGCTGGTGAAGCCTTCCATCGCGGTCAGCAGCAGCGCCTGCCGCGACCGCGGGGCGAGCCGCGCGAGCCGGGCGCGGGCGATCGCCTCATTGTCGTTGGCGGTGTCGGCCTCCTCGGGATATTCCTCCAGATGGGTCGAGCCCCAGATCGCCTGGAAGGTGCGGTAGAGGCCGAGCCGCGGATCGACGTCGCGCGGGAACTCCTCCGGCGCGGCGACGATGGCTTCCAGCGTGGCGCGGACATAGCGGTCGCCTTCCGCCTGGCTTCCGGTGAGCGCCCGCCCGTAGCGGCGCAGGAAGGGAAGATGCGGGGCGAGTTGCTGTCCAAGCGACATGGTCTTGTCTGTCTCCTTCGGCGTTGCCGCCCTTGTGCTGAGCGCGCATCCGCATTGCAAGTAAAGCTGCTGGTCCGAAGGAATGCCCCTCCCCGGATTTCGCATCGCCTGTGGAACCAACGAGCCGCAAATTGGTTTCACGCGTCGAACACGGTTGTATCCAGTGTTCCCGGCATCTTGCGGCCGGCGGCTTTTTTGTGCATCCGCCCATCCCGAGGGCTTTGAGGGGGACCAAGTGCGTTCGGCCGAGGAGAAGAAAAAAGAGCCGCTTGGGCGGACTGGCGGCGGGATGGCCACACGCAAGGATCGCAACATCGGCGAAGCTCTGCGCCGCGTCTATCAGGACGCCGCGGATGAAAGGGTCCCCGACGATCTGCTCGATCTCCTGAGCAAGCTCGATTAACCATGCCCGATGGACGGGGATGAACTGACACGCCGGGCTGGCGTCCGGCCCCTTGCCGCCATTGCGCGGATGCCGACCGGGGCCAAAGTCTTCCTGATCCTGAGCGCCGGGCTGCTGCCGCTGGCGCTGATTGCCTTCTTCGCCTCCCTCCAGACCACGCGCGTCGCCGACCAGGAGGTGCGCGGGCAGCTTCGTGTCGCGATCGCCGAATCCGCGCGCGCACTGCGCAGCGAACTTGCCTGGGAACTGCGCGAGCTGCGCAGCGCGCTTCCCGCCACGCGCGGCGCCGCGGCCAATTGCGGCCGGCTCGCCGGCGTGTTCGAGCCGCAGGCGATGAACGGGGTCCGCTACGCCCTGCTCGACAATAACCGCCGCCTGCTGTGCGGCGCGCCCCTTCCGTCGGCGAGCGGCGGAGCCCTGGCGAACGGCGAATCCGTCGTCCGCCTGCTGCCCGACTCCGGCGCGCAGATCGAGGTGGTAAGCCCGGATGGCTATATCGCGCGGGGTTTCTTCCCGACCGCCTTCCTGGCCACCTCCGCCGAACCGAGCGGGATGACGCGCGACTATGGCATCACGCTCGACGGGAACGAACAGTCGCTGGCGCTGCGGCGTCTGGCGTCGAGCGGGCCGCTCGACCGGCGCGAGACGCAACAGGTCGATCTCGGCGTGCAAGGGCTGACGCTGCGCATGGCCGTCGCCAGCGCGCCGATCACCTCCTCGATGGTCATTGCGGCACTGTCTCCGTTCCTGATGTGGCTGCTGGCCGCGGGGATCGCGTGGTTCGTGGTCGACCGCCTGCTGATCCGCCCGCTGCGCCGGCTGCGCACCACCGTCGGCGCCTACCAGCCGGGCGAACTGATCGAACCGGTTACCGGCAGCGACATCCCGGCGCAGGAGATCCGCGAGCTCGGCGACACCTTCCATGGCCTCAGCCGAACCGTCCAGGATCACGAGCGTGATCTCGCCGAGGGCCTGTCGCGGCAGACCAAGCTGACCCGCGAGGTCCACCACCGGGTCAAGAACAACCTCCAGGTGATCGCCAGCCTGATCAATTTTCACGCGCGCGGCGCAAGGGCGCCCGAGGCATTGTCCGCCTATGCCTCGATCCAGCGCCGGGTCGATGCGCTCGCGGTGGTGCATCGCCACCATTATGCCGGGTTCGAGGAGACGCGCGGGATCGAGATCCGGCCGGTGATCGGCGAGCTCGCCGCGAACCTCCGCGCCACCGCGCCCGACGACGCGGCCGTCGGGATCGTGCTCGACATCGATCCCTGGCTGGTTTCGCAGGACAATGCCGTCGCAATCGCCTTCCTGATCACCGAGATCGTCGAGCTGGCGATGAATTCGAGCGCGGCGGCGCAGCTCCATATCTCGCTGAAGGAAGGGGCGGAGGAGCCGGGCCAGGCGATGCTCCGCATTCGTTCGGCGGCGCTGACGGAGGGCCCGGAATTCTCGGACCTGCTCGAAAATCGCTATGGACGGGTGATCGGCGGCCTCGTCCGCCAGCTCCGCTCGCGGCTCGATCACGATGCGGTGGCGGGCAGTTTCGAGCTGCCCATCGTGGTCACCGGGCGGCTCTAAAGGCGGATTCAGCTTCGCTGAATCGCGGCACCAGCCCGCTCCCCCACCCGGCCACCCACGAGTGTATCCTGATGGGTGGCCGGGTGGGGGAGCGGGCTGGTGCGGCCACGTTTCAGCTTTGCTGAAACAGACTCAAAAAAAATCAAAAAATTTTGCATCGGCGCGGAACCAGGGGTCATGAGCGACGTTCTGCACCTCGGATAGTGACCTTTTGCCCCCCCGCTCTCGCTATCCACGAAACAGGCCCGGACGCGTCAACCCTCCCCCCCCCCGGTGACGCGTCCGGGCCTAATTCTTTCTCATTCCATCAGATAACGGCACCGCAACGGTTGCGGAACGAATCTCGCCGGTCGAGCATTGACCGTTCGCAACGAGTGGAGAAATACGATGCGTAAGGTTCTTGCGATGGCGCTGATCGTCAGCGGCCTCGCTCTGTCGGCCTGCAATACGGTCGAAGGCGTCGGCAAGGACGTCAAATCGGCCGGCGACACCGTCGCCAAGACCGCCGACGGCGCCAAGTAACTCAGTTCTAGACTATTCCCCGGCGGCGGCTTCGGCCGCCGCTTCCTTTTCACGCCGCCGTCGCGTGAACCAGATCGCGACCAGCGACAGGAAATAGAGGCCGCACAGGGGCCCCGCGAGCAGCAGCTGCGAGCCGATATCGGGCGGGGTCAGCACCGCGGCGACCGCGAACGCCGCCACCACCGCATAGCGCCACGCGCCCTTCAGCTGCTCGAAGGTGACGATCCCCGCACGCTCGAGCAGCATCAACAGCACCGGCAGCAGGAACGAGATGCCGAACGCGAACAGGAACTGCATCACGAAATCGAGATAATTGCCGACCGCGGGCAACGCCTCCTGCTTCACCCCGCCGCCCAGGTCGCCCTCGAGGCCGAGCAGGAAATGGAGCGCCACGGGGATAGCGAAGAAATAGGCCAGCGCCGCACCCATCACGAACAGGATCGGCGTCGCCAGGATGAACGGCAGCAGCGCCTTCTTCTCCTTGCGGTAAAGGCCGGGCGCGACGAACTGCCAGAGCTGGTTGGCGATCACCGGGAACGACAGCATCAGCGCGCCGAAGAAGCCGACCTTGATCTGGACCATGAAGGCTTCGAAGATCTGGGTGAACACCAGCCGGTCCTGTCCCGCCTCGGCCAGCGGCTGCACCAGGAAGCCGAAGATCGGCCGCGCGAAATAGAAGCAGACCGCGAAGGTCGCCACCAGCGCGATGACGCAATAGAGCAGCCGCCGCCGCAGCTCGATCAGGTGATCGAGCAGCGGTGCCTCGGTGCCGGCGAGCTCGTCCTGATCGCTCACGATGCGGCCTTCTTGCGCGGCCCGCGCGGCTTGCGGGCGGGCTTGGCGGCGGGCTCGTCGAGCGCCGCATCGGCGGCTTCGGGCTTCAGCGCGGGCGGCTCGACCGTCGCCGGCGGCATATCCTCGGGCTCGACCGCCGCGGGGGCCGCGCCTTCGGGATTGGGGTCATAGACCGGCGCGGGCAGCGCCTTTTCGGGCGGATAATCGCGCATGATGCGCGCATTCTCTTCGGCCCATTTCTTTTCCATCTCGGCCAGTTCTGCTTCGCGGACCATGTTGTCGAAGCCGCTGCGGAACTGGCGCGCGACTCCGCGCGCCTTGCCGACCCAATGGCCGACGAAACGCATCGCTTTCGGCAAGTCCTTGGGCCCGATCACCAGCAGGGCGACGATCGCCACCACCAGGAATTCGGGCGCGTTGAAATCGAGCATCTGGTCGCGCTACTCCGGCATCGCCCGGACCCGCCGGGCGAGGGCCTCAGCGATCTTCGTGCGCCGGGCGCGTTTCGGTCTGCGCTTGCGGCTGCGGGTCGGCGACGCGCTTCGCCTCGATCTTCTCGGCGGGCTTTGCCGTCTCGTCTTCCTCGGCCATGCCCTTCTTGAACTGCTTGATGCCCTTGGCCACGTCACCCATCATGTTCGAGAAGCGGCTGCCCCCGAACAGAAGGATCACGAGAACACCGACGATCAGCCAGTGCATCAGACTCATACCACCCATCGGAACTCTCCGTTGATTCCCGGGCTATCTAGTCCTCTTCGTCAGTGGTTTCCATGTTTTCCGCATCGGAATGCGCAGCCTCGAACGCCAGGTCGACCGGATCGAGCAGTCCCGCCGCCCGCAGATCGTCGATTCCGGGCAGATCGCGGCGGCTGGCGAGGCCGAAATGGGTGAGGAATTCCGCGGTCGTGGCGAACATCAGCGGCCGTCCGGGCACCTCGCGGCGGCCCGCCGGACGGATCCACCCCGCCTCCATCAGCACGTCGAGCGTGCCCTTCGAAATCTGCACGCCGCGGATCGCCTCGATCTCGGCGCGAGTCACCGGCTCGTGATAGGCGATGATCGCGAGCGTCTCGATGCCGGCGCGGGAGAGCTTGCGGCTGTCCTCGCGGTCGCGGCGCAGGAAATTGGCGAGGTCGGCGGCGGTCTGGAAATGCCAGCGCCCGCCGCGCTCGACCAGCTCGATCCCGCGACCGGCATAATGTTCCGCCAGCGCCCCCAGCGCCGCCGCGACGTCCGGTTCCTCGCCGACATAGGCGCGGATATCCGCCACCGTCATCGGTTCCTCGGACGCGAACAGCACCGCCTCGATCGCCCGCATCGTCTCATCGGGCGGAGTCACGCCTGCGCCGCCTTGAGGTAAAGCGGCGCGAAGGCCGATTTCTGCCTGAGCTCGACCCGCCCCTGCCGCGCCAGCTCGAGCGCCGCGACGAAGGACGAGGCGAGCGCCGACCTGCGGTACAAGCCCTCGGCGTCGGCGGGCAGGAAGCTCTCGATCGTCGACCAGTCGATCCGCTCGCCGACCAGTTCGGAGACGCGCACGATCGCATCTTCCAGCGTCATCACCGGCCGCACCGCCACCACGTGCATCACCGGCCGGGTGCGTGCGCTGATCTGGCCATAGGCAGCGATCAGGTCGTAGATCTCGGCCTGCCAGCGCGATTTGCGCACGACCTTGAGGCCCTCGGGCGCGCCGCGCGGGAACACGTCGCGCCCCATCCGGTCGCGCGCCACCAGCCGCGCCCCGGCCTCGCGCATCGCGTTCAACCGCTCGAGCCGCAGCTGCAGGCGCAGCGCCAGCTCCTCGGGGCTCGGCTCGATCTCGGGATCGCGCGGCAGCAGCAGCGCGGACTTGAGGTACGCCAGCCACGCCGCCATCACCAGATAGTCGGCGGCGACCTCGAGCTTGAGCTCGCGCGCCTCGTTCACATAAGTGAGATACTGGTCGACCAGCTGCAGGATCGAGAGCTGGCGCAGGTCGACCTTCTGGTTGCGGGCGAGCGCGAGCAGGAGGTCGAGCGGGCCCTCCCAGCCGTCGATGTCGATGGTGAGTGTTTCGGGGGAATCGGTCATCCATTCCTCCCCTTCGGGGGAGGTGGCATCGCGAAGCGATGACGGAGGGGCCGCCGCGCAGACGGCGGAAACGGTGCCGCCGAGTACCGCCCTCTGCGGGGCGGCCCCTCCACCACTCGCTGCGCGAGTGGTCCCCCTCCCCTGAGCGAGCTCAGGGGAGGAATTTGGGGCTCAAGCCAGCGCAAGAAGCTCATCCCGCTTGGCCAGCAGCGCATCCATCGGCGCTTCCTCGGGCCGCACGCTCGCCATCGCGCGTTCGAGCCGCGCCAGCGTCGCCGCAGGCGCGTCGCCCAGCCGCCCGGCGATCTCGACCATCTCGTCCATCCGCGCCCAGCAATCGAGCGCGACGTCGCAGCCCGCGGCGATCGCCGCCGCCGCCTTCTCGCCGGCAGTGCCCGACAGCGCCTTCATGTCGATATCGTCGGTCATCAGGAGCCCGTCGAAACCGATACGCCCGCGGATCACCTCGGCGATCACCGTCGGCGAGAGCGTCGCGGGCCGATCGGCGTCCCACGCCTCGAACACGACATGACAGGTCATCCCCATCGGCGCGCGGTTGAGCGTGCGGAACGGCTCGATATCGCGCTCAAGCTCGGCGTCGGAGGCGCGCACCACCGGCAGTTCGTAATGGCTGTCGACCACGCCGCGGCCGTGGCCGGGCATGTGCTTGACCACGCCGACCACCCCGCCCTTCGCCAGCCCATCGAGCATCGCGCGCCCGAGCGCCGCGACCTGCATCGGATCGCTGCCGAAGGTGCGCTCGCCCACCGCCGGGGTCGTCTCGGGCTGGCGCACGTCGAGCAAGGGCGCGCAGTTCACATTGACCCCGACCTCGGCCAGCATCAGCGCGAGCGCCTGGCCGTTCGCCCGCGCCGCCTCGATCGCCGAGGAGGGCGCGAGGTCGTAGAGCTTGTCGAAGGCCGGACCGGCGGGAAAGGCGGGCCATTCGGGCGGCTGCATCCGCGCGACGCGTCCGCCCTCCTGGTCGATCAGGATCGGCACGTCGTCGCGGCCGGACAGCGTGCGCAGGCTGTCGGTGAGCGCCCGCATCTGCGCGCGCGTCTCGCAGTTGCGCTTGAACAGGATGTAGCCGAGCGGATCGGCCTCACGGAAAAAGGCGCGTTCGTGGTCAGTGAGTTCAGGGCCGGACAGGCCGAAGATGACGGGCTTCATGCCACGTCTCCGGCCAAGCGAGTTGACAAAGTTGACAGATACGCAGGCATTTGCGCGACCGAACCAAACCGACTGATCATCCGCCAACTAGATCAGGCGCAATCCAACTTTTCCAGCGGAATCAGCTTAATTCCTCCCCCACCGGGGAGGTGGCATCGCGAAGCGATGACGGAGGGGCCGCCGTGCGTGAGCACGGCGGGCTGCGCCCAAATCCTCATTGACGCCGGCTCTAGTTGTTGTGTAAACACAACACATCTTCCTTGATTCGCGATGATTTTGTGAAAACTCTATATAACCGCATTGCTGTTTTTCGGGCGGAGCGCGGCGTGTCCCGCCGCGAACTCTCCGAAGCGGTCGGCGTAAACAACCAGACGATCGGCTATCTAGAGCGCGGCGACTACAAGCCAAGCCTCGAACTCGCGATGAAGATCGCCGACTATTTCGGCGTGCCGATCGAGCTGCTCTTTTCCTTCCGTCCCTTCGAATCCGTCGCTGAGACATTGCGCCGCGCCGCCGCGGCCGGAGACCAACCGCTATGACCCTGCTCGAGAAAATGGACCGCCTGGTCTATGCGACACGGCTCGATCGCCTCATCTTCATGAAGATGCAGCCGCGTGCCTTCCGCTGGACGCCGCTGCTGGTGATCGCGGCCCTGATCGTGGGCTATGTGCTGATGGCCAAGACAGGAGTCGCGATCGCTGCAGATTTTTTGATCGGGTGGTTGATCTTCTATGGCGCAATCGTCGCCGCAGGTTTGCTTCGCGCCTTGGGGCCGCGATTCACGGCGACTGTGAACCGGCCGCTGGATGAACGCGAACTCATGGTGAAGGCTCGCGCGCACGCCACCTCGGGCGTCGTGCTCGCTATGATAATTACGCTTGGCTGCTTCTACATGGCTAGCACAGGCGTTCCATGGCTTTGGCACCCGCAATTTATGGACTGGTTCAATCTCGGCTTCGGGATTCAAGCGGTCAGCACGCTCCTGCCCACCTGGATCGCCAGTTGGCTCGAGCCGGCGCCAGTCGTGGATCCCGACGACTGACCCATCAGCTCGCTTCGCCAAAGGATCTCTTCCATCGTCGGCTGAGCGATCGTTTCAGCACAGCCTGAGGGGGGAATTGATCAGTTCGGCGCCAGGAAGCAGGCCTCGCCCGCAGCCCTGAGCTTGCCGCAAAGTTCACGCGCCTGGCTGTTGGAGCCGGCATTGACGCGCAGGCGATAGACGGTCTTGCCGTTGACCTCCGCCTTCTCGACCGACTTGCCGAGCGGCGCGAGATAGTTGAACCGCTTGGACAGCCGCGCCCAGGCGCCGTTGGCGCCGCCCTCGGCCGGGAAGGAACCGAGCTGGATGACCGAGCTGCCCGCCGAGGGTCCGGGGGCGCGCTGCGACGGCGCCGCGGCCGTGGCGGCGGCCGGTGCGGAGGGCACCGGTGCCGTGACGCGGCTGGAGCCCGTCGTCGGTTTCGGCGTCGCCTTGGGTGCGGCCTTGCCCGCGACCGGGGCCTCGGGCAGCGCGCCGACATTGATCGAGCCGTTGGTGGTCGCGCCCTCGCTCGCGGCGAACACCGTGTCGCCCTCGCCGTCCACCTTCATGCCGCCGGGATCGTCGGGCTTGACCTTGTAGTCGCCCTCGGCCGCATTGATCAGCGCGCCGCTGCCCCCGCCTCCGCCGCCATTGCGCTGAAGCACCCACCAGCCGCCGACCGCCGCCAGGACGACCGCGAGACCCGCCGCGACGAGCCAGAGGGTGCGCGCCACCGGCGGCTTCTCCTCATAATCCTCGTCCGCCGTTTCCAGCCAGGGCAGGCGGTCGCCGCTCTCGACTTCGTTCACCGCCGCCGCATCGGCTTCGGTCTCGTCCGGCTTTTCCTCTCCTGCGTTCATCAGTTCAGCTCCTGAACCGCCTCCACGCCCATGATGCTGAGGCCGTTACGGATAACCTGCCCGATCGCATCGGCGAGGAAAAGCCGCGCGCAAGTTACCGGCACATTGTCGGTCAGCAGGAAGCGGCGCGCGGGATCGTCGTTGCCCATATTGTAGAGCGCATGGAATTCGGCAGCCAAGTCATAGAGATAGAAGGCGATTCTGTGCGGCTCGCGCGCTCCGGCGGCGCCTTCGACGACGCGCGGGAACTGCGCGGCGAGCTTCACCAGCGCGAGCTCGCGTGTATCAAGCAGGGACAGGTCGGCGTCTGCGCATGCAATAGCTGCATCCGCACGCTTGCGGTGAAGCGACGCGACTCGGGCGTGGGCGTACTGGACGTAGAACACCGGATTGTCCTTCGACGCCTCGACCACCTTGGCGAAATCGAAGTCCATCTGGGCATCGGCCTTGCGCGTCAGCATGGTGAAGCGGACGACGTCCTTGCCGACCTCGTTCACAACATCGGCGAGCGTGACGAAATTGCCCGAGCGCTTGGACATCTTGACCGGCTCGCCCGCGCGCAGCAGGCGGACCATCTGGACCAGCTTGACGTCAAAGCGCGTCTTGCCGCCGGTCAGCGCCGCGACCGCCGCGACGATGCGCTTGACCGTACCCGCATGGTCGGCGCCCCAGATGTCGATCAGCTGGTCGGCTTCCTGCGCCTTCTGGAAATGATAGGCGAGGTCGGCGCCGAAATAGGTCCATTGCCCGTTCGACTTCTTGATCGGGCGATCCTGGTCGTCGCCGAACCGGGTCGAGCGGAACAGCGGCAGCTCGACCGGCTCCCAGTCCTCGGGCGTCTCGCCCTTGGGCGCCTCGAGCAGGCCGTCATAGACGAGATCGTGCTCGCGCAGCCACTTCTCGGCGGCTTCGGGCTTGCCTTCGGCCTGAAGCTCGGCCTCCGAGGAGAACAGGTCATGGTGGATGCCGAGTAAGGCGAGGTCGGCCTTGATCATCACCAGCATCGCGGCGACGGCTTCCTTGCGGAACAGCACGAGCCATTCTTCCTCGGGCTTGCCGACGAAGGCGTCGCCATGCTCGGCGGCGAGCTTCGCGCCGACCGGCTTCAGGTAATCGCCCGGATACAAGCCCTCGGGGATCTCGCCGACGTCTTCGCCCAGCGCCTCGCGGTAGCGCAGGTGCGCCGAGCGGGCGAGCGTGTCGACCTGCCCGCCCGCGTCGTTGACATAATATTCGCGCACGACCTTGTGCCCGACCCATTCGAGCAGGCTGGCGAGCGCATCGCCCACCACCGCGCCGCGGCAATGGCCCATGTGCATCGGGCCCGTGGGGTTGGCCGAGACATACTCGACGTTGACGGTGACGCCTTCGCCGGCCTTGGAGCGGCCGTACGCGTCGCCATCGGCGTTGATCGCCTGGAGCTCATCGCGCCAGGTGGCGTCGGTCAGCGCCAGGTTGATGAAGCCCGGCCCGGCGACCGACACCGCCGAGACCTCGTCGAGCTTCTCGAGCTCGGCGGCGATCTTCTCGGCGAGCGCACGCGGGTTGGTCCCCGCGGGCTTGGCGAGCACCATCGCCGCGTTGGTCGCGAGGTCGCCGTGAGTCACGTCGCGCGGCGGCTCCACCGTCACCGCGCGTCGCTCCAGCCCCGCCGGCAGGTCGCCCGACGCGACCAGCGCATCGAGGGCAGCGTCGAGATGAGCGGCGAAACGGGTGTAGAGCGTCATTTGCGGGTCCGATGATTGCAGGAGCGCGGGCCTCTAGCGCACCCACGCGGTTTCGTCACGCGGCGTGCGGCGGCGTTTCGGCGCCACTCTCGCAAACACGGGATAACAAAGCTAAGTTGAGCCCGCACGCTCAAGGAGAGGCGGCATGACCGGAGCCGACGCTGCGCTCATCTTCGCGGGCCCTGACGGGGTGATCCGCATCTGGAACGCTGCCGCCGAGCGGCTGCTGGGCCATCACGCCGAGGAGGCGATCGGACGCCGGATGGATCTGGTGATCCCGCCCGACTATCGCGATCGGCACTGGGCCGGCTTCAATGCGGCGATGGCAGCCGCCGACGGGGTGATCGATCACCTGTCGTACGACATCCCCGCGCTGCACCGGGATGGCACGGTCCTGCGCATCGAGGTCCGCCTGCTGGTGGTGCACGACAGCCGCAACCGCGTGGTCGGCGCGGTGGCGGTGTTCACGCCCGCGGACGCGGAGGCGCCGCCGCTCGAACGGCTCTAACGGGCCGGAACGACTGCCGCCACGGCAGCCCGGCCGCGCCGCGCCGCGATAATCCCGCCGACCGCATAGACCGCAAGCCCGGTCCAGATCAGCGCGAAGCAGATCGCGTGCGCCATCGTCATCGTCTCGCCGAAGAAGGTGATGGCGAGCACGAACTGCATCGTCGGCGCGAGATACTGGAGCAGGCCGAGCGTCGAATAGGGCAGCCGGCGTGCGGCGGCGGCGAACAGCAGCAGCGGGGTCGCGGTGACGATGCCCGACACGGTGAGCGCGGTGGTCCATAGCGGCGTCTGGCCGAAGCCGAGCCCGGCATGGCTCGACAGCCAGAACAGATAGCCCGCGGCGATCGGCGCGAGGATCGCGGTCTCGATCGCCAGGCCCTCAAGGGACTCGACCGGCGCGATCTTGCGCACCAGGCCGTAGAAACCGAAGGTGAAGGCGAGCGTCAGGCTGATCCAGATGCCCTGCCCTGCGCCCGCCGCGAGCACCGCGACGCCAAGTCCGGCGAGCGCCACCGCAATGATCTGCGCCACGCCCAGCCGCTCGCGCAGCAGCACGACGCCGATCAGCACGTTGACCAGCGGGTTGAGGAAATAGCCGAGGCTGGCCTCCATCACATGATGGTGCTGGACCGCCCAGACATAGACCAGCCAGTTGACCGAGATCAGCGCCGCGCTCATCGCGAGGAAGCCCATCGCGCGCCGGCTGCGCAGCGCCGCGACGAGCGCCGGGCCGCGGCGCAGCACCAGGATCAGGGCGCCGAGCAGCGCGACCGACCACAGCACGCGCATCGCCACCACTTCGCCCGCATCGACTCTGTCGAGCAGCCAGAAGAACAGCGGCAGCAGGCCCCAGATGCCATAGGCGCCCAGCCCCTGGAGCAGGCCGGTGCGGTCGAGGCGCTCGGGGGCTGGCAGGGGATCGGCGCGGGCCATGCCCGGCAAGTAGGCACGATGCTGCGCTGCGCCAAGGCATCGTGCCTATCGCGTCACCAAGCAATGGTTGCGACTGAAACCTTACGGTCAGGCGCGGATGAGACCGTCGATAACCTTGGCGCTCTTCTGATCCGGGAACAGCGCCGGCATCGCGCGCTGCGGATCGATCGCGAAGTGCGAGGCGACCGCGCTGCCGATGACCGTATCGAGGCTGGTGGTGGGCTTGAGGTCGCGCGCCTCATAGAGTGCCGCATCGGCGAGGCCCGGCCAGTCGGCCGCGACGCGCCCGCCCTTGACCGCGCCGCCGAGCAGCCAGGCGACCGATGCGGTGCCGTGATCGGTGCCGCCGGTGCCGTTGACCTTGACCGTGCGGCCGAACTCGGTCGCGACCAGCACCATCGTCTTGCTCCACAGCGGACCGAGCCCGGTCTTGAGCGAAGCGATCATCTGGTCGAGCCCGTTGAGCTGGTTGCCAAGCCGCCCGCGCTGGCCGGCATGCGTATCCCAGCCGCCCGTCTCGATCATCGCGATCCGCGCGCCGTTGCCGGCGGTAAGCAGCTTGGCGGCGAGCGCGCCGGTCGCCGCGGCGTTGCGCCCGCCATTGGCACCGAGATCGCTGGTCAGCGTGCGCGTCGCGGTCGCCTGCTGCCAGAGCGCGTGGAGCTGCGGATCCTCGGCATAGAGGGTGGTCACCCGCGCGAGCAGATCGTCCGACGCGTCGGGTAGGACCGAGGGAGCGTAGGACGTCACCTCGACCTTGCCGCGCATCGCCATCGGGATCGTCGCGGCGACCGCGATCGCCTTGCGCTCCTCGTCGGGCAGCACCGCGAGCAGGCGGTTGAGCCAGCCGTCCTTGAGCTGATAGGCCGAGGTGCCCCCGGTCTCGAGCACGTTCTGCGCATCGAAATGCGAACGGTCGCGATACGGCGAGGCGACGGCGTGGAAGAACAGCGCCTCTTTCGACGCGTAGAGCTGCGCGACATTCTTGAGATTGGGGTGCAGCGCGAACATCGAGTCGAGCTTGATCCCCTGCGCAAATTCCTCCGCGAGCGCGCCACGCTGGGCGGCGAAGGCGGGGTCGCCGACCGGGGCCAGCGTGCCGAGGCCGTCGGCCGCGCCGCGCTGGATGATGAACACGAAGCGCTTGTCGGTCGCCGCCTTCGCAAAGGCGAGCCGCGGCGCGAAGCCCAGCGAGAGTGCGCCCGCGGCGCCGGTGACAACGAAATTACGGCGGTTCAGCATCGGACTATCTCCGCATGAATTCGGGCGAGACGAGCATCAGCGCGACGCCCTGGGCGGGGCTTTCGGCACGGGCGATCGCCTGGGTGGTGGCCGCGCTGAGCGCGCCGGGGAAGAGCTCGGCCGCACGGGTGCGCGGGTCGATCGTCTCGCGAGTACGCGCGGCGAAGCGCTCGGCCGCCTCGACCCGGCGCATCACCGCGTCGGGACCGGCCCAGCTCGGCGCGATATCGTCATAACCGGCGGGCGAGCCGGGCCGCCACACGGGCTGGCCGAGCT
The DNA here is from genome assembly GCF_026107375.2 of Sphingomonas sp. BT-65. Classification (NCBI taxonomy): domain Bacteria; kingdom Pseudomonadati; phylum Pseudomonadota; class Alphaproteobacteria; order Sphingomonadales; family Sphingomonadaceae; genus Sphingomonas; species Sphingomonas sp. BT-65. The sequence goes on from NZ_JAPCIA010000002.1 coordinate 146,566, forward strand.
GGTTCATCAGCCCGAGCACGGCCTGCGCCGGGATGTCCTGCGTGCCGAGCGCGCGCATTGCCGAGATCGACCATTCCCATGGCGTCTTGAACTTGACCGGCTGCGGCGTCCACACCTCGGGCGCCTCGACCAGCGCGCGATAGACGGTCGGCAGGTCGCCGCCCGACTTGAGATAAGCGGCTTCGAGCCTGCCGGTCAGCGCCGCGGGCGGATCGTCGCCCGCGAAATGGCGCGCGAGCTTGGTCGCGAGATGCTTCGCGGTCGCCGGATGCGCGGCGAGATCGTCGAGCACCGCGGCGGCCTGCGCCCGCCCCTGCTGGTCATAGCTCTTGCCCATGATCGTGCGCGCGCCCGGCTCGTGGATACGCGGCGCGAAGACGAACTCGCCCGCCTCGCCCGCCCCACGCACGAGCCGCGCGCCCTGGCCGCGGCCGAGCCCGGGAACCGTCCAGCCGGTCATCGCGCGCGCGAATTCGGTGACGTCGGCCTGGCTGTAGCCGGTGCGCACGCCAAGCGTGTGCAGCTCGAGGATCTCGCGCGCCAGATTCTCGTTGAGGCCGACGCGCCGCTTCTCCTGGCGCTGCGCGGCAAGCTGGCCCGCCTGGCTGTTCGGCCCCACCGACTGCGCCTGGTCGAGATAGAGCAGCATCGCCGGATGCCGTTCGACCGCGTGCAGCATGTCGCCGAACTTGCCGAGCACGTGCGGGCGGATCGCGTCGAACTCGAACGCGCCGGCCAGGCCGATCATCTGCTGCTTGTCGGCCGAAACCGCGAAATGGTTCGCCCAGAAATGCACCAGCCGCTCGACGAACGGCGTTTCGCTGAACACCGCGGCCTGCGCGCGTATGCCGACGGCCTGGTTGTAATATTCGCGGCCCTTTTGCCGCGCCGCCTTCCGCGCTTCCTCGGTCGCCACCTCAGCCTTAATGCCCTGGCGCCGTCCTTCGCGCCCGATCATCTGCACATTCGCGTAATCCGCGGCGAATTCGGCAGCGAGCGCGCCGGTGCGCGGATAAGCCGCGATCGGCGCGGGCAGCGCCGCGAACCGTTCGAACTGGCGGAGCAGCGCCTGTTTCGACGCGCCGCCTTCCGCCTCGCCCGCACGCGCGCCGAGGCCGAAGCGGTTCAAGGCGATGCTGGCTTCAGACATGATGCGGTCCCTCTGTTCGACAACGAAGCTACGCCCGCTTTGTCGCAAATCTTTGCCCGGCGGCGCGCTTCGTCGACGGAACGGCACGGTTTAACGGCTGCGCGGGACGCAATCGCACATGCATCCTTCGCGGTTGGTCATTGCTGCATCGCAGCATATACTCGGCCGCAGAACATAAGGGGATGTCGATCTGGCTCACCAACAGGGAGAAAGATCGTGATCAAGACCTTCATCAGCGCCGCTGTCCTTCTGAGCCTTCCGGTCGCCGCCTATGCCGGCGAGCGCAGCTTCACCCGTGACGGCGTCACCTATGTCTATACCAGCGAGCAGCGCGGCGAGAGCACCGTGATCTCGGGCAAGGCCCTGCCGAAGGGCTCGGCCTATGAGCTGACCGTGCGCGGCAAGCGCGTGACCGGCCATGTCGACGGCACCCCGGTGTCGTTCCGCATCGCCAAGCCGCTCGTCCAGAAGATCGAGACGGCGCAGCGCTGAGCGCGCAGCCGGTCGGGTACGAGCAACGCTTCCATTCCTCCCCCGGAGGGGGAGGAATAGCCGGGATTGTCCCTAAAACCCTTCGGGCAGATCGATATGGCCGACCGCTTCGCGATACCGCGTGATCGCGTAGCGGTCGGTCATGCCGGCGATGAAGTCAGCGATGTGGCGGCTGCGCCACGGCTCCTCGGCGGGCAGGCAGTCGCCCCAGCCCTCGGGCATCAGCGCCGGGTCCGCCGAATAGGCCGCGAACAGCCCGGCCACGATCCCCTGCGCCGCATCCGCCGCCGCGAGCTGACGCGGATGGTGGTAGAGATTGGCGTACATGAAGCGCTTTAGCGCGCGCTCTTCCTCGCGCATCGCGTCAGAGAAGCCCGCCAGCGCCCGGCCGGCAGCGCGCACGTCCGCCGCGCGTTCGACGCCCGCTTCGGCCAGCCGCCGCTGCGTCTCCTCGATCAGGTCGTTGACCATCACCCCGATCTGCGCCCGGACCAGCTCGCGCATCAGCCTTTTGGCGTCCGCATCCGGGAAGCGCGCGCGCACCGCGTCCCAGCCGCGCGCGACCAGCGGCACCGCGAGCAATTGATCGAGCGTCAGCAGCCCGGCGCGCAGCCCGTCGTCGATATCGTGATTGTCATAGGCGATGTCGTCGGCGATCGCCGCGACCTGCGCCTCGAGCGAGCTGTGCCGGTCGAGCTCGAGCGGAAACGCCGCATCTGCTGCGGCCAGCGCCCAGCCGGGATGGCGCACCGGGCCATTGTGCTTGGCCAGCCCCTCCAGCGTCTCCCAGCTCAAATTGAGCCCGTCCCAGCCGGGATAGGGACGTTCGATCGTCATCAGCGCGCGCAGCGTATGGCCGTTATGGTCGAACCCGCCCTGCCCGGCGAGCGCGGCCTTGAGCGCGTCCTCGCCGGCATGGCCGAAGGGCGGGTGGCCGATATCGTGCGCCAGGCACAAGGCCTCGGTCAGGTCCTCGTTCAGCCCGAGCGTGCGCGCAACGGTACGGCCGATCTGCGCGACTTCGAGGCTGTGGGTGAGCCGGACGCGGAAATGGTCGCCGTCGGGCGCCATGAACACCTGGGTCTTGTGGCGCAGGCGGCGGAAGCTGATCGAATGGATGATGCGGTCGCGGTCGCGCTGGAACGCGTCGCGCGGGCCGCGGGTGGTGCTGTTTTGTTCTTCGTGAAGGCGGCCGCGGCTCTCGGCGGGATCGCTGGCATAGGGCGCGAGCGCCCTCATCTGACTCCGCCGGATGCTGGGATGCGAATCGCCATCGCCGCGCGATAGATCATTTGACGCTAAGTTTCTCGATCTTCTGTCCCGCCTCGCTGGTCCAGGCGAACGCGGAAATCCCCTTCTTGCCGATCGCATTGACGAAGGTCTGCGCCTCGCCCGGCGTCTTGAATGGCCCCACCAGCAGCCGGTTGGTGAAGCGCAGCGGCGTGGTCCAGGCCTGCCTGCCCTTGAGCTCGGCGGGCGCCTTGGCGACGAGGCCCTGCCACGCCTTGGGCAAGTCACGCACGTTCGCGCCGCCCGCGACCTGCACCCATTGACGCGCAGGCTCGGTCTTGGCCGGATCGGGCTTGGCCTTGGCGGCGGTTTTCGTCGCTGCCGCTTTGGCCTTGGGATCCGCCGCCTTGGGATCGACGGCCTTTCCGCGCGCGCCTGCCTTCGCCGCTTCGGGCTTGGCGGTCTCCGGTTTCGGCTTGGCGGGTTCGGGGCGGAGCTTGGACGGTTCGGCGCGCGCGATTTCGACGGGCGGCGATGCAGCGGCGGGAGGCTGCGCGACCGGCGCCGGCTCGGGCGGACGGCGGTTCGGCATCGGTTCGACGCCGAGCTCGGACGCCGGAATCGTTACCCCCGCGATGATGCGCGCGATGACATTGTCCTCGCCGCCGATGCGTGGCGCGGGGGGCGTCGCCTGCGCGGCTTGCGCGGGCGGGGATTCCGAAGTGGAAGTCGTCCCGAAGCCAGGCGCAGGCAGGGGCGTCGCTGCCGCCTGCGTGACCTGTGTCTCGACCGGCGCGATTCCCGCAGGCGCAGCGGCCGGCGGCTCGGTCGCGGAGGGCTGTGATGCCGCGGCCAAGCGCTGCGCCTCGACATCTCGTGCGGCCTGCTCGGCAGCGGCACGCTCGCGCGCCAGCGCTTCCGCGACGCGCCGTGCCTCGGCGTCGCGCGCGGCCTGTTGTTCCGCCTCGCGCTGCCGCGCCGCCAGCGCCTCGCGTTCCTGCTGCGTCTTGAGCTCTGCCAAGCGCTGCGTCTCGCGCTCCTGCGCCGTGCGCGCCTCGGCGACACGGCGCGCCTCGGTCTCCGCCGCCGCCCTGCGCGCCAGTTCCTCGCGTTGCTCGCGCTCGCGTCGGCGTTCCACGGCGCTGCGTCCGGCTTGGTTGGTCAACGTGGGTCCGCGGCGAGTTTCGACGGGAGCAGGCACGACGCGCCGTGGCAGCTCGGCCGATGCCAGCGCGACGCCAGTCTCCCCCGCGACCCGCGGCAGGGGCGGTGCGAGCTGCGCGTCGGCGATCCGCGCCGGCGTCTTGCGCAGTTCCCCGAAATGCACCGCGAATGCCTTGTCAGCGGCGTTGAGCGTCGGCAACCGCCGGAAGAAGGGCGCCAGCGCCGTGCCGACCCCGCCCATCATGCTCGCCGCGATCTTGTCCGCGCCCGCCGCGTCGCCGTTCATCGCCAGGATGAACGCGCGCGCGCGCCACGCCGCGCGGTCGCTGCGGCGGAGCAGCGGATCGAGCACCACCATCGCCTCGCCGGCATTGCCGCCGATGCCGAGCGAGAGCGCCAGACGACGCCGCGTCTCGTCGTCGGGATTGCGGCGCAACGCCACGCGGTGCTCGCGCAGCGCCTGGGGCTGGGCGCCGATCAGGTCATAGGCGAGGCCACGATCCGACGCGTAATCCTCCATCGACAGCCCACGCCGTTCGGCCTCGCCGAACAGCCGCAGCGCCTCCCCCGGACGCTCCATCCGCACCATCACCATCGCCTGCCCCGCCAGGACGCGCGGATTGGTGGGGTCGATCGCCTGCGCCCGCGCGAAGAAGCTGGCGGCCGCCGCCGGGTCGTTGAGCCGCGCACTGAACTCGCCCGCGGAGACCAGCGCACGCAGGTTGCGCGGATCGCGCGCGAGCGTGCGCATCTCCTCCGCGAGCCGGTCGGCATTGGGCGTGGCCGGCTGGACCACTTCCTGCGCGGCGGCAGGCAATGCGACGGAGACGGCGAGCGCGAGCATGGCGGCGCCCAGGCGGGGACGGAAATTCGAGTTCATGCGACTGGAGCCGCTACAACCGCGCGCACCTGAACCTACCCTGTCGCACGGCACCCTCCTCGCCGAAGCGGGTCAACGCAGCGACAGGGTGCGGCCGGGACCCGCACGAGGACCATGCGGGCCGCGAGCTTACTGGTTGTTCTGGCGGTTGAGGAAGCGCGGGATGTCGAGCGGATCCTTGTCGCCCTCGTCCTTGGGCGCGTTGCGCGCCGCCGCCATCCGCTCGAACAGCGTGCCGCCGGTGCGCGGCTTGGGCTCTTCGGCCACGGGCGCCGGCTCCTCGTCGCCGCCGGTCAGCCAGCGGCGGCGGATCGTCGGCTCGGGCGGCAGATCGTCGGCCGGCGCCTCGGGCACGACCGAGTCCGACCCCAGCACCAGCTCGTCATCCGCCGGTGCTTCGGCGACGGGCTCCCCGGCGGGGAGCGGCGCCTCGAGCGTCAGTTCGTCGTCGGCCGACGTGGTCTCGGCGGCCGAGAAACCGGGCTCGATGACCGGCTCGGGCGCGATTTCTTCGGCGACGGGTTCGGCAAATGCCGGCGCCGGCTCGACCGGGGGGGCGAGCGGACGGCGCGTCGAACCGAAGGAGAAACTGCGCGTCTCGGCCGGAGCGCCCGCCGGGACGGCGGCGTTCGCCGCATCCGCCTCAATCCCGGTCGCGACGACCGAGACGCGGATCTTGCCCTCGAGATCGGGGTTGAACGCCGAGCCCCAGATGATGTTGGCGTCGTCGTCGACCAGCTCGCGGATATGGTTCGCCGCCTCGTCGACCTCGAGCAGGCGCATATCGTCGCCGCCGGTGATCGAGACGATCACGCCCTTGGCGCCGTTGAGCGACACGCCGTCGAGCAGCGGATTGGCGATCGCCTGCTGCGCCGCCTCGATCGCGCGGCTGTCGCCCGATGCCTCGCCAGTGCCCATCATCGCCTTGCCCATCTCGCTCATCACCGAACGGACGTCGGCGAAGTCGAGGTTGATCAGGCCGGGCATGACCATCAGGTCGGTGATGCCGCGCACGCCTTGCTGCAGCACCTCGTCCGCCATCTGGAACGCTTCCTTGAAGGTCGTGTTCGCGTTGGCGACTAGGAAGAGGTTCTGGTTGGGAATGACGATCAGCGTGTCGACGAACTTCTGCAGCTCCTCGATGCCGGCTTCGGCCGACTGGGCGCGCTTCTTGCCCTCGAACGCGAAGGGCTTGGTGACGACGCCGACGGTGAGGATGCCCATGTCGCGCGCGGCCTTGGCGATGACCGGTGCGGCGCCGGTGCCGGTGCCGCCGCCCATGCCCGCTGCGATGAAGCACATATGCGCGCCGTTGAGCGCTTCCTGCACCTGCTCGATCGTCTCCTCAGCCGCGGCGCGGCCGATCTCGGGCCGCGAACCGGCGCCGAGGCCCTGGGTGATCTTCGCGCCGAGCTGGATGCGATGGCTCGCGCTCGACTGCTTGAGCGCCTGCGCATCGGTGTTCGCGACGAGGAACTCGACCCCCTGCACCTCGGCCTTGATCATGTTGGCGATGGCGTTGCCGCCGGCGCCGCCGACGCCGATCACGGTGATGCGCGGCGTCAGCTCGTCCAGGTCGGGCGGGAGGAAGTCGATGCTCATTTATCCAATCTCCTCAGACCCCGCGCCCCACGAGCGGCGTCTGCTTAATCCCCGTTTCTGCACGATGCCGGTGAGCGGTGCCAGCGTAATTCACCAGTCATCAACAACATTTATTCAGTAATTGGCCCGGAATGCGGCAATCATCCGTTGGAACATCGCCTTTGGAGTCGCACGCGTAACGAGTTGATGCGGCGCTTCGAGCGCGCGCAGGTCGACCGGATCGGCCGCCGCGAACGTGGCGAGCCCCGCCAGCGTCGCGAATGCCGGGCCGCTATGCGCTTCGGGTAGTGCCGAAAGCCCGCGCGGCCGCCCGACCCGGACCGAACGTCCCAGCGCCTGCTGTGCATAATCGGCGATGCCCTTCAATTCCGCGCCGCCCCCGGTCAGCACAATCTGGCGCCCCACCGGATCCTCGAAGTTGAGCCTGGCCAGTTCCTTGCCGATCTCGACCATCAGCCGGTCGAGCCGCTGGCGGATCACCGCGATCAGCTGCGCGCGGGTGATGCGTCCACCCTCGGCGGTCTCCTCGTCGGTGGCGATCGGGGCGACGTCGATCATGTCGTGATTGTCGCGCGGCGTCATGTTGGCGCTGCCGTAGAAGCACTTCATCCGCTCGGCCTGGCCGCGGCGCGTGCCGAACGCGCTGGCGATGTCGTCGGTAATGTCGGCCGAGCCCGACGGGATCGACGACAGGCCGGTGAGCACGCCATCCTTGTAGACCGAGACGTTGGTCACGCCCGCGCCGATCTCGACCAAAGCGACGCCGAGCTCGCGCTCCTCCTCGCTGAGGCACGAGAGACCCGTCGCGACCGGCGCGGCGATGATCGACCTGACCTCGAGATGCGCCGAACGGACGCACAAATCGAGGTTGCGCACCGGCGCGCCCTCGGTCGAGACGACATGGATGTCGACGCCCAGCCGCTCGGCATGCAGGCCCTTGGGCTGCTTGACCCCAGCGAGCCCGTCGAGCGTGTAGCGCGTCGGCTGCGCGTGGAGCACCATCCGCCCGCCCGGATTGATCGACTCCCGCCCGGCCTTGAGCAGCTCGTCGATGTCGGCCTGCTCGACGCGATGGCCGCCCAGGTCGACCTCGAGCCGCAGGATGTCGGAGATCAGCCCGCCCGCCGAGAAGCTCACCCACACATCCTCGATGTTGGTGCCCGCGATCCGCTCGGCCTGCTCGACCGCCTCGCGCACCGCGATCTCGGTCGCGTGCATGTCGGCGACATAACCGCGCTGCACGCCGCGGCTTTCGCGCTGGCCGGTGCCGAGCACCACCAGCTCGCCGCCGTCCCCCTTCTGCGCGATCAGCGCCGACACCTTGGACGAGCCGATGTCGAGCGCGGTGATCAGTCCCTCGGGCACCGTCTTTGCCATCTTACCTACCCCTACTCACTCACGCTCGCGGTTTCGATCGGTTTGCTCACCACCTGCCTCGGCATGCGCACCACCAGCCGCGTCGGATCACGCATGTCGAACTTGAGATACCCCCGGCCGAGCAGCCGGTCGGCGCCGTCCATCTCGGCGAACTTGGTCAGCGCCTTGCCCGCCGCTTCCTCGCCCTCGGGCAGCGCGAGCCGCTCGCCGGTGTTGAAGGTCAGGTCCCAGCGCCGGTTGCCGATCCAGGTCGCCGCCTTGACCAAAGGCTTGAGCGCCGGCGCGGCGTCGAGCAATTTCTGATAGGCCGGCTGCTGGGCATAGGCGCCGTCGCCGATCACCAGCGGCAGGTCGGGCATCGCCTCGGCCGACACGGGTTCCAGCAGCACGCCCTCGCTGTCGATCAGCATCAGCTGTCCCTGATGCTGCCACACCGCCGCCGCCTTGCGCTCGACGATGCGGACGACCAGCGTATCGGGCATCCGCCGCGAGACGCGCGCGTCGGCGACCCAGCCGATCGTCATCAGCTTGCCGCGCACCTCATCGAGATCGACCAGCGGCATCGCCTGCGATTTCTGGTCGAGCGTATAGGCGTAGACGGTCGCGGCGTCCGCGCGCTTGATGCCCTGCACATCGACCTGCTCGACGCGGAAACCCGCGCGGCCGATGCCCTCGGCCACCGCGGTGCCGACGATCCCGGGCACGCCGAACAGGGTCGCGACGCCCAGCACCGAGGCGGCGGCAATGCCGGTGATCCCCCACACGGTGATCTTGTGCAGCGTCGCGTCGCTGATCGGCAGCGCCGCGACCGCGAGGTCGAGGACGTTGGCCTGCTTCTTCTTGTTCTGGGCGCGCCGCTTGGGCTTGACCGTCGGACGCCGGGCCGGGCTCGGCTTGCGGCTCATGCCGTCGCCTCCTCGCGCGCCGGCGCGCCGGCCATCGCCTCGTCGACGATCGCCTGCACCAGTTGCGCATAGCTCATACCGAGATGCTTGGCCTGTTCGGGCACCAGGCTGAGCGGGGTCATGCCCGGCTGGGTGTTGACCTCGAGCAGGAACAGCCCCTCGACCCCGAGATGGTCGTCCCAGCGGAAGTCCGAGCGCGACGCGCCCTTGCAGCCGAGCAGGCGATGCGCGTCGAGCGCGAGGCGCTTGCAGGCCTCGGTGATTTCGTCGGGGATCTCGGCGGGGCAGACATGCTCGGTCAGGCCATCGGTGTACTTGGCGTCGAAGTCGTAGAAGCCACTCTTGGGCTTCAATTCGGTCACCATCAGCGCCTGGTCACCGAGCACCGCCGTGGTCAGCTCGCGGCCGCGGATGAAGGGCTCGGCGAGCAGCTCGTCGAATTCCTGCCACGGGCCTTTCGCCTGCGGCGAGATCGGGTTGCCGTAATTGCCCTCCGCCGTGACGATCGCGACGCCGACCGACGAGCCCTCGTTGACGGGTTTCAGCACATAAGGCCGCGGCATCGGATCGTGGCGGTACAGCTCCTCGGTGCGCACGATGCGCCCGCCCGGCATCGGGATGCCCTGCGGCACCAGCGTCTGCTTGGTGAGCTGCTTGTCGATCGCGATGACCGAGGTGACCATGCCCGAATGCGTGTAGCGCAGGCCCATCAGGTCGAGCATGCCCTGCACCGTGCCGTCCTCGCCCGGGGTGCCGTGCAGCGCGTTGAACACGAGATCGGGGTTGGCGGCGGCAAGCTTCGCCGCGACGTCGCGGCCCATGTCGATCCGCGTGACCTTGTGGCCGAGCGACTCCAGCGCCTCGGCGATGCCGGTGCCCGACATCAGCGACACGGGGCGTTCGGCCGACCAGCCACCCATCAGGACCGCGATATGGAGGGGGTTCACCGATACGCTCACTTACGCACTCCCACGAAGTCTTGGTCGACGTCGCCGGCGAACACGCCGACACGCTGGATTTCCCACTCCAGCTCGACGCCCGACGCTGCCTTGACCTTGGCCCGCACTTCCTCGCCCAGTCCCTCGATATCCGCGCTGGTCGCGTCGCCTGTGTTGAGCAGGAAGTTGGTGTGTTTCTCGCTCACCTGCGCGCCGCCCTTGCGCAGGCCGCGGCAGCCCGCCGCGTCGACCAGCCGCCATGCCTTGTCGCCGGGCGGGTTCTTGAAGGTCGAGCCGCCGGTCTTGCTGCGCAGCGGCTGCGATTCCTCGCGCGCGGCGGCGATGCGATCCATCTCGGCCTGGATTGTCGCGGGATCGCCCGGCTCGCCGCGGAACGTGGCGTTGACCACCACCGCGCCCTCGGGCAGGTCGGAATGGCGATAGGTATAGCCGAGCGCGTCGACCGCCAGCGTCTGCCGCTTGCCCGAGCGCAGCACCACCTCACACTCGACCAGCACCTCGGCGGTCTCGCGACCATAGGCGCCGCCGTTCATCCGCACGAAGCCGCCGACCGTGCCGGGGATCGAGCGCAGGAACTCGACGCCGGTGATCCCCGCGTCGCGCGCGGTCGAGGAGACGAGGATGCCGCTCGCCCCGCCGCCGCACTTCAATGTCGTCGCATCGACCCGCTCGACCTTGGCGAAGGGCTTGCCCAGCCGCACCACCACGCCCGGCACGCCGCCGTCGCGCACGATCAGGTTGGAGCCGAGGCCGAGCGCCATCACCGGCACCTCGGGATCGAGGCCCGCCAGGAAATCGGTGAGGTCGTCCACATCCGCCGGCTCGAACAGCCACTGCGCGTTGCCGCCGCTCTTGAACCACACGAGCGGCGCCAGCGGCGCGCCGGCGGTGAGTTTTCCACGAACCTTGGGGAGCAGCGCTACGCTCACTTCATCCCCCACAGTTTCGCCCATTGCTTCCAGTATTTGAGGTTTGCCTCGGCTGCCTTCTGCCCGGCCTGCTGGAGGTCGTTCACCTGCTCGCCCGCATCGAGCAGCTTCTGCGCCGCGTCGAGATGCGCCTTCTGCGCGCGGATGATCTCGCGCTGCATGTCGGTGGCGAGAGTGAACCAGTCGCTCATGCCGCAACGCTCCGTTTCGCATTGACCGCATCGGCAAGGCCGGCGGCCCATTTGGTGATGTCGCCCGCGCCGAGGCACACGATCAGGTCGCCCGGCTGCGCGATCCCCGCTATCGCCTCGCTCAACGCGCCAGCGTCGGCGATGCTCCCGGCCGAACGATGCCCGCGCTCCGAAATCCGCGCGATCAGGGCCTCGCCGCTCACCCCCTCGACCGGCGCCTCGCCCGCGGCATAGACCGGGGTCACCAGCACCATGTCGGCGTCGTTGAACGCCTGGGCGAAGTCGTCCATCAGATTGCCGAGCCGCGAATAGCGGTGCGGCTGCACCACCGCGATCACCCGCCCCTCGGCGCTCTCGCGCGCCGCCGCCAGCACCGCACGAATCTCGACCGGGTGGTGGCCATAGTCGTCGATCACGATCGCGGGTTTCTTACCCGCAAACGCGATCTCACCGACCTTGGTGAAGCGGCGCTTGACCCCGCCGAACTTGGCGAAGCCGTTCTGGATGGTGGCGTCGTCGATGCCCATCTCCAGCGCCACGCCGATCGCGGCGAGCGCGTTCTGGACATTGTGGCGGCCGGGCATTGGCAGGTCGATCCCCTCGATCGAGCGCGTGGTGCCGTCGCGCGAGCGGATGATCGTCTCGAACTTGTTGCCGCCCGGATAGGGCTGGACATTGACCCCGCGCACATCGGCGCTGGCGGCGAAGCCATAGGTCACGATGCGCCGGTCGCGCACACGCGGGATGATCGCCTGCACCTCGGGATGGTCGAGACAGAGCAAGGCGGCGCCGTAGAAAGGGACGTTCTCGACGAACTCGACATAGGCGTCTTTCGCGCGCTCAAAGCTGCCATAATGGTCGAGATGCTCGGGATCGATGTTGGTGACGACCGCGATCGTGCCGTCCAATCGCAGGAAGCTGCCGTCGCTCTCGTCGGCCTCGACCACCATCCACTCGCTGTCGCCGAGCCGCGCGTTGGAGCCGTACTGGTTGATGATGCCGCCGTTGATCACGGTGGGGTCGACTCCGCCCGCGTCGAGCAGCGCGGCGATCATGCTGGTCGTCGTGGTCTTGCCGTGAGTCCCGGCCACCGCGACGGTAGACTTGAGGCGCATCAGCTCGGCCAGCATCTCGGCGCGGCGCACCACGGGGATGCGGCGGGCATAAGCAGCCTGGACCTCGGGATTGTCGCGCTTGATCGCGGTCGAGGTGACGACCACCGCGGCGTCGCCGAGATTGTCGGCGGCCTGGCCGATCGCGATCGGGATGCCGCGCTTGCGCAGCCCCTCGACGACATAGCCCTCGGCGCTGTCGCTGCCCTGCACCTTGTAGCCCAGATTGTGCATCACCTCGGCGATGCCGGACATGCCGATCCCGCCGATGCCGACGAAATGGATGGTGCCGATATCCTTGGCGACGCCCTTCATGCCCGCACCTTCGCATAGGCCGCGCCGTCGCTCTGCGTAACCTGGACCGGCTCGGCGCGCCCCATCCCGGCCGAGGCCCAGTCGGCGTCGATCGACTCGACCAGGTCGGCGAGGTCGCGCGCGGCATCGGGCCGGCCGACGCTGCGCGCGCAGGCCGCGGCGTTGGCGAGCGCGGCGGGATCGAGCCCCAGCTTCTGCATCTGCTTGGCCAGCTCCTGCGCGGTGAAGGAACGCTGCGGGATGGCCCGCGCGCCGCCCGCCTCGCTGATCTCGCGCGCATTAGCGGTCTGGTGGTCGTCGGTGGCGGAGGGCAGCGGGACGAGGATCGCGGGGCGCCCCGCCGCGGTCAGCTCGGCGATGGTCGAGGCGCCCGCGCGCGCGATCACCAGATGCGACCAGGCGAGCCGCTCGGGCAGGTCGGGCAGATAGGTCGCGATCTCGGCGGGGATGGCGTGCTCGGCATATTTGCGGCGCACCTCGTCGATATCCTCGACGCGCGCCTGGTGCGTGACCTGCAGCCGGCGGCGGAAATGGACGGGGAGCAAAGCGAGCCCGTCGGGTACCACCTGCGACAGGATCGAGGCGCCCTGGCTTCCGCCGGTCACCAGCACGCGGAAGATGCCGTCCTCGTCGAGCGCGGGATAGGGCTTCATGCGCAGGTCGAGCACCGCCTGGCGCACCGGATTGCCGACCAGATGGGTGCGGTCCTCATATTTCGGCTTGAGGCGGTCGACATCCGCATAGCTCGTCGCGATCGCCGCGACCTTGCCCGCGACCAGCCGGTTGACGCGGCCAAGCACGGCGTTCTGCTCGTGAATCACCGCGGGCACCTTGGCCGAGAACGCCGCCATCAGCGCCGGAAGCGAGGCATAGCCGCCGAACGCGATCACCGCGGACGGACGGAACTCACGATAAAGCGCCCGCGCCTGCGCCCGCCCCTTGCGCATCGCGTTGGCGGCGCGCAGCCAGCCAATCGGCCCTCCGGCGAAGCGTGAAGCAGGCACGACGCGGGTCTCGATCCCGTCGAACAGGTCGGGGAAGCGCACCCCCCGCTCGTCGCTGACCAGCGCGACCTTGTGCCCGCGCCGCATCAGCTCGGCGGCCAGCGCCGCCGCCGGGACCATGTGCCCGCCAGTGCCGCCAGCCGCCAATACATAGCGCCGTCCCGAACTCATCAACCGCTCCCTCGAACCGTGTAAGGCGAGCGTTTGAGATACGGGTTCCGCCGCGTGAAGGCGAGCAATAGTCCCATCCCGATCGACAGCGCGACCATCGACGATCCGCCATAGGAAATGAACGGCAAGGTCATGCCCTTGGAGGGGGCGAGTCCGGTATTCACCGCCATGTTGATCAGCGCCTGAATCCCGAATTGGGCCGCCAGCCCCGCCGCCGCGAGCATGCGGAAGTTATCTTCCTCGTCGAGCAGCTTGATCAGCACGCGCAGGATGATCGCGAGATAAAGGATTGCGATGCCGATGCACGCGATCAGCCCGAACTCCTCGCCGACCACGGAGAAGATATAGTCGGTATGCGCCTCGGGCAGCTTGAACTTGACCGATCCGCCGCCCGGCCCGGTGCCGGTCGCGCCGCCCGCGGTGAGCACGGCATGCGCCATGTCGGTCTGGTAATGCTCGGCCGCCGCCTTTTCGGGATCGGGGAACAGGAAGCTGTCGATGCGGGTGCGCGCGGTATCGTAGAACAGATAGGCCGCGATCACCCCCGCCACCGCCGCGCCCCCCAGCATGCCGATCGCCCGGGTCGAAATGCCCGCGAGCATCAGCAGCACGATCCATACCGCGCCGAACACCATCGTCTGGCCGAAATCGGGCTGTTTCATCAGCAGCGCGGCGACCAACGCGGTCAGCACGCCGGTGAGCGGGATCACGGGCAGGTCGGGGTCCTTGGCGCGCATCGACAGGAACCAGGCGGTGGTGACGATGAAGAAGGGCTTCAGGAACTCCGACGGCTGGACCGAGGCGAAGCCGAAGCCGATCCAGCGCCGCGCGCCGTTCACTTCCGCGCCGAAGAAGGCGGCGGCCGCGACCAGCACCAGGCACAGCGCGGTGCCGATAATCGCCATCCGCCGCGCAAGGTTGACCGGCAGCATCGACACGACCAGCAGCACCGGCACCGACACGCCGACCCACAAGGCCTGCCGCCAGAAATAGTGCATCGACGCGAACTGCGTGCTGCCGTCCGAATAGCGCACCGCCGAGGCGGGCGAGGCCGCGGCGACCGCGACCAGCCCGATGCCGATCAGCAGCACCGCGAGCAGCAGCAGGATGCGGTCGATCTCCCAGAACCACAGGCCGAAGCTCGAATTGCTCCCGCGGCTGAGCTTGTCCTCGACCTTGCCGCGCCACCCTCGCTTGCGCACGGCGGGCAGGTTCCGCCTCACATCCGTCATTGCAGTGCCCCTACCGCCGCGCGGAACTGTGCGCCGCGGTCCTCATAATCCCTGAACTGGTCGAACGAGGCGCAGGCCGGCGACAGCAGCACCGTCTCCCCCGCCCGCGCCTGCGCCGCCGCCGACTTGACCGCGGCGTCGAGCGTGAAGCTGCGCTCGACCGGGAATTCGTCCTTGAGCAGGTCGGCGAACATCCCGGTCGCGTCGCCGATCGTGTAGGCGCGTGCGACATGGCCGAAGCCCGGGCGGCACGCGTCGAGATCGCCGGTCTTGGCCTGCCCGCCGAGGATCCAGTGGATGCGGTCGAACGCCGCCAGCGCCGGCGCGGTCGAGGTCGGGTTGGTCGCCTTGCTGTCGTTGACGTAGAGCACGCCATTGCGGGTCGCCACGCGCTCCATGCGGTGCGGCAGGCCCGGGAAACTTGCAAGGCCGCGGTCGATGCTCGGCTGATCCACGCCCAGCGCCTCGCACGCGGCGATCGCGGCGAGCGCGTTCTGCGCGTTGTGCGGCCCCTGCAGCGCGGGCCAGCGCGACTGGTCCATGCACACGCCCGGCGCGATCCTGGTCAGGTCTTCGGCGCGGCCCGAACGCGCGACTTGTTTCGCGACGTCCTGCGAGGCCTCGTCGCCGATGCCGATGATCGCGGCATGGCCCTTCGACTGCATCGCAAACAGCCGCGCCTTGGACGCGGCATAGCCTTCGAACCCGTCATAGCGGTCGAGATGGTCGGGGGTGATGTTGAGCAGGATCGCGACGTCGCAGTCGAGGCTCTGGGTCAGGTCGATCTGGTAGCTCGACAGCTCGAGCACATAGACCCCGCCCTCCGGCAGCGGCGCCTGATCGAGGATCGGCAGCCCGATATTGCCGCCGAGCCGCGCGGGGATGCCCGCGGTCTCGAGGATATGGTGGATCAGTGCGGTGGTGGTCGACTTGCCGTTGGTGCCGGTGATGCCGACCACCTTGTGCGGCGGCAGTTCGGCGCGCGCCTGCGCGAACAGCTCGATATCGCCGATCAGCGGCACGCCCGCGTCGCGCGCCTTGGCCGCGATCGGATGGCGGTTGATCGGTACGCCGGGGGAGACGACGACGCCTGCAAAGCCGGTGAGGTCGATCTCGACGGGATCGGCAAGGACCAATTCCTCCCCTACCGGGGGAGGGGGACCAGCCGAAGGCTGGTGGAGGGGCGGCGGGCGCAGCCCGCCGTCTTCGACGGCCGCCCCTCCACCATCGCTTCGCGATGGTCCCCCTCCCCCAGCAAGCTGGGGGAGGACTGAACCACGCGCCGCCTCGTTCGAATCCCATGCCGTCACCTGGGCGCCGCTCGCCACCAGCGCGCGCACCGTCGCCAGCCCCGAGCGCGCCAGCCCCAGCACCGCATAGCGTTTGCCGCGCCAGGAGCCGCTGACGATCACCTGAGCTTCAGCGTCGACAGGCCCGCGAGCGCGAGCACGAAAGCGATGATCCAGAAGCGGATCACGACGGTCGGCTCGCTCCAGCCGAGCTGTTCAAAATGGTGGTGGATCGGCGCCATCTTGAACACGCGCTTGCCGGTGCGCTTGTAGACGAACACCTGGATGATGACGCTCAGCGCCTCGACCACGAACAGGCCGCCGATGATCCCCAGCACCAGCTCGTGATGCGCGACCACCGCGATCGTGCCGAGCGCGCCGCCCAGTGCGAGGCTGCCGGTGTCGCCCATGAACACCGCCGCGGGCGGCGCGTTGAACCACAGGAAGGCGAGCCCGGCCCCCATGATCGCGCCGCAGAAGATGGCGAGGTCGCCCGCGCCCGGCACGTGCGGGATGCCGAGATAATTGGCGTAGATCGCGTTGCCGGCGAGATAGACGATCAGCAGGAACGCCATGCTGGCGATGATCACCGGCATCGTCGCCAGGCCGTCGAGCCCGTCGGTCAGGTTCACCGCATTGCCGAACGCCACGATCGTGAAGGCGGCGAAGGCGACGTAGAAATAGCCGAGATCGACGCTGAACTGGCTGAAGAAGGGCACGTAGAGCACGGTGCCGTTCTGCTGGGTGATCACCCAGGCGGCGGCGCCCGCGATGACGAACTCGCCGAGCAGCCGCATCCGGCCCGAGACGCCCGCGGTGCTCGCCTTCCTCACCTTGTCATAGTCGTCGAGGAACCCGATCATCCCGAAGCCGAGCGTCACGAACAGGCACGCCCAGACATAGGGGTTGCTGAGGTCCATCCACAGCAGCACCGCCAGCGACAGGCTGGTCAGGATCATGAGGCCGCCCATGGTCGGCGTGCCGCGCTTGGCGAGATGGGTCTGCGGGCCGTCGCTGCGGATCGGCTGTCCCTTGCCCTGGCGCACGCGCAGCCAGCCGATGAAGCGCGGGCCGATGATCAGGCCGATCAGCAACGCCGTCGCCACCGCCGCGCCCATGCGGAACGAGAGGTAACGGATCAGATTGAGGAGGCCCGGGAAGCCCAGCCATTCGGCGATCTCGTAAAGCATTATGACCTTCCCGCCAGCGCCGCGACGACCCGCGCCAGCCCGACTCCGTTCGAACCCTTGATGAGGACCGCATCGCCGGGGCGGAGCATCTGATCGATGCGCTCGCGCGCGGCGGCGGCGTCGGGCACATGGACCAATTCGATGCGCCCCTCAAGCGCGCGGGCGAGCGGCGCCATCCCTTCGCCGACAAGGAGCAACGCTTCGACGCCCGCAGCGAGGATCGGCCCGGACAGATCGGCGTGGAAGGCCTCGGACTGGTCGCCCAGCTCGCGCATCTCGCCCAGCACCGCCACGCGCCGCGCCGCGCGCGTTTCGGCAAGCACCGCGAGGGTCGCGCGCATCGACGCCGGGTTGGCGTTGTAGCTCTCGTCGATCACCAGCGCTTCGCCGTCTGCGACGGGGGTCTGGAAGCGCGCGCCGCGGCCCGCGAGCCCGCCCATCTCGGCGAGCGCGAGCCCGGCCTGCTCAAGGTCGCCGCCCGCCGCGTCCACCGCCGCCAGCACCGCCATCGCATTGGCGATCCAATGCTCGCCCGGCTGCGACAGCGTGAAGCCGAGCATCCGGTCCGGCCCGATCTGCGCGGTGACATAGGTGCCCCCGGCCTGCCCCGGCACCACCTCGACCGCGCGCACGTCCGCGCCTTCGCCGAGCCCGAACGTCACGATCCGCCCCGCATGCGGCTGCGCCGCGGCGATCAACCGGTCGCGATGCGGGCTGTCGAACGGCACGATCGCGGTGCCGCCGGGCTCGAGGCCCTGGAAGATCTCGCCCTTGGCGTCGGCGATCGCCTCCTCGCTCGCGAAGAACTCGGTGTGCGCCGGCGCGATCGTGGTCACCAGCGCGATGTGCGGGCGGACCATGTGGGTGAGCGCGAGCAGCTCGCCGGCATGGTTCATGCCCATCTCGAACACGCCGAACCTCGCCGCGCGCGGCATGCGGGCAAGGCTCAACGGCACACCGGTATGGTTGTTGTAGCTCTTGACCGAACGGTGCGCGAAGCCCGGCGCCATGCGGTCGAGGCATTCGAACAACGCCTCCTTGGTCCCGGTCTTGCCGACCGATCCGGTGACGCCGATCACGGTGCCGCCCATGCGCTTGCGGCTGGCGCGCGCCAGATTCTTGAGCGCGACCATCGTGTCGCCGACGAAGACGTGCGGGTGCGGCGTCTGGGAGGAAACGACCGCACCCGCGGCCCCGCTCGCGAAGGCCTGATCCAGGAATTTGTGTCCGTCGGTGCTCTCGCCGGTCAGCGCGAAGAACAGCGCGCCCGGACCCACCTCGCGGCTGTCGAACGCGACGGCGTCGACGACGAACTCGGCCGATGCGGTGCCGCCGGTTGCAGCGGCTACCTCGGCCGAGGTCCATAGCGGCAATAGCCCCTCCCTCTCGAGGGAGGCGTTGGGGCGCGGGCTGACCAGCACGCTCACGCCGCCGCCTCCCGCGCCACGGAGACGTCGTCGAAGGGCAGCACCATGTCGCCGACGATCTGGCCCTGCTCATGCCCCTTGCCGGCGATCAGCACGATGTCCTGCGGCCCGGCCTTGCCCACCGCGAGGAAGATCGCGCCGCGCCGGTCGCCGACTTCGGTCGCACCCGGGCAGCCCTTGAGGATCTCGGCGCGGATCGCCCCCGGATCCTCGCCGCGCGGATTGTCGTCGGTCACGATCACCAGGTCGGCGCCCGCGGCGGCGGCCTCGCCCATCGGCTCGCGCTTGCCGGGATCGCGGTCACCGCCCGCGCCGAACACCAGGATCAGCCGCCCCGCCGCGTGCGGCTTGAGCGCGGCGATCGCCGCCTCGATCGCATCGGGTGTGTGGGCATAGTCGACATAGATCGGTGCGCCCGCCCGGCTGATCGCCGCGCGCTCGAGCCGCCCGCGCACCGGCTGCAGCCGCGACAGGTTGGCGAGCGTCGCCGCGGCATCGCCGCCCGTCGCGATCACCAGCGCCGCGGCGATCAGCGCGTTCGCGGCCTGATAGCCGCCGATCAGCGGCAGGCTGACGCGATGCTCGACGCCGTCGACCGCGACCACCAGCTTCTGGTCGAGCAAGGTCGGCTCGCGCGACACCAGCCGGATCGTGCTGCCATGCTCGCCCACCGTCATGATGCGGTTGCCGCGCGCGCGGGCGATGTCGAGCACGCGCTCCGAATGCGCGTCGTCGGCCCATACCACCGCGGTGCCGTCGGGATCGAGCACGTCGGCGAACAGCCGCAGCTTGGCGGTGAGATATTCCGCCATGTCCTTGTGATAGTCGAGATGGTCGCGCGACAGGTTGGTGAACGCCGCCGCCGCCACCGGCAGCCCCTCGGTGCGGTATTGCGACAGGCCGTGGCTCGACGCCTCGAACGCGAGGTGCGTCACGCCCTCGCGCGCCAGCCCCGCGACATTGGACAGGAACGTCACGACGTCGGGCGTGGTCAGCCCGGTCGAGGCCACCTCGCCCGCGGTGGTCACCCCCAGCGTGCCGATCGACGCAGCATTATGCCCGGCCATGCGCCACAGCTGGCGCACCATCTCGACCGTCGAGGTCTTGCCGTTGGTGCCGGTCACCGCGACCGCAGTCTCGGGGAAGGGCGCGAAGAACCTCGCCGCGATCCGGGCGAACTCGGTGCGCGGATGGTCGGTCGCGATGTGCACCGCGCCCTCGACCCGCGTCTCGGGCCGCGCGATCACCGCAATCGCGCCGCTCGCCACCGCCTGCGGGATGAAATCCTCGCCGTTGAAGCGCGCCCCGCGAAACGCCCCGAACACGGTGCCTGGCGCAACCTTGCGGTGGTCGATGGCGAACCCGGTGACGATCGTATCTTCGGCGCCGCCGGTCAGCTCACCCAGCCTCACTCGTCGGCTCCCGGCGCGACGACCGGAACCACCGCGGCGGCAGCGGCTGCGGGCTTGTTCCTGGCTTCCGCCTTCCACAGCAGCGGCGTCAGATCGGAGACGTCGACGTCGCGCGCCTCGTCGGGCACCACGCCGAGCATCGCGCCGGTGCGCATGATCACGCGGTTGACCACGGGGGCGGCGGTCCAGCCGGCGGTCGAGAAACCGTGGGTCTGGGCGTTTCCGACAGGCGAATCGAGCATCACCAGCACCACATAGCGCGGTGCGTCCATCGGAAAAGCCGCCGCGAAGGTGGAAACATTCTGATTGCGCTTGTAACCACCCGCGCCGGGCACTTCCGCGGTACCGGTCTTGCCGCCGACGCGATAGCCCGGCGCATCGGCATTGCCGCCGGTGCCGTGGGTGACGACCAGGCGCAGCAGCTGGCGCATCCGCGCGCTCGTCGCCTCGGAGATCACCCGGCGCCCCTCCGGCGCCTTGCCCGGCTCGATCCGGCGCAGCGTGGCCGGGCGCCACACCCCGCCATTGACCAGCGCGGCATAGGCGCTGGCGAGATGCAGCGGCGTGACCGCGATGCCATGGCCATAGGCAGTGGTCATCACCGTGGTCCGCGCCCAGTATTTGGGCCACAGCGGCGCGGCCTTGCCGCTGAGCTCGACATCGGGCCGCGAGTCGAAGCCGAGCTTGCGGAACATGCTCTCCATCCGCTCCTTGCCCAGCTCGTCGGCGATGCGTGCCGTGGCGATGTTCGACGAATGGATCAGCGCCTCGGGGATGTTGAGCCAGCGCTTCTGCGCGTGATCGTCGCGGATGCGGAAGCCGCCGACCTGGAGCGGCGCTGTGGCGTCGTAGCGCTTGGCCATCGACTTCGCGACGCCGGTCTCGATCGCGAACGCCATGGTCAGCGGCTTGAAGGTCGAGCCGAGCTCATAGACGCTCTGCGTCACGTTGTTGCGGAAATGCTCGGGGTTCGAGCCCTTGATGTTGTTGGGGTTGAAGGTCGGCAGCGAAGCCAGCGCCACCACCTCGCCGCTCGCGACGTCGAGAATCACGCCGGCCGCGCCGCGCGCCTGAAACGTCGTCATCGCCGCGCCCAGCTCGCTCTCCAGCGCCGCTTGCGCGCGCAGGTCGAGCGACAGCGCGACCGGCTCGCCGCGTCGCGCCGGATCGGTCAGCTGCTTGTCGAGCGCCAGCTCCATGCCGGTGACGCCGTTGCCGTCGAAATCGAGATAGCCGAGCACATGCGCGCCGAGGCTCGCCTGCGGATAGAGCCGCTGCGGCTCGCGCGCGAATTCGATTCCCGGCTCGCCCAGCGCGTGTACCGCCGCGACCAGCTCGGGCACCGCCCGGCGCTGGAGATAGGTGAAGCGCGAATCGCTGTTCAGCAGCCCGGCATATTCGGCCTCGCTCTTGCCGGGCAGCGTCGCTGCCAGCATCCGCGCCAGCCCGGCCTTGTCGCCGATCACCTTGCCGGGTCGCACCCCGATCGACCAGGCGTCGATCGTGCGGGCGAGCGGGGCGCCGTTGCGGTCGACCAGGTCGCCGCGCAGCGGCACCAGCATCGCGTTGACGCTGGTGGCGCCGGCGGGCTCGGCGATCAGCGCGAGCAGTGTCAGCCGCCCGACGATCACCGCGATCCCCGCCGCGAACACCAGCGCCAGGATCATCAGCCGCACATGCGCGACCGCCATCGTCGCGTGCCGGGAACCCGGGCGCGTGCGATTGCGGGGGGCAGGCGCGACGAGGACGGTCACCGGACGCGGCGCGCCTCGGCGCGGACGCCCTTCATCAGGTCGCCGAAGCTCGAATCCTTGAGCAGCTTGCGGTCGAGCATCGCCACCTCCGCTTCGCGCGGGGTCCGGGCGGCGAGCTTGACGGGCTTCGGCGCGGCCTTCTCCGCCACGTTGACTGGCTTGGGCGCCGTCTTTTCCGGCGCCTTGACCGGCTTGGGGGTGACCGCTGCCACCTTCTCGGGCTTGGGCGCCGGCTTGACCGCAGCGACGGCCGCGTCCTTCACCTTCGCGCCCGCGGGCGCCGCCGCCACGGCGTCCGACGCGGTCCGCGGCGTTCCCGCCACGACATCGGGCACGCCCTCGGGCACCACCATCGCGGCATAGCGTTCGGCCACGCCCTCGGTCTCGAGCGCGCGCATCGAGGCGAGCGCGGTGTCACTCGCCAGGAACTGCTGCGGCGTCGGCGCGGTGTAGCGCATCACTTCGCCGTTCCAGCGCTCGAGCTGGGCGAGGTTGGCGCGCGTGTCGAACTCGGTCTCGAGCCCGCGAATGTCCTTGTGCGCCTCGGCGATGGCGCGCTCGACCGCATCCACCCGCGTCCGCTCCGCCGCGACCATCGACGAGACGAGGTAACAGCCCGGCGCGACGATCAACCCCGCAGCATACCAGCCCAGTCCGTTCAGTGCCTTGATCGCCATGTCCGCCTCCTCAACTCGCCCACGCTTCGGCCGCGGTGCGCCGCGCGACGCGGAGCGTCGCCGATCGGGCACGCGGGTTCGCCGCAATCTCTTCCTCGCTCGCGCGCACCGCCTTGGCCGGGGCCTCGAAGCTCGGCGCGCGCGCCGCGGCCACCGCCGGGCGGTGCCGCGATCCGGCGGGCTCGCTGCCCGAGCGCTCGCGCAGGAATTTCTTGACCATCCGGTCCTCGAGGCTGTGGAAGGTCACCACCGCCAGCCGCCCGCCGGGCTTGAGCACCCGCTCCGCCGCCGCCAGCCCCTCGGCCAGCTCGTCGAGCTCGCGGTTCACATGGATGCGGATCGCCTGGAAGGTCCGCGTCGCCGGGTCCTTCTTGTCGTGCGGCTTGTGCCCCAGCGCCCTGCGCACGACGTTGGCCAGCTCGCTGGTGCGCGTCAGCGGGCGCGCGGCGACGATCGCCCTGGCCACGCGCCGCGCGCGCGGTTCCTCACCATAATGATAGAGCACGTCGGCGATCTCGGTCTCGTCCGCCTCGTTGACGAAATCCGCCGCGGTCATCCCCTCGCCCGCCATGCGCATCGACAAGGGGCCGTCCTGCTGAAAGCTGAACCCGCGCTCGGCCTGGTCGAGCTGCATCGACGAGACGCCGATATCCATCGCCACGCCGTCGACCGGCGTCAGCCCGCGCGCCTCGAGCTCGCGATCCATGTTCGAGAAGGGCGCCTCGATCAGGATCAGCCGGCCATCGCTCGCAGTGAGAAGGGCTTGGCCGCCCTCGATCGCGTCCGGATCGCGATCAAAGGCGGCCACCTCGGCTCCCCGCTCGAGGAACGCCAAGCTGTAACCCCCTGCGCCGAAGGTCGCGTCGACGATGCGCTCGCCGGGCTGGATCGCGAGCGCTTCGACGGTTTCGTCGAGAAGCACGGAGACGTGTGGACGCACACCGGGCAGCGCGGCGCTCACAGCGTCACCTTCTTCTCTTCGAGGTGGTAGCGGCACGCCGCCTTCATGCTCTCGGGCAGCGAGGGATGCGCGAGCAGCGTGGCGGGGTCCCAGATCTCGACCACCGGGCCGACGCCATAGAAAAAGGCGTAGCCTGACTTGCGGATGCCGGCATGCTGGCACAGCATCCCCGGCATGACGAACCGGCCCGAAGGGTCGAAGGCGATGTTCTCGCTGGGGCCGACGCCTTCGCGCCAGATGTTCGAATCCGTGCGCCCACGATCGCCGGCATATTCCAGCGAACGCGCATTGAGCCGCTCCATCAGGGCATCGAAGTAAGGCTCGTCATAGGCGATCAGGCAACGGTCGCTCTCATGGGCGGAGAGGATGGCGACGCGGGAATCCTTGGTGTCGACGGGGGCGCCGCTGTTCTTCTCGAGCGTGGCGCGCAGGGTCGAGGGGATGGCGACACGACCCTTGTCGTCCACCAGCTGCAACCCCACGCCTCTGTACCCCGTCCGGTTCACTCCCGCCCTCGCTTGCGGCGGGCAAACCTTTCCCGTCCCCGAAAGCGCACGTTCCCGCGCGCCCCGGACCCGATTCCGGCTGACGATAAGGTTGCCCTGTTTAACCAGCGGCGTATCGTAACAGCCGCTGGTTTTCAATGCCTGAACGCGGGAATCTACGGTATTCAGCCCCACTTTCTGCCTGAAACGGGACGTGTTTTACCAATATTCGTCAATTGGACATCTTATGTTCCAAGCGCGTTTGGACTGCCAAACCTGTCGTTTGGAAGCCGATGACTGGTTGTGGGGCGATTTCCCGTAAGACCCCGCGGCCGGCGCGGGGGCGGCGCAGTTACGGTTCGGGGATCGGATAGGGCGTGATCGCGGGCTCGGGGGATTCCGCGGTGCGCGGCGCGATGCCAAGCTCGGCGATCGGCTCGTCCTTGGTCGCCATGTCGTTGCCGAGCACGCCGTCAGTCATGTTGGCGACCACCTCGGGCTTCGACGCGCCGTCGGCGCGCACCGGCCGCTCCTTGTTCGCCGAGGAGAAGATCGCGCTCGCGATGCCGATCAGCAGCAACACGCTCGCCAGCCCGGTCAGGCCGACGCGGACGCGCTGCATGCTTTGCTTGGGATCGGTCGGAAGCGACTTCATGGCTGTGGCATAAATGTAACGCCTAGCCAGCCGATTGCGAACCCCTGATTTTAAACTGCATCAGGCCCGGTCGAGCCAGGGCGGCACCGGCAGCCCCTTGGAGCGCAGCCAGTCGCAGTTGTAGAGCGTTGAAAGATAGCGGAAACCCGTGTCGCACAGGATCGTCGCGATGCGCTTGCCGGGCCCGAGCTCGCGTCCCAGCCGGATCGCACCGGCGACGTTGATCCCCGATGACAGGCCGAGGCACAGCCCCTCCTCGGCGAGCAGCCGCTCGACCCATTCCAGCCCTTCCTCGTCGGAGATGCGATATTGCGTGTCGATCGGCGCGCCCTCGAGATTGGCGGTGATCCGTCCCTGCCCGATCCCCTCGGCGACCGAATGGCCCTCGGCCTTGAGCTCGCCATGCGCATAATAATCGTAGAGCGCGGCGCCGTGCGGATCGGACAGCGCGATCGTGACCGTCTCGTCTTTCTCCTTGAGCCCGAGGCCGACGCCGGCGATCGTCCCGCCGGTCCCCGCCGAGCAGGTGAAGCCGTCGATCCGCCCGTCCATCTGCGCCCAGATCTCCTCGGCGGTGCCGACGATGTGCGCCTTGCGGTTGGCGATGTTGTCGAACTGGTTGGCCCAGACCGCGTTGGGCGTCTCCTCCGCGATGCGGCGGCTGGTGTGCACGAAATGGCCAGGGTTCGAATAGGGCGCGGCAGGGACCAGCACCAATTCGGCGCCGAGCGCGCGCAGCGTGTCCATCTTCTCGCGGCTCTGCGTCTCGGGCATGACGATGATCGTCTTGTAGCCCTTGGCGTTGCCGACCAGCGCGAGGCCGATGCCGGTGTTGCCCGCGGTCCCCTCGACGATCGTGCCACCCGGCTCGATCAGCCCGCGCTCCTCGGCATCGCGCACGATGAACAGCGCGGCGCGATCCTTCACGCTCGCCCCGGGATTGGCGAACTCGCACTTGCCGAAGATGTCGCAGCCCGCCGCCGCGCTCGGCCCCTTGAGCCGCACCAGCGG
Organism: Sphingomonas sp. BT-65; assembly: GCF_026107375.2. NCBI lineage: Bacteria > Pseudomonadati > Pseudomonadota > Alphaproteobacteria > Sphingomonadales > Sphingomonadaceae > Sphingomonas > Sphingomonas sp. BT-65. The sequence goes on from NZ_JAPCIA010000002.1 coordinate 172,140, forward strand.
CGTGTTGCCGATCAGCGCGATCGTATCACTTGCTACCTGCATGCCCTGACCATTTGCACGCCATGCGGGAGCGGGCAAGCAAGCGATGCTTGGCGCGGGGCAATATCCCGGCGCACTCGCTTGACCCTTCGCCGCGTATTGACTACAAGTGTAGTCATAACGTCGGGAGAGGACGAATGACCTGCATTCCATTGTTCGCGATCGTCTCGATCGCCGCACTCGCCGCCACACCGGGCAGCGCCCGCGACAAGGCCGGCGAGAAGCTGTCCAAGGCGATCCACCGCGAGATGGCCGCACAGGGGCCGATCGTGACCGACGCCGATCATGCGCTGATCGCCAGGAAGTGCGGCGACACGCCGGGAATGAAGAATGCGGACATCCACATCGACGACGACACGCTGCATTGCGCCAACGGCAGGCATGTCGCCATGGACGGCGAGCTCCGCGCGATGACACGGCGCATCTCGGCACGGGCGCAGCGTCATGCCGATCGCGCGATGAAGAGCGCCGCGGTGGCGGAGGCCCAGGCTCGGGTCGCGGAGGAAGCAGCGGCGCGCGCGATGAAAGAGGCGCGCGCGGCCCTCCGGCAACGCTAGGCGACGCCAGCCTGTTTGAGATGCGGCCCCAGTCGTCCGGTCAGCCACAGGAAGAACATGCGATAGTCACTGACCAGCGACCACAGCGGATAGGTGAAGGTCGCCGGGCGGTTCTTCTCCACACCGAAATGCGCCGCCCAGGCGAAGCCGTAGCCGGCGAGCGGGATCGCCAGCAGCCACCAGGCGCTGAGCCAGATCCCCGCGGCCAGCGCGGCGAAGGTCAGCGCGGTCCCGGCATAGTGCAGCGCCCGCGTCTCCGCCTTCGCATGTTCGCGAAGATAATAGGGCCAGAACTCGGCATAGCGGGTGATCGCGCGCGCCATGGCACGATGCTAGGACGGCGGGACGATGCAATCAACTCCGCTCAAGGCCAGCTTCCCGCCCGTCGTCGACCGCCATGTCCGCGTCCTCATCTGCGGCAGCCTGCCCGGCGACCGCTCGCTCGCCGCGCGGCAATATTATGCGCATCCGCAGAACCAGTTCTGGCGGCTGATCTCCGCCGTGATCGGCCGCGACCTAGTAACCCTGACCTACCCCGAACGCCTTGCCGCGCTCCTCGGCGCGTATGTCGGCCTGTGGGACGTTGTCGCCACCGCGCAGCGCCGGGGCAGCACCGATGCCGCGCTCGTCTCGATCAGCCCGAACGACATCGCCGCGCTCGCTGCCACGTTGCCCGATCTCCGCGCGATCGCGTTCAACGGCGGCACCGCGCTCAGGCACGGCCTGCGCCAACTCGGCGCCGCCGCCGGCCACCACGCGATCGTCGCCCTGCCCTCCTCCAGCCCGCTCCACACGATCGGCTTCGAAGCCAAGCTCCCCGCCTGGCTCGGTCTGCGCATGCATCTCGACGACTGATCTCCCGGCAAATCGCCGCGATTTCCAGCGTGCTTGACATCGTCCGTCACTGTATTTAACAGATCGGTTAAATACAGGACCTGAGTCGATGCACAGCGATCCCTTGAGCACCCAGTTCGCCGCCCTCGCCGATCCCACCCGCCGCGCGATCCTCGCCCGGCTGGCGCAGGGCGAGGCGTCGGTGAACGAACTCGCCGAGCCGTTCGACATGAGCCTTCCGGCGGTGTCGCGGCACATCAAGGTGCTGGAGAATGCCGGGCTGATCAGCCGCGGCCGCACCGCGCAATGGCGCCCGGCGAAGTTCGAGCCGCTGGCGATGAAGAGCATCGCCGACTGGCTCGACCAGTACCGCCATTTCTGGGAGTCGAGCTTCGACCGGCTCGACGCCTATCTCAAATATATCCAGACGGCGGGCGGCAATGACGAGCGCCACTAAGCCCGCGCCGCCGCCGGTGCTTCGCCTGATGCGCGTGTTCGATGCGCCGCGCGACCTGGTCTGGCTCGCCTGGACCCGGCCCGAGATGACCGTCGCCTGGCTCGGCCCGGTCGAGTGGCCCGCGGTCAAGGTCGAGCAGGACCTGCGCGTCGGCGGCGCGTGGCGCGCCTGCCTGCGCTCGCCCGAGGACGGCCGCGTGTTGTGGCAAGGCGGCACCTATCGCGAGGTCGTGGCGCCAGAGCGGCTGGTCTATACCTTCAAATGGGACAGCGACGATCATGAGGACGGCGTGCCCGTCGATACGCTGGTCACCGCGCTGTTCGCCGAGCTTCCCGACAATCGCACGCATCTCGACTTCACCCATGAAGGGCTCAAGTCGGCGGAAAGCCTTGCCGGGCATCGCCATGGCTGGACGAGCACCTTCTCGCGCTTCGACGCTTGGCTCGCACAACAGGAGAGGAATCGATGAACACCACCACCCCGGCAATGCTGTGGACCGGCCGCGTCCTGACCGGCCTGTTCGCGCTGTTCATGCTCGGCGCCTCGGTCGCGCCCAAGCTGCTGATGCTGCCGATCGCCGAAGAGACCATGGCGCAGCTCGGCTGGCCCGCCGGCTATGCCTTCATGATCGGCATCTTCGAGCTGGCCTTCCTCGTGCTCTACCTCATCCCGCAGACCCGCATTCTCGGCGCGGTGCTGATGATGGCGCTGCTCGGCGGCGCGATGGCGACGCAGATCCGCGCCGGCAGCCCGCTGTTCAGCCACATCCTGTTCAGCGTCTATCTCGGCCTGTTCATGTGGGGCGGGCTGTGGCTGCGCGATCCCCAGCTGCGCGCGCTGTTCCCCTTCGCATCCACCCCCAAGGCCTGAGCGCCAACCCCAGGAGAGAAGCCATGTCCACCAAGTCGATCTTCATCAACCTGCCCGTCCGCGATCTCGCCAAGTCGACCGCCTTCTACGAAGCGCTCGGCTTCACTAAGAACGACATGTTCAGCGATGACAACGCCTCGTCGATGATGTGGTCGGAGAACATCGTCGTGATGCTGCTGGTGCGCGACTATTACTCGACCTTCACCACCAAGCCGATCGCCGACGCCCACGCCACCAGCGCGATGCTGATCGCGCTGTCGCAGGACAGCCGCGAGGCGGTCGATGCGATCGTCGAGAAGGCCGGCGCCAATGGCGGCCAGGCCGATGTGCGCGCGCCGCAGGACCTGGGCTTCATGTACGGCCGCAGCTTCGCCGATCCCGACGGCAACGTGTTCGAGCCGATGTGGATGAACCCCGCGGGCATGGGCGAAGGGTGATGCCGACGCCTCCGCCCTTCGCCCCACCGTTCAAGATGCGCGGGATCGATCACATCGTCCTGCGCGTCGTCGATCTCCCGCGCATGCTTGCCTTCTACCACGACGTGCTCGGCTGCACCGACGAGCGCGAGCAAGAAGCGATCGGCCTCTACCAGCTCCGCGCCGGCGCCGCGCTGATCGATCTGGTGACGATCGACGGCAGGCTCGGCGCGCGCGGCGGCGCAGCGCCGGGCGCGGAAGGCCGCAACCTCGATCATTTCGCGCTGGCGATCGACCCGTTCGATGATGCCGCTCTGCGCGCGCACCTTGCCGCTCACGGCGTCGAGATCGTCGAGGAGGGCCCGCGCTACGGCGCCGAGGGCGAAGGCCCCTCGATCTATGTCCGCGACCCCGAGGGCAATGTGATCGAGCTCAAGGGCCCGACCGAACATTGATATAAAGACATAAAGAAATCTTTATATCATACTTGACGAGACCCCCGGCCCGCGCGATATTGCAAGGGTCGAAGGTTCTCCGGCCGGCGTCGCTCGCGCCGGAGCTAAGACGGGAAGCCGGTGCAAATCCGGCGCTGCCCCCGCAACTGTAAGCGGCGAGCGGCGGTCGATACGTGTCACTGGAGCTTGCTCCGGGAAGGCCAGACCGTCCGCATTGACCCGTGAGCCAGAAGACCTGCCCGCGACGCGATAACGTCCACCGGCGGGGTGCCCGGTCTGGCCGCATGCGCAATGCGCGGCCGGATCCCCACCGGCGGCGCAGGCCCGCACGCGTCCGGCTTCTCCCCGCCCTCTTCGGGGTAGAAGACCAATGACCGTCACCATCGCCACGCTCGGCTTCCCGCGCATCGGCCCGCGCCGCGAGCTCAAGTTCGCGCTCGAATCCTTCTGGTCGGGCAAGTCCGGCGAAACCGCCCTGCTCGAAGCCGCCGCGGGTCTCCGCACCGCCGCCTGGGCGCGCCAGACCGCGCTCGGCGCCGACTGGCTGCCGTCGAACGATTTCTCGCTCTACGACCATGTCCTCGACTTGAGCGTGATGCTCGGTGCGATCCCCGCCCGCTACGGCGCAGCGGACGGCGAGGCGACGCTCGCCACCTATTTTGCGATGGCCCGCGGCACCACCGGCGCGTTGGAAGGCTGCGCCCATTCGCACAGCCTCACCGCGTGCGAGATGACCAAATGGTTCGACACCAACTACCATTACATCGTCCCCGAGCTTTCCGCCGGACAGAAGCTCGCGCTCGGCCGCCTCAAGGTGGTCGAGGAATATCGCGAGGCCAAGGCGCAGGGTTATGAGACGCGCCCCGTCCTGCTCGGCCCGGTCACCTGGCTCAGCCTGGTGAAAGCCGCGGGAGTCGATCCGTTCGACACTCTCGACGAAGTACTCGGCCTCTACGGCGTGATCCTGGGTCACCTCGCCCATGCCGGCGCCGAATGGGTTCAGATCGACGAGCCGATCCTGGTCACCGACCTCAGCGAGCAGCAGCGTCGCGCCTTCACCCGCGCCTATGCCCGGCTCGCGCGCTCGACGCCGCAGATCATGCTCACCACCTATTTCGGCGGGCTCGGCGACAACCTCACCCTCGCAGCGGCGCTGCCCGTCGCAGGCCTGCACGTCGATCTCGTCCGCGCGCCCGAGCAGCTGACATCCGTGCTCAAGGCCGCGCCCAAGTCGCTCGCTTTGTCGCTCGGCGTGATCGACGGCCGCAACATCTGGCGCGCCGATCTCGCCGCCTTGCTCGACTGGATCGAGCCGCTCGCGGCCGAGCGCGACCTGATCCTCGCGCCATCCTGCTCGCTGCTCCACGTCCCCGTCGATCTCGGTCTGGAGAGCAAGCTCGATGCCGAAGTCAGGCAGTGGCTCGCCTTCGCCGTCCAGAAGGTCGAGGAGCTCACCATCCTCAAGCGCGCGCTCAACGAAGGCCGCGCCGCCGTCGCCGCCGAGCTGGAGGCGTCGTCGCAGGCTGCCGCCAACCGCCGCACTTCGCCGCGCATCCACGACGAAGCCGTCGCCGCGCGCATCGCCGCGATCACCCCCGACATGCGCGAGCGCCGCTCGGATCATGCCACCCGCATCGCCGCGCAAGCCGACGTACTGGGCCTTCCGCTCTTCCCCACCACCACGATCGGCTCCTTCCCGCAAACCGCCGAGGTCCGCCGCGCCCGCGCCGAGCACAATCGCGGGAATCTCGACGCCGCTGCCTATGAGGCGTTCCTGCGCGCCGAGACGCTGCGCACGATCCGCTGGCAGGAGGAGGCCGGGCTCGACATGCTCGTCCATGGCGAGTTCGAGCGCAACGACATGGTCCAGTATTTCGGCGAGCAGCTCGCCGGCTTCGCCTTCACCGTGAATGGCTGGGTCCAGTCCTACGGCTCGCGCTGCGTGCGCCCGCCGATCCTCTACGGCGACGTCTCGCGCCCTGCACCGATGACGGTCGAATGGTGGCGCTACGCCCAGTCGCTCACCGACAAGCCGGTCAAGGGCATGCTCACCGGCCCGGTGACGATCCTCAACTGGAGCTTCGTGCGCGACGACCAGCCGCGCGAAGCCTCGTGCCGCCAGATCGCGCTCGCGATCCGCGACGAGGTGCAGGACCTCGAGGCGGCGGGCTGCCAGGCGATCCAGATCGACGAGGCCGCGCTACGCGAGGGCCTGCCGCTGCGCCGCAAGGACTGGCAGCCCTATCTCGACTGGGCGGTCGACAGCTTCCGCCTCTCCGCCGCGGGCGTCGCCGATGTCACCCAGATCCACACCCATATGTGCTATTCGGAGTTCAACGACATCCTGCCCTCGATCGGCGCGATGGACACCGACGTGATCTCGATCGAGACCGCGCGCTCGCAGATGGAGCTGCTCGAGGGCTTCGCGGCCTATGACTATCCCAGCGCGATCGGCCCCGGGGTGTACGACATCCACGCCCCGCGTGTGCCGGGCAAGGACGAGATGGTCGCGCTGATGCGGCTGGCGCAGCTCCACCTCAAGCCTGCGCAGCTCTGGGTGAACCCCGATTGCGGCCTCAAGACCCGCAAATGGGAGGAAGTGCGCCCCGCGATCGACGCGATGGTCGCCGCCGCCCGCACGCTCCGCGCCGAAGTGGCGGTGGTAGCGTAGGCAAATCCTCCCCCGCCAGGGGGAGGTGGCGCCGAAGGCGACGGAGGGGGAGGACGGCGGCACGACTTGAGTGCATCGCGACCTCCCCCTCCGTCAGCTGCGCTGACACCTCCCCCTGGCGGGGGAGGATTATTGGAAACAGCAATGCCCCACTCCGACGAACCGATCGTCCGCCTGATCGACATGGTCTTTCCGGGCGATACCAACCACCACGGCACGCTCTTCGGCGGCGTGGCGCTCGCGCATATGGACAAGGTCGCGTTCCTCGCCGCCAGCCGGCACGGGCGCGCGCCCTTCGTCACCGCGGCCTCGCAACGCATCGACTTCGCCGCCCCGGCACGCGCCGGCGAGATGGTCGAGGCGTCGGGCCGCATCGTCCGCATCGGCACCAGCGCGCTCGACGTCGAGGTGACCCTGGTCGCCGAAGCCCCGGTCAGCGGCGAGCGGCGCCTGTGCACGCGCGGCGTGTTCACCCTCGTCGCGGTCAAGGGTCCGGACACGCATCTGCCCCTTCCCCCGCTCACCCCGCCGACGCCTCCGGAGCCCGGCGTGCTGCGCATGGCCGAGATGGTCTTCCCGCCGCAGACCAACCACTACGGCACCCTCTATGGCGGCGATGCCTTGAAAATGATGGGCAAGGCCGCCTTCATCGCCGCCACCCGCCATGCCCGCGCGGTGATGGTGATGGCCGCCTCCGACCGCGTCGACTTCACCCGTCCGATCCGCGCCGGCGAGACGGTCGAGCTGGTCTCGCGCATCCGCATGACCGGGCGCAGCTCGGTCGCGGTCGGGGTCGAGCTCTGGTCCGAGGACCTGCTCTCCGGCGAGCGCCGCCATGCCGCCACCGCAGCCTTCACGATGGTGGCGGTGGGGCCGGACGGGAAGGCCACGCCGATCCGCGGCGCCGGGTGACGCCATCTTGCGATGGTGCATGGATCGGTTACCATAGGCGCGGGGGGATCATCATGTCGCGACTTTGGATCGTCACGCCGTCCGTCGTGCTCACCATGGCATTCGCCGCATCTGCGATCGCGCGGAACGCCGCCACACGCGTGGTGCCGAGCGCGCTTCCTACCCGGATCGGCTCTCGCATTCCCGACTGATCAGCGCGGACTGAAGCCATCCGCCGCGGCCACGCGTCGCAAATCGGTCATGCAATCGTAATCACCCGGTCATGAACCCGCCGCCATTGTGAAACCGGTTCCCCCTAGGGCCGCGCGAGCAGCACCGCTGCCCATGAAATCCATATCAAAGGGGACGACCATGACCATCCGCACGGCGCTTGTTCGCGCCAGCGTTTCCGCGCTCCTGCTTTCCGTCAGCCTGCCCGCCCTGGCGCAGGACCAGGCGCAGAACCAGACGGCGAGCGCGCCCGAGGTCGGCACCCAGGATGACGAGATCATCGTCACCGGCCGCGCCGGCGCCGGCGAGCGCACCAAGCTCGAGACCAGCTACGCGATCACCACGCTGTCGAACGACATGCTGCGCTCGCGCGCGCCGTCGAGCGTGACCGAGACGCTGAAGTCGGTCCCCGGCTTCTGGGTCGAGGCGTCGGGCGGCGAGGGCTCCGGCAACGTCCGCGCGCGCGGCATCCCGGTCGATGGTTTCGGCTCGATCAACCTGCTCGAGGACGGCCTCCCCGTGCAGCACGATCCCGCGCTCGGCTATCTCAACGCCGACCAGGCCTTCCGCATCGACGAGTCGATCGACCGGATCGAGGTCGTTCGCGGCGGCCCGTCATCGGTCTTCTACTCGAACGCCCCGGGCGGCGTGGTCAACTACATCACCCGCCGCGCGACCGACGAGGTGACCGGCAACGCCCGCCTGCTCTACGGCCCGACCGCCGATCTCTACCGCTTCGACGGCTGGGTCGGCGTACCGGTAGCCGAGGGCTGGTCGGTCGATGTCGGCGGCTTCTACCGCCATGAGCGCGGCGTGCGCGATCCCGGCTATACCGGCAACAAGGGCGGCCAGATCCGCGCCGCGGTGCATGGCGAGTTCGCCGGCGGCCGCACCTCGATCAGCTACAAGCACCTCGCCGACAACGCGATCTTCTACACCGGCATCCCGCTGACCAAGGACAGCGAGGGCGACGTGGTCGGCCTGCCCGGCTTCGACCCGCATTACGACACCACCGCCAGCCGCCAGACCCGCCGCCTGACGCTCAAGAGCGCCACCGGCCCGGTCGACTTCCGCCAGGAGGAAGGCTCGCGCATCCGCCTCGACCAGCTGAGCTGGATCACCGACTGGGAGTTCGGCGACGGCTGGAAGCTCAGCCACAAGCTGCGCTACCGCGAGTCCGACACAGTGCGCAACGGCGTCTATCCTGCCTCGGTCAGCACTGCGACCGCGCTGCTCAACACCTATCGCCCGCAAGTCCTCGCCGCCTTCCCGGGCGCGACCAGCGTCCAGCTGCGCTATGTCGATGACGGCAGCGCGTTCGACGTCACCGGCCAGAACGGCAATGGCGACGTGTTCATCAACGCCGCGCGCCCGGTGACGATCGAGGAGAGCGAGCTGCTCAACGACGTGCGCATCGCGCACCAGTTCGAGGCAGCGGGGACGCACGATGTCGCGGTCGGCGTTTATTACGCCTATATCGACGAGACCTTCCGCCGCTACTCGGCCTCGACCGTGCAGGACGTGTCGGGCAATTCGCGCCTGCTCAACCTCGTCGCCTTGAACGCCGCGGGCCAGGTGGTCGGCGCGCTCACCGAGAACGGCGTCGCACGCTACGGCTCCGAGTTCGCCAACGGCTATGGCTCGCAGAATACCTTCGCGGTCTATGCCTCGGACGAGTGGCAGATCACACCGCAGCTGCGCATCGACGGCGGCCTGCGCTATGAGGAAGTCACCACCCGCGGCGCGCAGGAAGGCAGCCGCACCGTCAACCTCGGCAACGCCGCGACGCTTGCTGACGACAGCGTGCTCACCGGCAACGGCGTGTTCACCCCGTTCAGCCGCAAGTTCGACCGGCTCGGCTGGACGCTCGGCGCCGACTGGCAGTTCGCCGAGCGCGCGGGCGTCTTCGCGCGCTACACCTCCGCCTTCCGCCTGCCCAGCGTCGGCAGCTTCATCACCAGCGCCACCGCGCAGCCGGTGACCCAGGGCATCGACATGTGGGAAGCGGGGCTCAAATACAGCTCGCGCTTCCTCAGCCTCTACGCGACCGCTTTCCTCACCGACTTCGACTCCTTCGGCATCGGCAACACCCGTTTCGATCCGGTGACTCAGGGCTATGTCAGCCAGACCGTCTACACCGACACGCGTTCCTACGGCGTCGAGTTCGAGGGCACGGTGCGCCCCGCCCCGTGGTTCGACTTCACGCTCAACGCGACCTGGCAGGACCCGACCTTCCGCAACCTGCGCTATGACGAGCTCGGTCAGGACAATTCGACGACGCCGCCAACCCCGACGCTGATCCCGCGCGACTATTCGGGCAATCAGTTGCTGCGCGTGCCGCGCCTCGCGTTGCGCGCCACCCCGGCGGTCACCCTGTTCGGCGACCGCCTGCGCGCGCAGGCGGATGTCGAATATTATTCGAAGCGCTATGCCGATGCCGCCAACATCTCCGAGCTGCCCGCCTATACCGTGGTCAACGCCAGTGTCCGCTTCAAGGTGACCGAGAGCATCCAGCTCTGGGCCTATGGCGACAACCTCACCAACACGATCGGCCTGACCGAGGGCAATCCGCGCGCGGGCGAGCTAACCAGCGGCCAGGCCAACGACCTCTTGTTCATCGGCCGCCCGATCCTTGGCCGCAACTTCCGCTTCGCCGTGGACTTCAAGTTCTGATGCGCGCGGTCCATCTCCTGCTCGCGGCACTTGTGTGCCTTGTCACACCGGCCGCCGCGCAGGAGGCGGACCGCACCGTCACCGGCGAGATCACCGGCACTGACCATCAGACCTATCGCGAGATCCCGTTCGACGTCCCCGCGGGCGTCGAACGGATCACCGTGCGCCTGACTTACGACAAGGCCAACCGCACCGTCGTCGATCTCGGCGTGTTCGATCCCGAGCGCTTTCGCGGCTGGAGCGGCGGCACGCGCGACCGCTTCACCCTCGCGCCCAGCGACGCCACCCCCGGCTACCTCCCTGGCGCGCTTCCGCCAGGCCGCTGGCACGTCCAGTTCGGCGTCCCCAACGCGCGCAAGGACAGCCACAGCGCCTTCCGCGTCGAGATTTTCTTCGACCGCGGCGACACCCGCAACGCCAGCGCCGCGATCGCCGATGCGCCGGTCCGCTCCGGCCCCGGCTGGTACCGCGGCGACCTCCACATGCACGACGCGCATTCGGACGGCAGCTGCGCCAGCCAGCAGGGCAAGCGCGTGCCCTGCCCGCTCTACCGCACCGTCGCGGCGGCGGCCGATGCGGGCCTCGATTTCATCGCGGTCACCGATCACAACACCAGCTCGCATTTCTCCGCCCTGCGCGAGCTTCAGCCTTACTACGACCGGCTGCTGCTGATCCCGGGCGCAGAGATCACCACTTTCGGCGGCCACGCCAACATCTTCGGCCAGTCGCGCTGGGTCGACTTCCGCGTCGGCAGCGCGAACGTGCCCGACATCGCCGCGCTCCAGCGCAACGTCGCGGCGGCGGACGCGATCCTCTCGGTCAACCATCCCGCCTTGCCCTCGGGCGAGGCATGCATGGGCTGCGGCTGGGTCTGGCCCGGCACCGACTGGCGCCAAGTCACTGCGATCGAGGCGATCAACAGCCTCACCACCCAGCCCCCGCTCGCCGGCCTCGACTTCTGGTACGACAAGCTCAACCGCGGCTATCGCATCACCGGCATCGGCAGCAGCGACAATCACGATCCCGCCGCTGGCCCCGGCAAGGCGCCGATCGGCCGCCCCGCCACCGTCGTCCATGCCCGCGAGCTCTCGCAACCCGCGATCCTCGACGGCATCCGCGCCGGCAACGTGTTCATCGATGTCGAGGGCACGCGCGACCGCATGCTCGAGGTCGCGGTCGTCGCGGGCAAGACGCGCGCCGCGATGGGCGAAACGATCGCGGCGCCCGCGGCCAGGCTCGAGGTCGAGGTGCGCGTCACCGGCGTCGCGCAGGGGATTGTGCAGCTCATCGCCAACGGCAAGGAACACAGCCGGCTCCCGCTCGGCACCTCCCCCGCCGCGCTCCCGATCGACCGCGCCGCCGCCTGCGGCTGGGTCGCGGTCAATGTGCTCGGCCCGAACGACCGCAAGCTGCTGATCGGCAACCCCGTCTACATCCAGTGCAAGGCGGCACCCCGGCGCTGAACGGCCAGTCCATCATTCCTCCCCCCGGAGGGGGGGTATAGTGATAGCGGGTGGAAATTGTCTCTGAGACCACAGTGGCGCAGGAGACCGTCACTCCGGATGCGGAATCATGGCCGTGTCGGTCGGTCGAGCAAACGCTCGATGGAGGTCATAGGGTAACTTCACGTCCGTTACCTGCCAGCTCAATCCACGCCGCTCAAATCTTACGGCGATCGTGTCGTCCGGATCGAGGGGTAGATGAAACTGATTGAAGCCGTCTCGGCGAATGGGTTGGAGGCCGATTGAACCTTCGGGCTCATTGCGTTCGGTTTGCTGTGCAACGCGTTCCATCCCTAGCCGAATTGCTTGCGGGCTAACCAGGCCATCCACCATCGCTTCAACGGATTGGAGTCGGGTCGCCGCGTATTCGGGATTCAATCCGGGCCGACTAACATTGTTGCCCATAAGGCGAGCGGCGAATTGCGCTTTGAGATTGGAGCGTAGCGCGTCGAAATCGATATAGCCGTTCAGCGCTACCCCATCGCGATTGAGTATGGCCGACCGAAATCCCTGCACCGTCCGATATGGAGACGTGTAGTCCCAAACGCCGAACATCGCTCCACCCAGCAGCGTTGCTCCGATGGCAAGTTTGATCATCTTCCGCATTGCTGACCCCCCACTGGCGAGGGCCCGAGAATACGTCGGCATTCGTTAATTAGATGGATATAGCCAGTGGTTTATTGGCCTTCAAAAAGTTTGCTGTCACGTCATGCGTGGGCGCGAACTTGTGGGATCAAACCTTCGGCGGCTGCGCATTGAACGGGACATTTCGCAGGAACGGCTCGCCTTCGATTCCGGCGTCGATCGATCCTATCTCGGTGGAATGGAACGGGGCGAGGAAAACCCCACAGTGGATATTCTCGACCGGGTAGCCGCAACTCTTTCGGTTCCAGTTGGAGAGTTGTTCCTTCCGATCGAAGGCAAGGTGCCGAAAGGATTGCGGCGCGGACGGAAGCCGTCGAACGCCTGACGTTCAAAGGATCAGGCTGGCTACCGCACGGGCGAGTTGCGGGGATAGGCGACAAACGCCGTCCCTTGTAATGATGAAGTCAGCGGCGGCGAACGTCTGCTCACGAACGAACTGCAAGATCGCCGCATCGACCGCTGCCCGTTCCAGCTCGATCATGTCCAACACCCATGCTGGGCTGCCACGCTGGCTATTGTGCACGATGCCAAGCGTCGGATCGAAGCCATCGGCAATTGCTTCGATCTGCATCTTCGCGAGCTTCACCGCATAGGCATAATTCAGCATCGCGTTAATCGGGTGAGAAGCGTTGCGGTTCTTGGACTTCAATCCATTCGCACGGGAGCTGCGCCCGTCATAGGCGTGCCACTCGGACGGAACCGGACGACGCTCGATCCCTTTCCAGCGAACAGGGAGTCCATGCCATGACCGGAAATAGGCAGCCGCGCACTCGCCTTCGATCGCAAAGAGCGTAGGGATATCTCCGATATATTCTCGGTCCAGCCGCTCAATCCCGGCGTTCGCTTTTTCCAGCGCCGTATCGCGGGCTTTGGAGAGTGGAATATGGACCTCCAGCGTAGGAATACTGGATATGATTTTCCGTCGGATCAGATCGGCGGCAAACGCTAGACGCTTAGTCTCATCTGCGCGGGTGGCCTGCTGCCACTCGACCTTCTCGCGATCGGCGGCATAGCCTGTGCCGCTTGCGACAGTCGCAATCTCTCCGCTTCCCCTGATGCGGGCGAGCGCGACCCCCTGTTCAGCAAGCCAGGACAGCACGTCGAATGACAATGTGCCGCTACCGTCGAGCAACAGGATACGGGTCGGCAAATCGAGATCGCGCGGGAAAAAGCGATATCGTGCCTGCTGTTGCGGATAATGCGTGAAGCCGTCGCGAATAACCAACGCACCATTTTCGACGCGAAGTGACACGCCATGACCATTGAGGATTAAAGGCGCCGGGTTTCGCTGACGGAGTTTTCGCGAGGGTTTTTGCGCGTCGGCAGTACGTTGCCAGAAGGCGGAGCGCACCGCCCAATCGTCGTCGCTATCGGGCGTGAAATCTGTTTCGAGCAACATGCGCCATTATAGCCGAAATCCGCCGCGAAGGCGCGGAAATTCAAAGTTAATTGGTCCGGTTTAGGTGCAATCGCAATGGCCAGCCCGCGATCCAAAACGATATGGGATGCGAGTATCGCTCTATCGACTTATGTCGTTCGGGAAGCCGTACGCAAATCGGACGATGGGCCGTTCGTTGCTACATCATCAGCTTGGCAAATACTCGAATATTTGATGCGCTTCGCTGATAGCTTTTTCGGGGAGGAGTGCATCCCCGACCAAGTGCGAGACGACATAAAGCGCGGTCGATTGATCGCGACCGGTATTCGCGACCTTCCGTCGCGGAGCACGGGGCCGGTCAGAATTCCGCCCGATCAATTTTTGACCGGACGGTTCCGTTTGTTGTGCGATGTCGTTGAAAGCAGCGAATTCCGGTATGATCACGTGCGGCTAATTGAAAAGAGCGCCTTATCGGAAGCGCTAATCATCGATCGCCCAAACCAGCGAACGCGTCGAAACCGCATAGCTGAGACAATTCGCCAATTAGCAAAATCGGGAAATTTGGACGGCAAATTGCGCAAGCAGCAAATTCCGATCGCACGAGATGCACTCGAAAAAGCTGGTATTGAAAATATCGGTACGGATAAAACAATCGAGCGGCTAATTCGAGATTATAGCGGCGATCTAATAGCCAAATAAGCGTTCGCACTTTGCGCCAGCTCGGTCGAGACTCTTCGCGCCACTTCCCACGATCCTAACGCTGAGGGCGACGATTCGCGTCGGCCCGACAGAGGATCGATCGTGGCGCGGACACGCGACTATCAAGCGGAATATCGACGGCGGATCGAGCGAACCGCGGCACGCGGATTGAGCCGTTCGCAAGGCCGTGGGCATGCTCGTGTCGGTGAAGCGCCGATCCGCGTTCGCAATGCGCCAAGTGACGATCGGCTGGAAGCGGCACTCAGAAACTATCGGCGATCAGGAAGCCAAGCCGTCGCGGCTAGAGAGGTTGGCGTATCGCCCGAACGGCTGCGTCGGTTCCTACGCGAGAACGTATCGATCGAGGGACACGGCCGATCGCGTAGGATTATCGACCGCCGGCATCGTGTCATGTGGGTCATTTCGGGCGGTGAGATACGCGAGCGCCTGCTGCTCGATTTTGAGCAGGCCTCGCTCAACGGGACTTACCTTAACGCCGTTAAAGCCTTCCTGCTTAGAAACGATATCGATTTGCTTGTGCCATTCGTCGGCCAATTCGTGATCGACGCCAAAGGCAAGCGGCACGTTTTCGAGACCAATCCGAACATGCTCTACCGCCTCGCTGCCGCTGGCAACGAGGTATTCCACGACATCTACCGACTGGTGCTTTGAGAAAGGAAAATCCGTGCTCGACGACGATCTGAAAAGAGAGGCTCGCAAGCAAGCGCGGCTCGAGGCGCTAGATAGCAATGATCCAGCGTGCGCGATGTGCGGCGAAAGCGATTGGCGGTGCATGGAACTGCACCATGTCGCTGGCCAGCAACACGATGCAGCGGTCGTGTGCCTATGTCGCAATTGCCATCGTAAAGTGAGCGACGATCAGCGTGACTATCCGCCAATCGCGCGAGGCGATCCGATGCTCGACTCGATCGGCCGCTTCCTGCGCGGCTTGGCCGATATGCTGCGCGTGATTGTCGAGCGGCTATATGCGTTTTCCGCGTTGCTGATCGAGCAGGCGGCGTTGCAATGACGATCCCACCGATCAGCGACGAGCTGCGCATCGCCTTGCGCTGCTACGCTGGCCCGCAGTTTAGCGAGCTGCGTGCACCAGTCCGTGAAGGGCGTCGCAAGCAGCCGTTGGGGGCGTCGGGCTGGGCAATCATCTTCGATACCGAAACAACGACCGGTCCAGATCAGGCATTGCGGTTCGGCACCTACCAAGTCCGGTATCGCGATGCACTGCGCGAGAGTGGTATTTTCTACGATCCCGAAGGCGTGTCGGCGGCCGAATTGGCGACGCTTCAAGCATATGCGGCGGAAAACGACCGTACACTCCTTTCCCGCGATGCCTTTGTCGATGATGTTTTCTTCCGGATCGGCTGGCAGCTTCGCGCGACGATCATCGGCTTCAACCTGCCATTCGATATTTCGCGGCTCGCTATCGCGCATGGTCCAGCGCGACGTGAGATGCGCGGCGGCTTCAGCTTCACGCTGTCCCGCCAGAAAATCTACCCGCATGTTCAAGTCAAACACCTGTCGCGCCGAGCTGCGTTCATTCGCTTCGCTGGCGTCATGGGACAGCTCGATGCGCGCAGCGCCCGCAAACGCGGCACGTTGAAGCCGCATCGCGCTGGTCATTTTGTCGATGTCAAAACGATCGCAAGCGCGCTGCTGTCGCGTGGCTTCTCACTCGATACGCTGGGGCAGTTTCTCGGCGTCGAAAACCCCAAGCTAGCGCATGATGATTTCGATGGGCCGATCGACGATGCGATGATCCGCTACGCCGCGCGCGACGTGCAAACGACGTGGGAATGCTATGTCGCACTGCGCGATCGGTTAGCTAGCTTGAATCTGTCCGATCTCGCGCCGGAAAAAGTCTATAGCGAGGCGAGTATCGGGAAAGCCTATCTTCGAGGGATAGGGATCGTGCCATGGCAGAAGAGTCAGCCTGATTTCCCGACCCAGCGCACCGCCTATATCATGAGCGCCTATTTCGGCGGCCGATCGGAGGTGCGGATACGGCGCGAGATATGTGAGGTGATGCTCTGCGACTTCCTGGCGATGTATCCGACCGTTTGCACGCTGATGGGATTATGGCGCTTCGCAATTGCCGAGGGTGTCACTTGGACGAGCAGCACAGCCGAAACGCGCACCTTCCTCGCCAATATCGATCTCGATGCTTTGCAGAAGAAAGCGGTCTGGCCCGAGCTCGCGACCTTGGTGCGAGTGAAGCCGGTAGGAGACATCTTTCCCGTTCGCGCCAGCTACGGCGGTGGGGCGCAGCATACGATTGGTGCGAACCACCTCACCAGCGAACCGCTCTGGTTTACGCTCGCTGACTGCATTACGGCGAAACTCCTTACCGGCCAAACTCCCGAAGTTGTGGAAGCCGTGACGTTTGCGCCGGGGCCGGTACAAACCGGGCTTCGCGCGATCGATGTCAACGGCAATCCCGCGTTTCGTGTCGATCCGCAAACGGATGATTTCTTCAAGCGCGTCACCGAACTGCGCCAAAGGACCAAGCAAGCAAGGGATGCCGCCGAAGGCGATGCGCGGGCCGTCCTCAATATCGAGCAGAACGCGCTCAAAATCTGCGCCAATTCGACCAGCTATGGCGTGTGGATGGAGGTAAATGTTGTCCGTCAACCGGAGAAGCGCGCCGTCACGGTGAAAAGTGCGATCGGAGATCCTTTCAGCTTTCGTGCCGACAAGATCGAGGAACCGGGACCGTATTTCCATCCGTTGATCGCGACGTTGATTACCAGCGCGGCCCGCTTGATGTTAGCGATTGGCGAACGACTGATCGGCGATCACGGCTTAGGATGGGCGTTCTGCGATACCGACAGTCTGGCGATTGCGAAGCCGTCTGATTTATCGCGCGATACATTTCACGAGCGCGTCATCAAGATTGTCGATTGGTTTGCGGCGCTCAATCCGTATGATTTTGCCGGGTCGATCCTAGAAATTGAAGAGGTCAACCAGTCACTCGAAACAGGCGAACCCGAACCACTCCATTGTCTGGCGATTTCGTCGAAGCGCTATGCATTGTTCAACCTAGGCCGCGACGACCGGCCAATCCTGCGCAAGGTATCGGCGCATGGTTTAGGACATTTGCTCTCACCGTATCAGGCCGGTGAAACAAATGCCGGTATTCCTGCGCCGCATCCGTCTGTTCTGGGCGAGGGAATCGCTCACTGGCACTGCGACCTATGGTATCGGATTGTGTCAGCGGCACTGAACGGCACTCTTGATCGGCTGTCCTTCGCGAACGATACCGTCATGCGTCGGGCAGCCCTCAGCCGATACGCCGCGACCTCACCCGATCTCCTGCGCTGGTTCAATCCCTACAATTCAACCCGCGCCTATCGTGATCAGGTGAAGCCGTTCAATTTCATGCTCGCGATGAGTGAAGCCGCCCAGCTCAATTGCGAGCCGGTCATCGGTAAGCGCAAACGGGGTCGGCCGCGAAAGGTGGCGAAGCGCAGGCCTGTCGCACCATTCGATCAGGATGTCGCCAAGGCGGCCGATCATGCGTTCGATCGGGATACCGGCCTGCCGGTTCCGGTTGGCCACTTGAAAACCTACGCCGAAACCTTGGCGCAATATCATCTGTCACCGGAGAGCAAATTTCTGAATGGCAATTTTGTTGACCGTGGCGAGACATTGCGACGGCATGTGCGGGCGACCGGTGTTCGCTTGATTGGCAAGGAATCGTATGATTGGGAGCGGCAAGCTCTGCTTGGTCTCAATCTCGATAGTGAGATCGCCTACGATCAGCCTGTCGATGATCTATCTACAAAGCTTCAATCGCTGATCGATCAATTTGGCGAACGAACCGCAGCGAAGGCGTTGGGCATTCCCGTCGCAAGAGTACGGAAGCTGGCGATAGCCTCGAAAGGCGATTCAAACACCCTCGCAACTCAGGTTGTCGCGGTACGCCTTCCGGCAGCGCTTAACTTACGTGTGAAACTCAACCGGGATCGGAAAACAGAGCTGGAAGGGCTGCGAGTGGCTGTGAAACGCGATGGACTGCGTCACACGGCGCGGCGTTTAGGGATTGACCCGTCGAACCTACGGCGCAGGCTCCATTCGTAATCGAACACGCAGCAATGCGCCCTCAACTCGGTCATTCGGGCCCTTTGCCGATTTCCGAAGCAGACGTCGGATAGATCTCGGTTAAACGGCTAATGTGGGACGATCCGAACAGTTCGTTTCCATCGCACTGCAGGTAAGTAAGCTTCGGATCGCACGATCATTCAAGCGCCATTTTATGAAGTGAGTCATGCCAAGCGCGGTCCACCCGCTCTCGGCAACATCGTACTCTTTCGCCAGCAGTCCTAACATCACTTAATTCAGTCAGGATCAACTGCTCCATTTTGTAAGCCTCTGCTGCATTGTTCCATGGATGGCGGATAGCCGACATCCATTTATCCTGAATTACTTCATGCGGAATGTGCTGATTCAGCTGCCTAGCGCGACCGTCAACGTCACACGCAAGTCCAATTTTCCAAATCGAGGTTTGGCCGAACTGCATCGCATACGTCCAGCACAACGACTTTGTGGAGCGGACGATTGTCCCGACCCAATCTACCGGGACGGGCCCCCTAGTCGGAGCAAATCCCTCACTTGATAGAACTTCTCCCTCCACATCCGCACCGGCAGCACCATGGCGCCGAGCAACAAGGGCCCTGGCACCGTCAACGGTAAGAAAAGTGGTTTCGCCAGCAGGCGTTAAACCCCACTTCCCGTTTCGCTCTCGCTTAATCAAACTTGCGCCGAAAAGCTCCTGCCGGGCAAATCGGACCTCCTTGTGAAACCTTGATCCGCCATCCTTCTGAATGATGACCTGATCATCCTTGCGAGCAATACCTTGCTCAATCATCCATCGATAGGCGTCTTGTGGAGACGTAGGCCCACGGCGCCGGATGAAATCTAGCAATGCAATCATATAGAGGTAGCGAGATCTAACTGGCTGGATATCTCTAGCTATACGACTGCGAACCTTAGCCAAAATGAACACCCCGCGATGATGGTCGAAACGTTCGAGCCGTTCAGTGCCCGCCCCCTTCCTCACTCCACTAACGGCTCCTCAAATGGTGTAATCGCTATCGAAGGCGCGCCTCCCTAGCGTCCTTAGGGCTCGTTCAAGCAGGAACGCCGAGTACGGTGCGCGAATCCGGCCTTCTCTTCGTAAGAACCAAGTTACTCTATCGGGCAAAGCCTGCAGATGATGACCAGGAGGTGGCACGTACGCTTCCATACGCACTCCCATACGGACGCGCTCCCAAGGCGCATTACTACTCATCGTGAGCAGGAGTCGATCGTCGATCGGCATTCGCTGACCAGGCGCTGCGGCTATTGGAACTGGTGCCGCAAGACAACTATCCGCAGCACTAGTTCGTCTTTCGTAGATAGATTTTCCTCCGGCCAATAATCCAGACGGCGGACTGTGACCGGCTTCAACCCTCACACAACCATCCGGACGTAGGCAGGCCAGATCGAGCACATCCAATCGGACATATGCCAACCTACGCAGATCGAGTTTGAATTTCTTTGACTGGAAGCGAAAAGGCAGCTCTGGCGATTTGTCGGAATCATCTTCATGCGGGTCGTTAGGATCTGGGACCGGCAAGCCGTCGTCACCCTGCTCGATCAACGGCACGAGCATAGCTACGTCACTTACGCGCCTTCCGTCTGGTCGTAGCATAATGTCACACGGTTGACCCAGAAGTACAAAAAGTCGAGGCGAATTTGGTGAACTAGGATCTTTGTTATCAAAACAAAACACATCTCCATTTGCGAGCGGTGTGAAGGCTGCGTTGATCACTTCACTACCATCCCAGACCTCAGAGTTTCGTAGGTCCGCGAGGATAGGCCCCGCATCCTGGGCTCTAGTGTCGAGTGGGATACTCTGTAAGGCGCGCAAAGCCGACATACCCGCAAGGACAATAGCGTTAGAGGCAAAGAAGGTTCGCAAATCCTTGGAAGCACCAGCGCTAAGAGCTCTCTCGACAACACTCAGCTCTGAGACGCCCTCCACTCTACCTCGCTCATATACAAACTGTTCCAACCGTTCCGGTTCAACCGTAAGTAAAGACGCCGCGGTCGCTTTATACGCCTCGGATGCACGACTTGATGCAGCGGTCAAAACTCTATGCAAAGTCCGTCGCAATCCAGCTCGTTTTAAAGCAATGGAGAGCGCGCCTTCGATATTAGCACCGTCCGCAGTTAGTCTTCCCTTCGAAATTACCGTCAACGGCTGGGGAAGTGCGACTTGCGCGCCAGCTGCGCCAGCTATTGCATCTGCAAGTTGAGTTTCAAGGACTGCTTCACCACCTATAGCAGCTTCGTGGGTCAGGATAAAAGCTACTCCCGCTGAATTCGCAGCGCGCAGTTGAGCCAACATGTCCAATCCACGTTGCCCCGGGCCTCCTCCTTCTTTCAGGTCAATCACGTACGCAACTGAAGCATCATCGCCATTATTCTGGGCGAGCTGCGCATCCCCCTCTTGGAATGCCCATCGATCCTCTTTAGCGACCCCGAGATGACCGCAAGCCTCCTCAATAACATCCGCCGACAGTTCCTGTGTAGGCGCCTGCTCGGCATCCTGCTGAAGCAATACTTCCCGTAGCGCCGTGCGGCGGTCGTCACCAAGATCGCGAATAGCCTGAGCTAACTCAGCGTCCACATCGCCGAAGCCTTCAATCTGGAAAGCAGCCCTGAGTTCGGGAAACTCATCTTGAATGTTCGGGTGCGCTCTAGCCAAAATAGCGAGATCAACAACGGGATCTCCAAAAACGTCGTCGATCCAAATCACCCGATCGATACCGAGCGCTGCCTTGATATCCCCCAATGCCATACTAGCTTCCTCGACGAACTACCGATAAGTCGATGAAAAACTTATATTTTCTCCTATTCCGATTCCGATCCGGCAACAGCGAAATGCTGCAGCCATCGAGTGCAAGTAGTTCGCTCGATATGAACAATCCGAGACCTTGCCCGCCCTGTTCATGCTGCCGTGTCGTAACAAATAGGTCGAATAATGTTTCTTCTACAAGCGGATCAATCCCGGGGCCATTATCCGAGAATATGAAACCTCGCTGATCAACAGCCACATCAATGCGCCTATCTCGACCTTTAGGGAGCTGGCTCAACCAAAAAATACTATTTCTGGTTAGATTGTCGATTGCTTGTAGCAGCCTCGACTCGCTCATGCGGACAACGAGATCGCCACCCGTCACTTCCACGGAGATATCCACCGTACTCAGAATCCCTGCTCTTTGCTCGAAATAGGATCTAATCACACTATCCACCGAGAACGAGTTCTTTGGCTCGCGTACGCGCGGTATTAAGGGGTCCACCTGCGCAGCGGCTTGAGCAATCGCGTTACACGACCTTCGAATAGCAGTGAGATGGGCAGAGACCTCTCGGCTGACTCCAGCGCTCCGCTCGATGTTAGTCACTCGATGCCTAATTTCAGCAAGGTGCGCTCTTAGCTCGTGGGTAAGCCCGCGTGAGGCTAGGCCAGCAGCAGCGCTTTCGATGAGCGCGATTGTTCGTTCACGGCCTTCGTTAAGCTCCCTTTCGATGCGGCCTACGAGAATCTCAGGAGACTCGGCCCCAGACATAGCGGCGCTCGATAGGCTCTCCGCATTCTTTGTGAGGGCAATGACACGATTTTTACGTTCTTCGTTGTCGTTCTTCTCGCTGCCCAGTTGCGACACTTCATGCGCAATGCTTGTAATAAGCTCACTTAATTTAGTAGTAGCTTCCGCCAGGGAGCCGACCCGCGAGAGATCGTCATCAGAAGAGGTGGTTGATCTCTGAGCGTCCTTTAGCTCTTTATCATATTCGTCAAGTGACCTGCGTACATTTACAATCGCATCATTTGCAAAATCACGGCAAGTGCGAGCAATAGCGAGGAACCCCCGATAGGCGGCGTTGTCAACAAATCCTTCCCGGTCAGATTTTTCAGTAAGCCTATAATTTCTTTCGCCACTGAGCGAAAAATATCCAAGTGTATTTTCAGGTCGGAGATTGTAGGTGCTTCCGGAAGTCATGCCCGCAGACAGGCCGAGCCAATCTCCTCGGTTTCTAACTTGGAAGCCGTCCCTTAATATTGCGATTCCTGCCAAATCCCGAACGATACGTAGATTTGCTCCAGTTCCAGATGCCGCCCCTGTCTGATCTTCTTCATCACCTACAAAATGGAAGAAGTAAAATGCTCCAGAGAATATGCCAGGATTCTGTGTTGAATGGTCCGATTTCGAGAAAAGGTCCGATCCTTTATATATATGCTCAATCTCGGCGAACCATGGCGTTTGTGGATCGATAGTCTTGCTTGCGTAGCCCTTCAAGCGCCGGCTGCTTTTGAGATACTCTGCAAACGCCCTTCCTCCATCCTCCTCAAAGACTCTAGCAGTCCTCTCGCGCAGAGCTCGAGTGCGCTGGGAGGTCAGAAGACGGCGATGCAGCCTTGCTTTCGCGATAAGGACTGGCTTTCCGTCGATGTTCTGCCAATCAAATTGAAAATCGGCGACGGCTCTTGCAAGCAGCTCTTCCGTGACGAGCGCCAGCGATTGCTCTCCCTCGTTCAGCTCGACAGTAACTGGAAAGGTTGAAGCGGCCTCAAAGGGAGAGATCAGTCGGGCTAGGCTGCGCGTAACTTCCCCTAATCGGTCTTTTCGCCGCCACTCCTCCAGGTCCCGTAATCCAAGGACGGAAACACGTGTCCCCTTAAAGCCAGTGGTGTTCTCAGTTCGGGAAAGTTTTACGGGGATTTCGTCAACCGTCTGCGCGCGCTCGCAGTCCGCCCATCGAAACCACGCGGAGGCGATTTCACCTGAGGGAGACGTTGCCGACTCAACGAGCAGGATGTCGCCGAGTTTCATCGTTCCAAGGCGGCCCAATCCCTTGTCCCCTAAGGGCGTGCGGCCGAGCACAGTCTTGCTCTTTGGCCCATCATTCCCACTGCGCTTAATCGACGCACTGATCACCAGCCATGATCTGCTCAGGTCTTCAAAGGAAATTCCCGTCCCTGAGTCTTCAATCGATATTCTACCCTGATACTCGATCCTTCGCACAATGGGGGCGGGCGGATCGGGCTGCCTTTGAAGAGGGCTGCCATCTTCCGTCACGAACCTGACGGTCACATTTTCTGCCGGATCCCGAAACTTGTAGAGGGCCTCGGAGCTATCGCTCTCCTCAAGGTGGCCCCGCTCCTCGGTTTGAATTTTAATTCTGCAACCAGGTGAGTCAGCGTCGTAGGCGTTCTTAACGCACTCAAGTAGCGCTTGCTCGACGTCAGTGACGAGTTCGCTCCCAAGTTGAACAAGTACGTGTGCGCCAACACGTAGGGCGCCCCGTTCATCAGTCACAAAGCATGCCCCTTAAGCGCCCTCCAACTCACCGTAGCCATGCGAGCACGGGACAGCAACTACGGCATTGTTAGACCAGTAAGCCGACACTCCGAGAGAATGCAATTGGCCCGATGGATTTGCTGACTGGGTGGAGCGGTGGACGGCTCGCCCAGGTTGAGCACGAGCCCTCGCCCACGAGATAAGAACGCATCTGTAACGACGGCCATCACGGTGTATCGGTTGTTGCGCATAAGACAAACATGCGATACATCATGAAACACGATGCCAAAAGTCCATCCCGACACCGCCCTCTATAACGCCGTCGAGGCACTCGTCGATGCAGCCGGCGGCAATGAATCCGAAGCCGCTCGTCGTGTGGGTACAACAAGGCTCAGGATAAATCGAATTCGTAAATCGCGGGGAGCGGTAACGCCAGCGGTCCGCAGCGAATTATGGAAAAAACTTGAACTTTTTGCGCAAGGTAATCCGCCTGCGCAGAAAAGTGATACATTTGATACGGAAACGATACAGATTGTTCGGGATGTTCCCGGAGTGGCACTTCAAGTGCTCCGATACATGACCGGGATTATCCAACGGGATATTGGCCGGGAGGGTCATGCAAATGAGCGTTGAAATTCAGTCGCCGCAGCCTGTCAATTTCAGAACAGACCCGCTCGTCGCGGCGCCGGCATCACGACCCTCGGAATATTTGACGCTGTCAGCACAGGAAGAGGCCGCGCTTGTCGAAACCGCGCGTGATCCACGAAATGTTGAAGGCCTGACTCACCGGCATTACCACTACCCAGCTCGCTTTTCACCAGTCTTCGTCGGTCAAGCCATTGATACGTTTACCGATCCTGGTGATCTAGTTGTTGATCCATACGTTGGCGGTGGAACAACGCTTGTTGAGGCTTATGCCCGTGGAAGAAACGCGGTCGGTAGCGATATTAGTACTTTGGCGACGTTCGTCTCCAAGACAAAATTGCTCCGCCTATCGTCAGACCAAGCTGAAGTTTTTCTGCAGCTAGCAGGTCATGTCACTAATCAGATTAATGTTCATCGCCCAGAGCCTGCTTTCGAAAGCTGGGTCCAGCTCGGATACTTTCGCAACCTCAATAGCTCCAAGCGTTGGCGCATTCGAAAGGCAATTGCGCAAGCCATTGCTGCGATTGAAGAAATTGCTGATCCTGTGTTCGAAGATTTGGCTCGTTGTGCAGTATTGCGTACCGCGCACTGGGCTCTCGACGGACGAAAGCAGTTGCCTTCCATGGCGGATTTTCGGCGAATACTGGAAGCCAGCTCCGAGGGGATTTCGAGAGGTGCAGTGGCACTTCATGAAGCCGTTCGCGAGCACCCGATTGCTTGTCCAACAGTCATCAATCGTTCTATTATCGGCCTTGAAACGGACGCGCATGTTCGCGAGGCGGGTCCCCCACGCTTAATCATCACGAGCCCGCCATACCCAGGCGTACACGTCCTCTATCACCGTTGGCAGGTTGATGGACGAAAGGAATCGCCCGCGCCGTTCTTCATTGCAAAAGCCTTGGACGGTTCCGGTGAAAGTTACTACACAATGGGCGGGCGCAAGGCTCATGGACTCCGTACTTATTTCGAGCAGTTGGAGGAAGCGCTTCGGTCGCTTGCCGCTATAGCAGATGACAAGACCACATTGGTGCAGGTCGTGGCATTCGCCAATCCAGAGTGGCAATTGAACCGCTATCTAGAAGTCGCGAGAAACTCGGGCTGGCAGGAACTCGGCCTTTCGTGTCTGATCAGCGAAGAAGATGGCCGACTGTGGCGTATCGTCCCAAATCGGAAATGGCACGCTACGAGCCGTGGGCAGACGGGCGGCGCGCGTGAAGTGGTACTTTTCCATCGACTGCAGAAGTGTTGATTGCGGGCGACTAGAGATTTGCACTCAACTCTGTGCATCGGCGAGTGACGATGCGGCGACAAGTAACGAAAGGGCTAGTGTGGATTCAGCTACCTCATGCATGTTCTCGCTCGGTAGCCCGCACGCCCTTTCCTCGGGCATCGCCACGCCGTTGGTCACGCATGGCATTTTCTTCGGAAACCTTCGTTCTAATAGCCTGCAGATTAGAATGATTTCGACGCCTTCATCGCGTCGGCTGATAGTGATCTGATTGCGATCAACAAGCCGCCGAACCGGCCGGATTGATTAGGATGCCCACCCATCCCTCTCGAAAGCCGATCATCTGCTACTGGCCCAACTGTGGTCATAGGAGCAATTACTGTCCAATATCACTATACCCCCCCCCCGGAGGGGGAGGAATAGCTCGTCCTCGAATGTCGGCGCGCTCTCGCGCGAAGCCCTCAATATTCGTCGTGCAGCCGCACCCAGCTCATCGTCCCGCCGGTCTCGTTGCGGCCCTTGGGCGTCAGGTCGAGCCAGTTCATCGCACCCATCAGCAGTTCGGTGCCGCGATGATAGGTTGAGTAGCTGTGGAAGATCTCGCCCGCGTCGTTCTTCGCGAACACGCTCACCCCGAACATGTCGGCGCTACGCTGGATCTGCGTCAGTCCGTAGTTGTAGAGCGCGGTCCCCGCTTCCCGGTCCTCCTGCTTGAACGAGACGCAGAAGTCATAGTTGAAGTCGCCCTCGTCCGACGAGACCCAGGGGAAGGTCCAGCCCATCCGCTGCTTGACCGCCTCGATCTGCTCGACCGGCGCACGTGACACCGCGGCAAAGGCGAGGTCGGCATGCTCGAAATGCTGCCGCGCCGCGTCGGTGTGGTCCATCGTGTAGGAGCAGCCGGGGCAGAGATGCTCCGATCCCGGCGCCAGCATGAAGTGATAGACGGCGAGCTGGCTGCGCTCCCCAAACAGGTCGCCCAACGTGCGCGGCCCGTCCGGCCCTTCGAATACATAATGTTTCTGCACCCGCACCCAGGGCAGCCCGCGCCGCTCGGCGCGCAATTCGTCGAGCGCATGGGTCATCGCGCGTTCCTTCTCGAACAGCGCCTTGCGCGCGGTCATCCATTCCTCGCGCGATACGATTTCGTGTTGCATCTCTCGTCTCCTTCTTGATCGTCAGCCGCGCCCGGCAAACCTCAGCCAGGGCGGCAGGTGGAACAGGCTCATCAGCAGGTACATCGCGGTCATGCCGTCGATCGGCAGCAGCGTGGCGCCCGCCGCGCAGAGCGCGAGCGGCGGGGCGTCGGCGGCCGAGATCAGCGCCATCGCGGCGAAGGCCGGCGCGGCGGCGAGCGCCAGCCAGTGCGCCGGGGCTTGCTTGTTCGCGGGTTCGGACCTTGCCATGTTCGCAGCTCCTGCGGTTCGATCCTGAACCTAGGTGCGCCGCGCGCCGGGTGAGAGTTACAAGTGTGACGCGATTTAGATGGACTCGCTGATCAACGCCGCCGCTCGAGCGCTCGCCGCGGGCAATCCGCTCGCTGCGCTCGACCGCGTCGCGCTGCGCGAGGACCCGGCTGCACTCGCGCTGCGCGGTATCGCCATGGCGCAGCTCGGCGACCTGGCCCGCGCCCGCGATCTGCTGCGCCGCGCCGCCCGCGCCTTCGGAACGCGCGAGCCGGTGGCACGCGCCCGCTGCATCGTCGCCGAGGCCGAGATCGCGCTGGTCTCGCGCGATCTCGGCGCACCGATGCGCGGTCTCGACGCCGCGCGCGCCACGCTCGCGGCGCATGGCGACCGCGCCAATGCCGCGCATGCCGGCTATCTCGAGGCGCGGCGCCTGCTGCTGATCGGGCGGCTCGAGGATGCCGCAGCGACGCTCGCCGCCCTCGATGCCGATGCGCTGCCGCTCGCGTCGCGCGCCGGCGCTTGGCTGGTGGCGGCGGGCATCGCGATGCGCCGCATCGAGGCCGCACCCGCCCGTGCCGCGCTCGACCGTGCAGCCAGCGCCGCGCATCAGGCCGGCATCCCCGCGCTCGTTGCCGAGGTGGATCAGGCGGTCCGCGCGTTCGAGGCACCCGCCGCTCGGCTGGTGACGCAAGAGGACGCGCGGCTGCTCGGCCTTGCCGAGGTCGAGGCGCTGCTCGCCTCCGATACGCTGGTCATCGACGCCTGCCGCACGGTGATACGGGCGCGCAAGGCCACCGTCCCGCTCGCCAGCCGCCCGGTGCTGTTCGCGCTCGCCAGCACGCTGGCCGAGGCGTGGCCGGGCGACGTTCCGCGCCTCCAATTGCTCCAGCGCGCGTTCCGCGCCCGCGAGGCCGACGAGTCGCATCGCGCCCGCCTGCGCGTCGAGATCGGCCGGCTGCGCGCCGAGCTCGAATCCCTGGCGGAGGTCAGCGCCACCGAGGACGGTTTCATTCTGAAGCCACGTGCCGGCCGCGCGGTCGCGCTGCTCCTCCCCCCGCAGGAGGAAGCCCATGCCGATGTGCTGGCGCTGCTCGCCGATGGCGAGGCCTGGTCGAGCTCGGCGCTCGCGCTCGCGCTCGACGTCAGCCCGCGCACCGTCCAGCGCGCGCTCGAGGTGCTGACGGCGGCGGGCAAGGCCGACGGATTCGGCCGCGGCCGCGCGCGCCGCTGGATGGCGCGGCAGACCGTGGGTTTCCCGACAAGCTTGTTACTCCCGGCGGTTCTGCCGGGGGCTTAGGTCTGGCTCCGCAACCAAGGAGTGACGACATGACCGAACCCTATACCGGCGGCTGCGCCTGCGGTGCGATCCGCTACCAGGTCTCGAGCGAACCGGCGATGATGAACCTCTGCCAGTGCCGCCAGTGCCAACGCGACAGCGGCACCGGCCATGCTGCGCACGTCACCTTCGTCGGCGCGCAGGTGGAGACCAGCGGCCAGCCCAGCTTCTGGGAAATGGTCGGCGAGGGCGGCACCCGCAAGCATCGCGCTTTCTGCCCGACATGCGGCTCGCCCGTCTACATCGCCTTCCCCGACATGCCCGAGGTGTTCGTGGCGAGCGCCGGCAGCCTCGACGATCCGTCGCGCTACCATCCGCAGGTGGTGCTGTGGACCGCCGCGCGTCAGGCCTGGGATCATCTCGATCCCGCGCTCACCGCCTTCGACAAAATGCCCCCGATGTGATCCCCCGCCCCTCAAGCCGGAGAAATGACATGAACCATGCAGCATCCGCAGAAATCATCCGCGAATACGGCCCCTTTCCCACCGGCGACGTCGCCGGCGTCAGCTTCGACGGCGCGCGCGTCTGGTTCGCCACCGGCGAGCGCATCGAGGCGCTCGACCCCGACAGCGGCGAGATCACCGGCGGGGTGGATGTTCCCGCCGACGCCGGCACCGCGTTCGACGGCACCCACCTCTGGCAGATCGCCGAGGCGGTGATCCGCAAGGTCGATCCCAGGACCGGCGCGGTGCTCGCGACCATCCCCGCCCCCGGCAAGGGCGGCGACTCCGGCCTCACCTGGGCCGAAGGCTCGCTCTGGGTCGGCGAATATCGCGCCGCCAGCATCCACCAGATCGATCCAGCGACCGGCAAGGTGCTGCGTACGATCAAGTCCGACCGCTTCGTCACCGGCGTCACCTGGGTCGATGGCGAGCTGTGGCACGGCACCTGGCAGGACGATGCCAGCGACCTGCGCCGCATCGATCCCGACAGCGGCAAGGTGCTGGAGCGGCTCGACATGCCCGAGAGCACCGGCATCTCCGGCCTCGAATCCGACGGCGCCGGCCGCTTCTTCGCGGGCGGCGGCCAGAGCGGCAAGGTCCGCGCGATCCGCCGGCCGGGTCATGCGGCGGCCGCTTGAAGGGCCTGCTTTTCTAACCCTCTCCCGCTTGCGGGAGAGGGAGGGCCCCGCCGCGAAGCGGTGCGAGGGTGAGGATCTTCTTCTTTTTGGGCGCCAGAAAGAAGAGGGGCTATTGTGGCCTACCCCTCACCCTCGCGTGACTCCACCGCGCGGTTCCTATATTGTTCCGGCATGGCGACGGCGCCTCTCCTCGACTTGCCCCCGCGGCCGCTGCGCTGGCTGTATCTCGACCTCAACAGCTTCTTCGCCGCGGTCGAGCAGCAGCTGAATCCGGAGCTGCGCGGCAAGCCGGTGATCGTCGCGCCGGTCAACAGCGACACCACCGTCGCCATCGCCGCCTCGGTCGAGGCCAAGAAGTACGGCATCCGCACCGGCACCCCCGTGTGGGAAGCCAAGCGCCTGTGCCGCGACCTCCTCATCGCCCCCGGCCAGCACGAGAAATATGTCGAGTTCCACAATGCGATCGTCGCGGAGGTGTGGCGGCACATCCCGGTCACCCATGTCTGCTCGATCGACGAGGTCGCCTGCCGCCTGCTCGACAACGAGAACGACCCCGCGACCGCGATCGCGCTGGCGAAGCGGATCAAGGCCGGCATCCGCGCCAATGTCGGCGAGTGTCTGACCAGCTCGGTCGGCATCGCCCCCAACCGCCTGCTCGCCAAGCTCGCCAGCGACATGCAGAAGCCCGACGGCTTGACCATGCTGACGCAGGACATGCTGCCCCACCGCCTGTTCGACGTCCCCTTGCGCGACATCGCCGGGATCGGCGCCAAGATGGAGAAGCGGCTGGCGCAGCAGGGCATCCTCGACATCGGCCAGCTGTGCGAGCGCCGCCCGCGCGATGCCGGCTCGGCCTGGGGCGGGGTCAATGGCGACCGGCTCTGGTATCTGCTGCACGGCTTCGACCTGCCCGAGAAGCCCACGCAGAACAGCACCATCGGCCACAGCCACGTCCTCTCGCCCCGCAAGCGCGGGCTCGAACCCACCCGCCTGACCGCCCGCCGCCTCGCGCTCAAATCCGCCAGCCGGTTGCGCCGCAAGGGCTATGTCAGCCGCCTGCTCGTGCTCCACGCGCGGTTCGAGGACGACAAGTCGACCTGGCGCACCTCGATCAAGCTGCCTTCGACTCAGGACAGCTTCACCGTGCTCCATGCGCTCGACTCGATCTTCCCGCGCCTCGCCGCCGCCGGCCGCACCCGTCCCGGCGTCTTCGCGATCCGCATGGTCGGCGTGACGCTGGCCGAGATCGCCCCGCTCCAGGGCGAGCAGCAATCGCTGTTCGCCGCGCTCGACCCCAACGATCCGCTCGCCCGGGAGACGCGTACTCTCTCGCTGAGCAAGGCGATGGACCGAATCAACGAGAAGTTCGGGCGCCACGCGGTCTCGGTCGGGCCGATGGATGGCAGCCGGATCGATCGCGTGGGAACGAAAATTGCGTTCGGCCGCATCCCCGATCTCGATGAATTTCACGAATGATCCAAGACACTTTCCTGTTGCACCGCAAAATCGATTGTCCCGCGGTATCATGTCGGTCTTGACGTTAAATGCTGCATAAGCAAAAGGAACGTCCGCTATGAAGATGCGCCTCCTCCCCGCCGCCGTCGCGATCGTCCTTCTGCCGCTCGCCGCCTGCAAACCCGAACCCGAAGTGGTCGACAGCCGCTCGCCCGACCCGATGGAGACTCAGCTCAAGAACGCCCCGGCCGTCGAGCTGCCGCCGGCGATCAAGGCATCGGTCTCGATGCGCTGCCAGCCGGGCAACGCGGTGGTGTGGGCCGAATTCTTCCAGGGCGACAAGCTGGTCAAGCTGCGCACCGAGAAGAACGGCCCGGCGACCGATCTCAAGGCCCCCGAGGCCGGCCAGCCCTACACCGCCGAAGGCGGCTACAAGCTCACCGGCAACGACAAGTCGGCCACGGTCGAGCTTCCGGGCAAGGGCTCGCTCACCTGCAAGGGCTGATCCGCGCGAAATTCCAACCGAAAGGGCCGGCGGCATCCACCGCCGGCCTTTTTCGTTGCGGCACCGCTTTTTTCGCCGGCAATGTCACATCCGCCGCGCCCCGCTCGTCATGACTATGCAACCCCGATGAGGAGCATGACCATGACTGCCAAGCTCAATCCCTACACCGCCGCCCCCAGCGTGATGAAGCCGTGGTTCGCGGCCTCCACCGCGATCGAGGCGAGCCTCGAACCGTCGCTGATCGAGCTGGTCAAGATCCGCTCGTCGCAGATCAACCAGTGCGCCAACTGCATCAACATGCACACCGAGGAAGCGCGCGCCAAGGGCGAGACCGAGAAGCGCATCTATCTGCTGTCGGCATGGCGCGAGGCGCCGGACTATACCCCGCGCGAGCGCGCCGCGCTCGGCTGGGTCGACGCCTTGACGCGCCTTTCCGAAGGCCACAACCTCCGCGAAGCCTATGACGCGCTCGCCGCCGAGTTCAGCGAGGAGGAACAGGTGAAGCTCACCCTGATGATCAACATCATCAACGGCTGGAACCGGCTCGCGGTCGGCTTCCACCTGTGGACCGAGCCGGCGGCGATCAAGTCCGTCCAGGCGCAGGTCGCGTGACGCTGAACGAACAGGAGCGCGCGGGCGCGGCGGAGTCGTTCGACCCGCTGCGCCCCAAGCTCATCCGCGTCGCCTATCGCATGCTCGGCTCGGTCGCCGATGCCGAGGATGTGGTGCAGGAGGCGTTCGTACGCTGGATGGGTACCGACCGCTCGGTGGTGCGCGAGCCCGAGGCGTTCCTGCGCCGCATCGTCACGCGCCTCTGCCTCGACCAGCTCAAGTCCGCGCGGCACCAGCGCGAGACCTATATCGGCCCGTGGCTCCCCGATCCGGTGATTGAGGAGGAGCCGGAGGAGGACGTCACCCTCCCGCTGATGCTCGCGCTCGAACGCCTCTCGCCGCTCGAACGCGCCGCCTTCCTGCTCCACGACGTGTTCGGCGTGTCGTTCGACGAAGTGGCGAAGACGCTCGACCGCGACGCCGCCGCCTGCCGCCAGCTCGCGACACGCGCCCGCGCGCATGTTCGCGAGGCGCGGCCGCGCTTCCAGGTCGAGCAGCAGCACGGGATCGAGATCGCCGAAGCCTTTTTCGCCGCCTCGCGCACCGGCGACATGACCGCACTCGGCGCGATGCTCGCGGCGGACGTCAGCATGCACTCCGACGGCGGCGGCAAGCGCGCCGCGGCGATGCAGGTGGTGCTCGGCTTCAGGCACGTGATGAAGCTGCACAAGTCGCTCGCCGTGCTGTTCGGCAAATATGGCTCGAAACTCGTCCGCACGTGCTTCGTCAACGGCCTGCCCGGCTTCGTCACGCTCGAGGCGGACGGCGAGCTGCAGACCACCGCGCTGGAGATCGAGGACGGCCGCATCACCGCCATCTATCTCACCCGCAACCCGGACAAGCTGCGGCATCTGCACTAAGGTTCCCGCTCAGCGCGGATTGCCGCCGCGCGCGATCAGCGCGAGCTTCCGGTCGAACTCCCACCCCTGGTTGGCATTCCGCGAGATGCGTGCCGAATGCCACAGATGCGCGCGGCCCTCCGCCGTCCGGCCCGTCTCGATTTCGTGAAGGCCCAGGCGCTCGCAGGCCTGCGCTTTCATTTCCTCGTCATCGAAACCCGGACGATCGCACAACCGCGCATAAAGCTTCATCGCATCCGGAATATTGCCGGTCTTCTCGAGGACATTGCCGCCCCAGAAGGCGGTGACGGGACGCGGGTCCGCATCAAGATCGAAGCTCGCCACAAGTCCCTGCGCGGCTGGCGTCAGGCGCGGCGACGCGACGTCGGAGAGGAGCCGCAACATATAGACGTCGGGCTGCGCAAAGCGCTCCGGCGCGACGCGTAGCAGGAGCTCGCTCAGCGCAACCGCCCGCTCGCCGCTGCTGCCCGTCATGCGGGCGCGGAAAGCCTGGAGCAGCGCTTCGTTGAGCAATTGCTCCACCGCCATCGGCGTGGGGCGCGCACCCAGTGCTTGCGCGATTTCCGCGACCGGACGGTCGAAATCGATCGTCCGGTCGCCCGTCACCCAGCCGCTCAGGAAGGCGAGTCCGAATGGCTGGCGCAGCACATCGGCATAGTCGAGCTGGGCGAGCGCCGACGGCGTGTCGGCATTGGCCAGGAAGATGAAGGTCAATTTCTTGTCAGGGACGCGCAGGAACAGCGCCGATTCCGCCTGGCCATAGCCGAATACCCAGTGCAGCCGCACGTCCGCGCTCTTCTGCGTGAACCAGCCATAGCCATAGGGGTGGCCGTTGCGCGGCGCGGTGAGCCGGTCGTAGCCGGCCTGGTCGATCAGCGCATTGCGATCGAGCGCGGCGGCATATTTGACCATGTCGTCGATCGTCGAGATCAGGCCCGAGGCGGGATAGGCCGCATCCCAGTCATAGGGCCGCTCGACATAGCGCCAGCCGGTGGCCGAGGGTTCCGCCTGATAGCGTTTGACCGCGCGCCCCGCGAGCGGGCTGGCTTTCTGATAGCCCGCCATCGTGTCGTTCATGCCGAGCGGCGCCAGGATGCGCTGGCGGTTCTGCACGACATAGCTTTGCGGGGATTCGATGCGGCTGATCTTGTCGAACACACCCGACAGCAGATTGAAGCGCGCGCCATTATATACATAAGTGGCTCCCGGGCGTCCGCCGGCGCTCATGCTGAGGACGTCCCCGATCGTGATGTTGGGATCGCCGATCCCCTCGGGCGGATGCCAGCCCGTGTTGAGCGGATAGGCGAGCAGCGGATCGTCGAAGCGGAGTTTCCCCTCGGCCTCGAGCTGCGCGAGGATGATGCCGGTCATCGACTTGGTCACCGACGCGATGCCGAACAGCGAATTGCGCGCAATCGGCGTGCCGGCCGCACGGTCGGCGACGCCTTCGTGATGGCGATAGACGACTTTGCCGTCGCGGACGACGACGGCGCTGAACCCCGGCAGATCGAGTTGCGCCGCGATGCGGTGCAGCTGCGCCGTGAACCGGGCGTCCTGCCGTCCCTGCGCCGGAACCGCGAGCAGCAGCGCCGCAGCGGCAAGTCCCCAAAGTCGCCTGCGCATGGTCCTCTCCCGCGTACCCGATTCGATGCTGCAGCGTGCCGTATCATGAAACCGGTTACAACTTCGGATCACGCCCGGAACGAGCCGCATCCTTCAGAGCCTGCGATCCGATCCATCACGAACCGCGCCCGCCCCGCGACCGAGGCAAGCGGCAGCGAGCCCGGTCCGCCGGTGATCACGAACAGATGGTCCGTCCTCATCTTGTTATCTCCATCGGGAACAATGCATGATGGGGCGCCGGATGCTGGTCCGGCGCGGCGGATCAATGGAGCGGAGGCAGGGCTTGGCGACGATCGCGATCTACAGCCTGAAGGGCGGCGTCGGAAAGACCACGCTGGCGGTCAACCTCGCCTGGTGCGCGGCGACGCTCTCGGCGCGCCGCACCCTCCTGTGGGATCTCGATCCGCAGTCGGCCTCGACCTTCCTGCTCGGCAGCAGCAGAGGCAAGGTCCAGGCCCAGGCGGTGTTCACCCGCGACGTCGAACCCTCGAAGCTCGCGCATGCCACCGATGTCGACCGGCTCGACCTGATCGGCGCCGACGCGTCGCTGCGCGGCCTCGACCTTCTGTTCCACGAACTCGACAAGAAGAAGCGCCTCGCCAAGCTGCTCGGCCAGCTCGACCGCGCCTATGACCGCATGCTGCTCGACTGCCCGCCCGGCCTCACCGAGACCAGCGAGCAGGTGATGCGCGCCGCCGACCTGATCGTCGTCCCCGTCATCCCCTCTCCCCTCTCCGAACGCGCGCTGACCGAGGTCGAGGCGCATCTCGGCAAGGGAAAAGTGCCGCTGATGCCGGTCCATTCGATGGTCGACCGCCGCCGCAAGCTCCATGCCGAGGCGCTCGAGCGGCATCCCGACTGGCCGGTCATCCCGATGGCCAGCATCGTCGAGGCGATGGCCGCGCGGCGCCAGCCGGTCGGCGCCTTTGCCGGCCGCACCACCGGCGGCAAGGCCTTTGCCGAACTGTGGCAGGCGGTCGAGCGCCGGCTCGCGAAGAAGAAGAAATGACGCGCCCCACCCCCCGCTCGGCCGATCTCGACCCCGATCTGGTGCTGCGGGCCTATGCCATGGGCGTGTTCCCGATGGCCGAGCATCGCGACGAGGACAGCGTCTTCTGGGTCGAGCCGCGCCAGCGCGCGATCCTGCCGCTCGACGGCTTCCACCTCTCGCGCTCGCTGCGCAGGACGATCATCAGCGACCGCTTCCGCGTCACCGCCGACGCCGCGTTCGAGCAGGTGATCGCGCTCTGCGCCGAATCCGCGCCCGACCGGCCCGATACCTGGATCAACCCGTCGATCGAGAAGGTGTTCGGCGAGCTCCACCGCCGCGGCTTCGCGCATTCGGTCGAGGTGTGGGAGGGCGAGCGGCTGGCAGGCGGGCTCTACGGCCTCGCGCTCGGCCGCGCCTTTTTCGGCGAATCGATGGTGAGCCGCGCGCGCGACGCGTCGAAGGTCGCGATTGCCGCGCTCGTCGCGCGGCTGCGTGTCGGCGAGTTCGAGCTGCTCGACTGTCAGTTCATGACCGATCACCTCGCCTCATTGGGCGCGGTCGAGGTCCCGCGCGAGACCTATCTCTCGATGCTGTCCGACGCGCTCGGCGAAGGCGCTGCGGGGCTCGCCTCGGGCGCCGCCGGCGTCTCGGCGGACTTCGGCGCGCTCGACGCTTTCGCCGCGCCGCCCGATCCGTTGGCGCCGGCCCCGCTCACTTCCTCGCCGCCCGTCTCGGGGAAGGTCATCGCGCAGCTCTTGACCCAGACGTCATAGACCGGGTGCTGCACGACGTTGAGCGCCGGGCGCTCCTTGTAGAGCCAGCCCGAAAAGGCGCGCTTCCACTTGCCGTCGGCCTCATGCACGTCGACCTGCGCGAAGGCGCCGGTCAGCTGGTCGCTCTCCCATGGCGCGCTCTTCTCGCATGCGCGCAGCCGCACGATCACCTCGCCCGCGCGCACCGCCTGGCCGGGCTTGAGCGTGATGTCGCGCGCCTGGCCGTTGCGCTTGTTGAGCAGCCCGAGCACCGCGACTCGCTCGGCCATCGGCGTCGCGCCGGCGGCCGAGGCCGCGGCAGCGCCGGGGTCGACCGTCACGATCTCCTCGCCCGGCCCGGCCTTGGGCGCGACCTCGACCTTGTCGGCGGCGGCGGTCTTGTTCTCCTGCGCGCCGCCCAGCCAGCCGCAACCCGCCAGCGCGAGCGGCGCCAGCGCGATAACGGCAGGACGGAACGAGGTCATCAGGCGCCGGGCGTCCAGGCTTCGTAGTCGCCGGTCGCGCCGATGCGCTTGCCGCCCGCCTCGAGCGCGCCCGCCGGGCGATAGGCCTGGGCGGTGCCGGTCAAGTTGGGAATTGCCGGCTTCTCCCACTGGCGCACGGGCGGCAGCGCGCGATCGGGCACGTCGTCGATCTGGTGGTGCAGCCAGCTGAACCATTCGGGCGGCACGCGGCTCGAATCGTTCGAACCCTTGTAGATCACCCAGCGGCGCGGGTTGCCGGCGGTGTCGGTACCACCCTGGTAATAGACGTTGCCGAGCGCGTCCTCGCCGACCTTGTCCTTGCCGCGCAGGCCCATCCAGGTGCCGAAGGTGGAGCCGTTCCACCAGGTGAACATATTCGCCAGGATTCCCATGCCCCGCGCTTTACGCGGCAAGCGCGGCGGCGGCAACGGGGGTTTGGAGGTGGGGGCGCCTTGGGTACGTTTCTGGCGAGAGACAACATACCGGCGACTGCGACACTTCTTAGCCCTCTCCCGCAAGCGGGAGAGGGCTAAGAAGGTCACCGCCCTTTCGTCGATTCACCCTACCGCCAGCTCACCTTGTCCCCCGGCGAAATCCCCAGCTCCGCGGCCTTGCCGCCCAATATCTCCAGCACCGCCGCGACCGGCTCGCCCGAGCGCACCGGATCCTCCGAGAAGGGCACGGTATTCTCGGCGATATGCGCGATCGTGCCGTCGGCGCGGATGAAGATGATGTCGAGCGGAGTCGGCGTGTCCTTCATCCAGAAGCTCGCCTCGCGGGGTCCCCCGCCCTCGGCGGGATAGGGCGCGAACAGCATGCCGCCATCGGCCGCAATGTCGGTGCGGAACATCAGGCCGCGCTGCTGCTCGGCCGCGGTGCGCGCGACGTCGACCTTGAAGACGTGCTTCGCCCCGGCGCTCTCGACGGTGACCACCGCCTTCGCCGCCTGCTGCGCCGCGCCGGCATTGCCGGCCTCGCTTCCCTTGCATCCCGGAACCAGCGCCAGCGCGCCCAGCGCCAGCAGCAGCGCGGCTTTAGTCCGCCGCCTCGACGACGACCGCGAGCGGTCCCTTGTCCCCCTCGACGATACGGGCACGAAGCGGCTGATCGGGTTCAACGTCATAAATCTCCGCCCGGCGAAGCGTTTCCATATGCACGAATATATCGGCCGAATCGCCGTCGCGCACCAGAAAGCCATAGCCCTTGAGGCGATTGAACCATTTGACGGTCACCGGCTCGAACGGCCCGGCCTCGGAAATCAGCTTGGTCCGGTCGGTGCGATCGGCGGTGCCCGACCGCGCCTTGGGCTGCTCGACCGCGTCGGTGAGGTCGATCGACAGGATCTCGCGCGCCTGCAGGCCGCGCTCGCGCCGCACCACGGTGCATTCGACTCGCGCGCCCTCGGGCAGGCTGCGCCGGCCGTGCGGCTGGAGCACCGAGAAATGGATCAGGATGTCCCCGGCCTGCGGATCATCGGCGACGATGAACCCGAAGCCGCGGGTCACATCGAACCATTTGACGGCGCCCACATGGCGCTCGTCGTCGGCGTCGGATTCGAGCACGGGAAGCACCGCGCCGGCCGGCACGGGCACAAAATCGCTCGACGCTCGGTGCGGGTCGGCACGCATTCAGACTCTTCCCCCTGACCCGCAACATTAACACAGCATTTCCAGCGTGTGCGAATCCTTTGTTACTAATCCTCGTTGAGCAACGGTTCGACGCTTTCTCCGGGGGGCATGCGTGCGATTTTCCACGCCAGCTCGGGCGCGTGGCCGGCGCGCATCATCGCGCCGACCTGTTTCGCCATCGTGACTCGATCGGCGGGCTCCGCTGCGAACGGCCCGATCCGGCGCTTGCGGGCGAATTCGACCGCCGTCGCACGCGCGCGGCCGTCGAGCTGCGGTGCGATCGCCTCGGCGTCCCGTTCCTGAACACCGGCGTGGCGCAGCGCGTCCTTCACGCGGCGGGCACCGAGGCCGCGCCGGGCCATCGCCGAAGCCTTTGATTCGGCGTAGAGCCGGTCGTCGATATAGCCGAGTTCGGCGAAGCGTTCCGCAATCGCGACGGGATCCGCGGGCTCGCCTTCCCACCCCCGCTCGCGCACCTTGCGCGCGAGGTAGACGGCCAGTTTTCCGCGGGTCGTGGCGAAGCGCTCGACATAGCGCAGCGCCAGCCGTTCGAGGGCGGAACGATCCAGTGGCGGCGGTGGGCGGCGCCCAGAGGCGGTGTTGCGGCGCATGCGCCTTGTTTGTGCCACAGTGCCAACCGAATTTGAACGACAGTGCGTAGCAGAGCCGCCCTCATTTCTGGTGTGGGGCCCAGCGTCGTGAAGACCGCGGGCGGGCTGCCACGATCAGGGGCACGGATTTTGGAATATGGCTTTGAACGTGAACGACACCGGGGATAGCGGCGCGACTCTGCAGCCCACCCCGACCGAAGACAATCTTCCCCGCCGCCTCGCGGATTTCGCGACGCTGGGCGAGGCGCTGGACTATGCCGCCACCGGGGTGCGCGGCCTCAACTTCCACGATGCGCGCGGCACGCTCATGCGCGCCTATCCGTTCCGCGAGATGCGCGAGGATGCGCTGGCGCAGGCGCGCCGCCTGGTCGCCGCGGGCGTGAAGCCCGAGGACCGCATCGCGCTGATCGCCGAGACCGGCGCCGACTTCGCCGCACTGTTCTTCGGCGTGATCTATGCCGGCGCCTGGCCGGTGCCGCTACCGCTGCCCACCAGCTTCGGCGGCAGCCAGCATTATATCGACCAGCTCGCCGTCCAGCTCGAGAGCTGTGACCCCAAGATGCTGTTCTACCCGGCCGAGCTCGCCGCGATGGCGGGCGAGGCGGCGCGCCTCAAGGGCGTCGAGGGCATCGACTGGGAGAGCTTCGCGACGCGCGCCGCGCCCGCGGCCGAGCTGCCTCAGGCGAGCACCGACGACATCGCCTATCTGCAATATTCGAGCGGCTCGACCCGCTTCCCGCACGGCGTCGCGATCACCCACCACGCGCTGCTCAACAACCTGTCGGCGCACAGCCACGGCATGGAGCTGCGCGACAGCGACCGCTGTGTCTCGTGGCTGCCCTGGTACCACGACATGGGGCTGGTCGGCTGCTTCCTGTCGATCGTCGCCAACCAGGTCTCGACCGATTACTTGAAGACCGAGGATTTCGCCCGGCGTCCGCTGGCGTGGCTCGACCTGATCACCCGCAACACGGGCACCACCCTCTCCTATTCGCCGACCTTCGGCTACGACATCTGCGCGCGCCGCATGTCGAGCCAGACCAAGGCGTCGGACCGCTTCGACCTCAGCCGCTGGCGCGTCGCGGGCAACGGCGCGGACATGATCCGGCCGGACGTGATGCAGTCGTTCGTCGACGCCTTTGCCGATGCCGGGTTCAAGGCCAGCGCCTTCCTGCCGAGCTACGGCCTCGCCGAGGCGACGCTGGCGGTGTCGATCATGCCCCCGGGCGAGGGCATCGTCGTCGAGCTGGTCGAGGAGACCCAGCTCTCGGGCGGCGAGCATGGCGCCAATGGATCTCGGCGCCCGCAGCGCTTCCGCGCGATCGTCAACTGCGGCAAGCCGGTCAAGGACATGGAGGTCCAGATCCGCGAGGAGGACGGCACGCCGCTGCCCGAACGCGCGATCGGCAAGGTCTGGTGCCGCGGCCCCAGCGTGATGGTCGGCTATTTCCGCGACCAGGCCTCGACCGACGCGTGCATGGTCGATGGCTGGCTCGATACCGGCGACATGGGCTATATGTCCGATGGCTATGTCTACATCGTCGGCCGGGCGAAGGACATGATCATCATCAACGGCAAGAACCACTGGCCCCAGGATATCGAGTGGGCGGTGGAGCAGTTGCCCGGGTTCAAACAGGGCGACATCGCCGCCTTCGCGATCACCACGCCGGGCGGCGAGGAGACGCCGGCGGTGCTCGTCCAGTGCCGCACCAGCGACGATGCCGAGCGCCAGAAGCTGCGCGAGGAGATTCGCGAGCGCGTGCGCACCGTCACCGGCATGAACTGCGTGGTCGAGCTGATCCCGCCGCGCACCCTGCCGCGCACCAGCTCGGGCAAGCTTTCCCGCGCCAAGGCGCGCAACCTCTATCTCAACGGCGAGATCAAGCCCTACGCCATCGCCGCCTGAGGGGTCGGAATCGCTCCGGAACGGCGCGAAAAATTTTCGCCGTTCCGGGCCCGCACCTAACCTCTCGCTAACCTCACCGCGGCTAATGCGGCAGGCGTGACGAGCCAGACGACTTCCCAATTTGCGAAGCCGCGCATCGATGTTCGTGCGCTGCTCGGCCTGTACGACCCCGCGGATACCACCGACTGGGGCCCGATTCGCGCTGCCCAGATGAATGCCGGCAGCCAGCTCGCGCTGTTCATGCTCGCCGCCAACGTGATCGGCGCCGCGCTGATCACCCTCGCCTTCGCGCCGACCGTTCCCTTGTGGCAGCTCGCCAGCTGGAGCGCGCTGGTCGCTGCCGTCGGCGCCGCGGTCGCGTTCCGCCGCCTCGCCGTGCGCCACCGCACCGAGCGCGTCGCCACGCTCAAGGACGTGCGCGAGACCGTGCTCGACGGCATCGCGCTCGGCGCGGTGTGGTCGATCGCGCCCTTGCTCTTCGGCCCTTCGGCCAGCGCCGAGGCCGCCGCCGCGCTGTGGATCATCGTGTCGATCCTGATGGCCGCGTCCGCCGTGGCGATGGCGGCGCTGCCGCTCGCGACGATCGCCTTCCTCGTGGTGCTGGGCGGATCCGCCGCGGTCTCGCTCGCGCTCACCACCTCGCCCGCGCTCGGTGCGGCGTCGCTGGTGTTCACTGTGCTGCTCAGCATCGGCTGCTTCACCCGCGGCAAGGCGCTGGTCGTGATCCGCGCCGGCGAGATCGCGCTCGCCGAACGGGACGAGACGGTCAGCCTGCTGCTCCGCGAGTTCGAGGACAAGGGCTCCGACTGGCTGTGGGAGACCGACGCGCAGCGCCGCGTGGTCCGCGCCAATCCGCGCTTCGCCGTCTCGCTCGGCGTCGATCCCAAGGCGATCAACGGCATGCCCTTTCTCCAGGTGCTCGCGGGCACGGCCTGGGAATCGGGCAATTTCGCGCAGGGCCTGCGCGAGATGGCCGAGCGCCTCAAGAAACGCGAATCGTTCCGCGACCTGCTGCTCCCCGTCTATGTCGACGGCGCCGAGCGCTGGTGGGAAATGACCGGCTCGCCGCGCTTCAACGAGGAGGGCGCCTTCCTCGGCTTCCGCGGGGTCGGCTCCGACGTCACCGAGGCACGCGAATCCGCCAACAAGATCAGCCGCATGGCGCGCTTCGACACGCTCACCGGGCTGCCCAACCGCCTGCTGATCAACGAGACGCTGGCGCGGGCCATGGCCGAGGCCGAGAAATGGGGGTCGCGCTGCGCCTTCATGATGATCGACCTCGACCGGTTCAAGGCGGTCAACGACACGCTCGGCCACCCCGTCGGCGACCGGCTGCTGACGCGCGTCTCCGAGCGCCTCAAGCAGCTGATGACCGCCAACGACGTGATCGGGCGGCTCGGCGGCGACGAGTTCGCGGTGGTGGTGCACGACGCGACCGACAGCGCCGCGGTCGAGCGGCTCGCGCATACCATCATCGGCGTACTGTCGCAGCCCTATGAGGTCGACCAGCACACGCTCTATATCGGCGCCAGCGTCGGCCTCGCCATCGGCCCGCGCGATGGCCGAACCGCCGAGATGCTGATCCGCTCCGCCGACCTCGCGCTCTACCGCTCGAAGGATGCCGGCGGCGGCGTGTTCCACGCCTATGAGCCCGAGCTCCACGTCCAGGCCGAGGAGCGGCGCGTGCTCGAGATGGCGCTGCGCGCGGCGCTCGAGAATGACGAGTTCCACCTGCTCTACCAGCCCGTGGTCCAGGCCGGCAGCGGCGCGCTGATGGGGTTCGAGGCGCTGCTGCGCTGGACCCATCCCGAATTCGGCAACATCTCCCCCGCCAAGTTCGTGCCCCTCGCCGAGGAAGCCCGCCTGATCGCACCGATCGGCGAATGGGTGCTGCGCGCGGCCTGCGTCGAGGCGGCGCGGTGGGACGATCCGATCCGCATCGCGGTGAACGTCAGCCCCGAGCAGCTCCACAACCCCGGCTTCGCGTCGCTCGTCGCCGCGGCGCTGCGCGACAGCGGCCTGCGCGCCGACCGGCTCGAGCTCGAGGTCACCGAAAGCGTGTTCATGCGCGAGGGCACCGCCGCGGTGCGCACGCTCGAGGCGATCCTCGACATGGGCGTGCGGCTCAGCCTCGACGATTTCGGCACCGGCTATTCCTCGCTCGGCTATTTGAGCCGCACGCGCTTCTCCTCGATCAAGGTCGATCGCAGCTTCATCCAGGGCGCGTCGAAGGGCAGCAAGGAAGCGATCGCGATCATCCGCGCGGTGGTGGCGCTCGCCGACAGCCTCGGCATGGCCACCACGGCGGAGGGCGTCGAGACCGAGGACGAGCACCGCATGGTCCAGGCGCTCGGCTGCACCAAGGTGCAGGGCTATTATTTCGGCCGCCCGCTCCCCGTCGCCGAAGCACGCGCCCTCGCCATGCGCGACAGCCAGGACGGTGCGAGCGTCGCTGCCTGACGCGCGGGGCAAGCCGCCCTTGCAATGTTGGAATAGGTTTTGGAACACTGGCCGATGCCCAGCACCGGCCCCAGCACCAATCCACGCCCGTTCAACCGCCGCCAGGCGCAGGAGAACCAGGCCTTCCTCGCCGCGCTGCGCCGCACCGGCAATGTGCGGGAGGCGGCGCGCAGCCTCGGCTACCACCGCTCGACCATGGTCAAGCGCCGCAACCGCGACGCCGCCTTCGCCGCCGAATGGGATGCGGCGCTCGCCCTCGCCCATGCCCGCCTCAACGCCGCAGAGCGCGCCGAACCGGTGGAGGGCGAGCCGCACATCATCCGCACCGCCGCGGGCCGCCTCCAGCTCCGCCGTGCCCAGCCGCGCCGGCTCGACCGCGCGGCGGAACAGGCCTTCCTCGCCGCGCTGAGCGCCACCGCCAACGTCCGCCTTTCCGCCGCCGCAGCGGGGTTCAGCCACTCCGCCTTCTACGCCCGCCGCCGCGAGAGCCCGGCCTTCGCGCGCGAAATGCGCCTCGCGCTGGAGATGGGCTATGAACGGCTGGAGATGGCGCTGCTCGAAGCCGCCGACCCCGACAGCTATCGCGATGACGCCTGGCGCTACAACGATCCCCCGCCGATCCCGCAGATGAGCGCAGGCGAGGCGCTTCAGCTCCTCCATCTCCACCAGAAGGAGGTGCGGCTGCAGGCCGAACCGGCGCACATCAAGCGCCGCCGCGGCGAGAGCCGCGAGGCGCACAGCTTCCGCCTCGCCGCAATGTACGAGGCCCGGCTGCAGCGCGATCGCGAAGCGTTCGATATCGCCGAGGCCGAACGCCGCGCCGCGGGCGAGCCCTCCCCCTTCGGGCCGAAGGTCCTGCCCCTCCCCGCGCTCGATCAGGTCAAGGGCTGGAGCAAGGCCGACCCGGCGAAACGGCCACAGGATCGCGAGCGGCCGATGTTCGGGGGCTGGCGGATCGGGGATT
The DNA here is from genome assembly GCF_026107375.2 of Sphingomonas sp. BT-65. Lineage (NCBI taxonomy): Bacteria > Pseudomonadati > Pseudomonadota > Alphaproteobacteria > Sphingomonadales > Sphingomonadaceae > Sphingomonas > Sphingomonas sp. BT-65. The sequence goes on from NZ_JAPCIA010000002.1 coordinate 216,368, forward strand.
GGAAGAAGGAGTGAGACTGCAGCCTCCGCTCCGCGCCAAATCCAAGCTGTTCGGAGCGTAACGCAACGCTCTCGGTCGTATGCCGAGCAGCGAAGAGCGTTGCCAATTGCAGAGCCACTCTGCAATTTCATCCCTTGAGTTTGGTTGGAAAGGTGCTGCGGTGGAGAGAAGACTGAGGACGCTTGCGGTACTCGGCGCCACGCTGATGGCGACCACCCCGGCGATGGCCGTGGACAAGATGGTCATCGACATTCAGGGTATCTCGCCGAGCAGAGTCATCGTCTATCTCGACGATCATTCCACCGAAAAGACCCCAGTCGGCGCCGACATGGCCGGCCCCGTTCGCATCCGCGAGATCGACCTCACCATGGTCTATGAGGCGCCGGGTCAGCCCTACTGGACCGAAACCGCGCTCCAGTTCAAATGCCCGAACCCCAGCTACGGGAAAAAGGCGCCGCGCAAGGGAAAGGCCGACGCGGCCTGGGTGCTGCCCGACACTGACTCGGTCGAGTTCCGGATGGAGGGCGGGCACAAGCGGATGAAGAATTCGCCTCAGATCGAAACGCTCACCGGCAGCGGCTGGCAGACCGCGTCCAATTATCTGATGCTCCAGGTCTATCGCGTCGCCTGCAATGACATCGCGATCGGCCAGGCGAAACAGGCCGCGGTCATTCCCGGCGATAGGCTCGACCCCGGCAAGCTGCGTCAGAGCATGCGCGCGCTCGGTCTCGATACCGCCGAATTCCTGCCCGCCGAGGGTCTGTCGATGAACATGCTCGCCAGCTACACCTGGGAGCATTTCTGGAAGGACGTGCCCAAGCCCGCGCTCAACAACGGCCGCAAGCTGACGCCGCAAGAGGCGGCGGCGCTCGAAAAGCAGTTGCAGGACCAGATCGCGATGCTCGAAAAGCAGCGCGACATCGTCGGCGCGCGCATCCGGAAGATGGACGACGAGAACCGCTTCATCGGCGAAGCCGCGAAGCTGCGCGGCGGCCGCCGGGTCAGCAGCACCGAACAGTCGCTGATCAGCGTCTGGCTCGGCAAAAATGAAAACGACGTTGTCACCGCGATGGGCGCACCGACTGTCAACGAGGCGGGCGGGCTGCGCTATCTCACCTACGCACGCGAATATGACGGCCGCTACGCGCTGGTGCGCCCGGGCGGCGAGATCGTCTCGACGCAGGGCCTCTATGAGAGCTGCCGGGCGCAGTTCGTGCTCAAACCCGACAGCGGCGGCGCGATGCGGGTCGCCGACGTCATCGTCGACGAACAACGCAGCGGCCCCGGCCGCGCCTATGTCTGTTCGGAACTGCTGAACGCGCCGCGGCCGTAACCCAATTTTCGCACCCGGAGGAATCGATGTCGATGAACATGAAGCAATGGATTGCCGCGGCGCTGTTTTCGACCTTCGCAATCGCTTCGCCCGCCTTCGCCCAGCTCCCGCCCGAGCTGCTCCAGGGCGGCGGCGGAAGCGAAGGGACGCTCTACAGCGACGCCTTTTACAAATCGAAAGACGGCTTCTGGGTGGTGATGCGCAACCGCACCGACGATGGCCTGCGCTGTTCGGTCAGCTATATCGCCAACGACTGGCTGTACGCGATCCACGGTCCCGCCAACGCTCGGGAGGTGAAGGAAAATGCCGGGCAGATCTGGTTCAGCGGCAAGGCGATCCCCGCGCCCGCAGCCAAGGTCGAGCAGGTCGAACTCTTCATCCGCGCGATGAAGGGCAAGACCGCCACCTATCCCGCCGCGCTCACCAAGGTCATTCCCGAGCACGGAACCTTCGTCCTGTTTCTCAACGTGAAAAACTATCTGCGCACGGTCATCAAGAAGGGCGAGGATAGCGACGAATTCGCCGTCGATCTTCGCGGCAAGCAGGTCTACGCGGCCAAGCTTCCCCAATTGCAGAAAGCCTATGCGATGCTCGACAAATGTATGGCCGCAAAAGGCGGCTGAGCCAGCCGGACGCTCGTGCTCGGGCCCCCGATTTCGAACCCGGATCGCTCAAAACAAAAAGGCCGGAGCTTTAGCCCCGGCCTTTTCGATTTCCGTGAAGGCGCCGCGTTCTACTTCGACCGCTCCACCTGGTCGAAGTCCAGCTCCACCGGCGTCGCGCGCCCGAAGATCGACACCGACACTTTGACCTTCGACTTGTCGAAGTCGAGCTCCTCGACCACGCCGTTGAAGCTCGCGAACGGGCCTTCCAGCACCTTGACCGCGTCGCCGATCTCGTAGTCGACCTTGATCTGCGTCTTGGGCGCGGCGGCTGCTTCCTCCTTGGTGTTGAGGATGCGCGCGGCCTCGGCCTCGCTGATCGGCTGGGGCTTGCCCGAGCTGCCGAGGAAGCCGGTCACCTTGGGCGTGTTCTTGACGAGGTGATAGACGTCGTCGTTCATCGCCAGCTTGGCGAGGACGTAGCCGGGGAAGAATTTCCGCTCCGACTGCACCTTCTTGCCGCGGCGCACTTCGGTCACCGTCTCGACCGGGACCTCGACCGCCTCGACCAGCGCGTCGAGGCCCAGCCGCGTCGCATCGGCCAGGATCTGGTCCCGCACCTTGTTCTCGAAGCCCGAATAGGCGTGAATGATGTACCAGCGCGCCATTGTCGTTCCGTTCTTTGGCTCTGTTATGCGGCGAGGCCGAGGAGGAAGTTCACGATCGCGCCGAACAGGCGGTCGACCCCGAAGAAGAAGATGCCGAGCAGCGACGCCATGATCAGCACCATCACCGCGGTCATGATGGTCTCACGGCGCGTCGGCCAGACGACCTTGCGGGTCTCTGCCTGCACCTGGCGCATGAATTCGAGCGGACTGGTCTTGGCCACCTGCTTGCCTCGCAAATTGGTTGCCCGGCTTCGGGACAGGTTCCGCCGCCCGGCCCCTTCGAAGAGACCCGGCGAGACCCACCCACGCTGTCGGATTGGGGCAGGTATCTAGCGACTTGCCCGGCACGGGGCAAGGGGCGTGATACGGGACCGAAAACGGGCGCTCCCGGATGGAAGCGCCCGCAACCGGGTTCGGAACCGGAGCGATTTGCTCAGGGGCTGTCGGGATCGTCGTCGCCGCTTACCAGCTCGACAGCCGCCCAGATCGCCAATCCGCCCACAACGGCCAGAAGGACGAAACCAAGGGCATTGCCTGCCGCCTCGTTGCTCGGACCGGCCGTGGTAGCGGCGCGGCCGGAGACGCCCGGGCTGTTCGCAAGGCTGAGCGACTGAGCGGAATTTGCGGCGGTTGCACCCAATAGCGCGATGCCTGCCAGCAGCGTGGCGACGGATTTATGGATCATGTGGGCCTCCTCTCGTGCGATATGGGGCGCTGTGGCCATTGCCAGCCTGTCTCGCGCCGGAAGCGGACAGCGAGAGGTAGAACCCGCCTCGGGCACAACTTGTTCCGTTTGAAGGCCATGCCGCACGCCCGAGGCATGGCGGGTCGGGCGATCCGGTTGGACGAAAACTGGAAACCCGCCTCAACAAAAAATGGCGGCCGAGGCCACCATTTTCCGTAATCTGTGGCGATGATCGCCGGACAGCTTAGGGGCTGTCGGGATCGTCGTCGTCGCTGATGATGTCGATCGCACCGGTGAGCTCGAGAACCACGAGCACGCCGATGATGCCGCCGATGATGAACAGCGGGCTGATCGCGCCAGCAGCTTCGTTCGAGTTGGACGTCGCGGTCGCAGCGCGAACATTCTTCAGGCTGAGCGACTGCGCCGCCGAGGCATGAGCGACACCGCTCAGAGCCATCGTCGAAGCTGCCACAGTGAGGGCGATCTTCTTGAACACGTTACTTCCCCTTCGTTGCGCAAAGGCACCGGGGAGATAGGCGGCATTCCACGATTTCGCAAGTGCAATAATTACTTCGAAATACGAAAAATCACGGAAATTGTAATGAAAAATTCACATTACTTGCAGTCGCGGGTGCAAAAAAATCGCTGCACGCGCGCGGCGCAACACGAGCCTCAGATCAGCGCGACCAATGCGAATCCACCGATCAGCGCCGCCAGCACGATCCAGCCGATCAGGTTGAGCCGTTCCTCGATCACCTTCTGCACCGGTTCGCCGAATTTCTTGAGCAGGAACGCGACGAGGAAGAATCGCGCGGCGCGCGTGATCGTCGCGGTGACGACGAAGATCGGGAAGTTGAACTCGGCGAGGCCGCTGGCGATCGTGACCAGCTTGAACGGGATCGGGGTCAGCCCCTTGATCAGGATGATCGCCGCACCCCATTCGGCATACCATTGGCGGAACTGGTCCATCTTGCCGGCCAGGCCGTAGAAGGCGATCAGCCACTGGCCGACGCTCTCGTAGAGGAAATAGCCGATCGCATAGCCGAACATGCCGCCGAGGATCGAGGCGATCGTGCAGATCGTCGCGATCCAATAGGCCTTTTCGCGCCGCGCCAGGATCATCGGCACCAGCATCACGTCGGGCGGAATCGGGAAGAAGCTCGATTCGGCGAATGACACCGCGGCCATGTAGCGGTCGGCATGACGATGACCGGCGAGCCTCAGCGTCCAGTCATACAACGCGCGGAACATGCGGGGGAGATCCTTGGCAAGGATGGCAGGGGAGCTCGGATTCGAACCGAGGGCCTTCGGTTTTGGAGACCGACGCTCTAACCAGCTGAGCTACACCCCTGTGCGGCCGCCGCTCCTAAAGTTTGCCGCGCGGGAAGGCAAGTGCAACCGAATCCTTATGTCATGCGAAATCCAACATGTATCCAACAATCGACACCGCGCTTGCCTTGAACGCGCGATGGCGCTAAGCGCGCCGCCTTCCACCGTTCACCGATGGAAACCTGCGGGAGCTCCGGATCATGTCCGGGGCGCATGTACCGCTAAACTTGAACCGGCCGGGGCAACCTAGCCAGCTAGAGAGTGAAACATGGCTAAGAAGATCACGGGCTATATCAAGCTCCAGGTGCCTGCGGGCGCCGCCAATCCGTCGCCGCCGATCGGCCCTGCACTGGGTCAGCGCGGCGTCAACATCATGGAATTCTGCAAAGCGTTCAACGCGGCGACCGATGGCCAGGAGAAGGGCACGCCCCTCCCCACCATCATCACCGTCTATGCCGACCGCAGCTTCTCGTTCGAGACGAAGCAGCCGCCGGCGACCTACCTCATCAAGAAGGCGGCCAACCTCAAGTCGGGCTCGAAGGAGCCGGGCAAGGTGAAGGCCGGCACGATCAAGCGCTCGGCGCTGTCGGCCATCGCCGAGACCAAGATGAAGGATCTGAACGCGAACGACATCGACGCCGCGACCCGCATCCTCGAAGGATCGGCGCGTTCGATGGGCCTCGAAGTGGTGGAGGGCTGAACATGGCGAAGCTGACGAAGAAGGCTCAGGCCATGGCGACCGCGGTCGACCGCGAGAAGCTGTACACCGTCGACGAGGCGATCGCGCTGGCCAAGACCAACGCGACGGCGAAGTTCGACGAGACGATCGAGGTCGCGCTGAACCTCGGCGTCGATCCGCGTCACGCCGACCAGATGGTCCGCGGCGTGGTGACGCTGCCCAAGGGCACCGGCAAGACCGTGCGCGTGGGCGTGTTCGCCAAGGGCGCCAAGGCTGACGAAGCCAGGGAAGCCGGTGCGGACGTGGTCGGCGCCGAAGACCTGCTCGAGATCGTGCAGGGCGGCAAGATCGACTTCGACCGCTGCATCGCGACCCCGGACATGATGGGCCTGGTCGGCCGTCTCGGTAAGGTGCTCGGCCCCAAGGGCCTGATGCCGAACCCGAAGCTCGGCACCGTTACCATGAACGTCGCCGAAGCGGTCAAGGCCGCCAAGGGCGGTCAGGTCGAATATCGCGTCGAGAAGGCCGGCATCATCCACTCAGGCATCGGCAAGGCGTCGTTCCCGGCGGAGGACCTGCGCGCGAACTTCGACGCGCTGGTCGACGCGGTGGTCAAGGCCAAGCCGTCGGGCGCCAAGGGCAAGTATCTGCGCAAGGTCGCGGTCTCGTCCTCGATGGGCCCGGGCGTGAAGGTCGACGTCGCCGACGTGTCGGCCATCTAAGCCGGCCGCGCACCGCGAAACGAATGAAGGGCCGGGGGCAACCCCGGCCCTTTTTCGTCAACCCTCGTCCGCCCACCCATGCGCGCCGACCAGCGGGACGAAGCGCACCGCGCCCAGATCCTCGCGATCGAAGCTGTCCGCCGCCGTCCGCGTTACGCGCATCAGGCGCTGTTCCTCGATATCCCCCACTGGCATCACCAGCCGGCCGCCGATCGCGAACTGGCGGCATAGCGGCTCGGGCAGCTCGGGCCCGCCCGCGGCGACCAGGATCGCGTCGAACGGCGCACATTCGGACCAGCCGGCGGTGCCGTCGGCGGTGCGGATTTCGACATTGTCATAGCCGAGTTGCGCCATTCGCCCGCGTGCCAGCGCGGTGAGCTCGGCATGCCGGTCGATCGTGTAGACATGGCCCGCGATCCGGCTCATCACCGCGGCGGCATAGCCCGAGCCCAGGCCGATCTCGAGCACGCGATCCCCGGGCCCGATCCGCGCCGCCTCGATCATCAGTGCGACGATATAGGGCTGGGAGATGGTCTGCCCCGCCTCGATCGGCAGCGGCGAATCTTCATAGGCGAATTCGCGCACGGCCTCCGGGACGAACGCCTCGCGCGGCACCTCGCGCATCGCGTCGAGCAGCGCCGGGTCGGCAATGCCGCGCCCGGCGATCTGGCGCTCGACCATCTCTGCGCGCAGCGTCTCGGTCGCGGTCAGGCGCGCTCCTCCTCAAACAATGCCCGGAGCTTGTCCTTGGCTTTTTCGAGTTTGTCCCGATCAGCCTTCGACAAATTGTCGCCCGCGCGATTGATGTAGAAGGTCAGCATCCCCATCGCCGATTGCAGCACCGTTCCCTTGCGGCGCTCGTTGTGCTCGGCCGAGCGCTTGAGCGATCTGGCGATCTCCCCGGGATCATTCTTGCTGAACACGCCCTCCTCCAGGTCGAGCGCATTGGAATGCTTGGTCACCTCCTGCGACCATTTCTCCTTCGGCATGGCATGTCAGCCATGACCGTGCTTGCGGCGCGTGACCCAGCCCTTGCGTGCGGCTGCCGAGCGCTGCTCGGGGGATCCGGATTTATGTGCGCGGCCGCCTCGTGAAGAAGAAACGTGCGTGTCCGGCTTTCCACGGCCTGAGCCCGACTTGTTGCCGCCGCCTGATTCCTTGTTCACCGTGGCCCAGGCTCGCCGTTCGGCCTCGTCCTTGGGAACACCGCGATCCTCATAGCCTTCCTCAATATGCTCGGCCTTGCGCTTCTGCTTGTCGGTGTATTTGTCCTTGTCACCCTGGGGCATGATCCGTCTCCATGCGCCGCCCCGCATGGGGCGAAGAACGAGCGGCGGCGGGCGTGGTTCAATCGGTCCCGCGAGGCGGATTTCAACTTTCCTACAGACTCTGTTCCGGCATATCTGTCCCGTCCCCTTGAAGGCCTCGAAGGCGGACGCCGGCATGAAATTGACAACCGCGCATGAAACACGTCGAAACTATCAACTTCGTCAATCGTGTTACGTTGACAACACACCTCGCGACCGCCCTCGCCAAACGCAGTCGAATGCGCTAGGGGGCAGCGCTTACCCGCGCCTCTGCCGATTTGGCCGCGCGATCATCGTGAGCTGCATGACCTTTTCCAATCTCCCCACCAGCCTCGCCGAGGCGCTGGCCGCGCGCGGCTATTCCGACCTCACTCCGGTGCAGGCGGCCGTCACCGAAGACGCCGCCAAGGGCCGCGACCTGCTCGTTTCCGCCCAGACCGGTTCGGGCAAGACCGTCGCCTTCGGCCTCGCCATGGCTGACGAACTGCTGGAGGATGGCACCCTTCCCGCCCCCGGCCTGCCGCTCGCCCTCGTCATCGCGCCGACCCGCGAGCTCGCGCTTCAGGTCGCCAAGGAGCTGACCTGGCTCTACGCTGCGGCCGGCGCCCGCGTCGCGACCTGCGTCGGCGGCATGGATCCGTCGCGCGAGCGCCGCACCCTCTCCCACGGCGCGCATATCGTCGTCGGCACCCCCGGCCGCCTGCGCGATCATGTCGAGCGCGGCGCGCTCGATCTCAGCCAGGCACGCGTCGCGGTGCTCGACGAGGCCGACGAGATGCTCGACATGGGCTTCCGCGAGGAGCTCGAGGCGCTGCTCGACGCGACCCCGGCGGAGCGCCGCACCCTCCTCTTCTCCGCGACGATGCCCAAGCCGATCGTCGCGCTCGCCAAGCGCTACCAGCGCGATGCGCACCGCATCTCGACCGTGGGAGAGGAGCGCGGCCACGGCGACATCAGCTACCAGGCGATCGCCGTCGCGCCCGCCGATATCGAGCATGCCGTGATCAACCTGCTTCGCTTCCATGAGGCGGAGACGGCGATCCTGTTCTGCGCCACGCGCGACAATGTCCGCCACCTTCACGCCGGCTTGACCGAACGCGGATTCGCGGCGGTCGCGCTGTCGGGCGAGCACAGCCAGAATGAACGCAACGCCGCGCTCCAGGCGCTGCGCGACCGCCGTGCGCGGGTCTGCGTCGCCACCGACGTCGCTGCGCGCGGTATCGACCTGCCCACCGTGACGCTCGTCATCCATGTCGAGCTTCCGCGTGATGCCGAGACGCTGCAGCACCGCTCGGGCCGCACCGGCCGCGCCGGCAAGAAGGGCACCGCGGTGCTCATTGTGCCCTATCCGCGCCGTCGCCGCGTCGAGATGACGCTCAAGCAGGCGCGGATCGCAGCGGAATGGCTGCCAGTGCCGAGTGTCGAGGACATCCGCGCCAAGGACCGCGAGCGGCTGATGGCCAAGCTCACCGCGCCGGTCGAGGTCGAGGACGACGACCGCGAGATCGCGGAGGCACTGCTCGCCGAGAAGTCGCCGCTCGAGATCGCCGCCGCTTTGGTCCAGGCGCACCGCGCGTCGATGCCCGCGCCGGAGGAGCTGATCGATCGCGGTCCCTCCGACCAGCGCGGTCCTGTCCACCGCCCCGGCTTCGACGACACGGTGTGGTTCGCGATCAATATCGGGCGCCGCCAGAATGCCGATCCGCGCTGGATCCTGCCCCTGATCTGCCGCCGCGGCCATGTCACCAAGTCCGAGATCGGCGCGATCCGCATCGGCGCGGGCGAGACCCGTTTCCAGGTGCCGCGCGCCATCGCCGACCGTTTCGCCAAGGAGGTCGCCAAGTCCGCCGGACCGGATGACGAGGATGTCCGGATCGGCCTCGCCGACGGCCCGCCTCCGCCCGGCACGCGCGGCGATCACCCCCCGCGCCATGGCAAACCGCGCGGCCATAGCCGGCCGGTTCATCATGCCCGTCCCGCCAAGCCCCATCACCGGGGCAAGCCGCCGAAAAAGTGAGTGCCGTCCGCATCCTGGTCGACGCCGACGCCTGTCCGGTGAAGGACGAGGTGTACAAGGTCGCCTGGCGCCGCGCGGTGCCGGTGACGATCGTCGCCAACGCCTTCATCCGCATTCCCGATCACCCGCTGATCGCGCGCGAGGTGGTGTCCGACGGGTTCGACGCCGCGGACGACTGGATCGCCGGGCAAGCGGGCGCGAAGACCGTGGTGGTGACCGCCGACATCCTGCTCGCCGACCGCTGCCTCAAGGCCGGCGCGACCGTGCTCGCGCCCAACGGCAAGCCGTTCACCACCAGCTCGATCGGCGCGGCGGTCGCGACGCGCGCGATCATGGCCGATCTGCGCGCGGGCGGCGATCAGGTCGGCGGGCCGCCGCCGTTCCGCAAGGAAGACCGCTCGCGCTTCCTCTCGGCGCTCGACGAGACGCTGGTGCGCCTCGCGCGGGGTGCGTGACGAGAACGCATTCGTCCTCGTTACGAATCCGTGATAATCCTGCGCCACCCATTTCGGAGGCAAGCATGACCGAAGAGCGGATCACTCACCCCGACGGCACCGGCATCAACCTGCACAGCTGGCCCGCGACCGGCACGCCCCGCGCGGTGATGGTGCTGCAGCACGGGTTCAACGCGCATGGCGTCCACCTCGCCTGGGCAGCCGGGCAGTTCGCCGCTGCGGGCTTCGCCTGCTACGCGGTCGACCTGCGCGGCCGCGGCAAGTCGGACGGCGAGCGCTTCTTCGTCGACGATTTCGACAAATATCTGTCCGATCTCCAGCTCGCCTTCGATCGCGCCCGCGCCGATCACCCCGGCCTGCCCGTCTTTCTGATCGGCCACAGCGCGGGCGGCGTGATCGCGACCAGCTACGCGCTGCGCCACCAGAGCGAGCTCAAGGGGCTGATCTGCCACAGCTTCGCCTTCCGCGTGCCCGCCCCGCGGCTCGTGCTCAACCTGTTGCAATGGCTGAGCGGCCCCTTCCCGCGTTTGAAGGTGCTCAAGCTCAAGAACGAGGATTTCTCGCGCGACCCGGCCTGGGTGGCGATGATGAACGCCGATCCGCTGATCGCCGATGAGAACCAGCCCGCCAAGACCGTGGGCGAGATGTGGAAGGCGGACAAGACGCTCGAAGTCTCCTTCGGACGGCTCACCCTCCCGGTGCTGATCATCCACGGGACACAGGATCACGCGACACTCCCCGCCGGCAGCCAGTTCTTCTTCGACAATGCCGGATCGGCCGACAAGACGCTCAAGCTCTACGAGGGGCATTATCACGACCTGCTCGCCGATACCGGCAAGGAAGAGGTGATGGCCGACCTCCGCGCCTGGCTCGACGCGCGGCTCTGAAACCGGGCATTGACGAGGGCGGCCTGCGGGCACCGCCTATGCGATCTGGACCGGGCTCGGCGCGGTTGGCGTGATCCTTGCCGGGATCATGTTCTTCGGCGACCGCGTGTCGCCGCTGCAGGCCGGATTCATGGCGCTGATTGTTATCGGAGTCGTGGGAACAAAAGCTTTCGCTCCGGCTTGAGCATCGCGGCCGCGAATGGGTGACTTTCACGCACGCGGCCTTTATCATTGGCCTTCGGTGAAAGGGATAATGCTCTTGATGTTCGGACGATTGCAGCCGCGGAGTTTTGCGGCGCTGCCCCTGCTTGGCCTCGCTTTCAACGTTCCGGCGCTTGCGCAGCAGGTGACGGCACCCCCGCCCGCGACCTCGACGATCCCCGCGCCTTCGCAGAACACGCCCCAGCCCGCCCCAGTGCAGATCGCGCCGATCCAGGTGCCGCTGCCGACGCTCAGCGCCGAGCAGGCCGAGCAGGTCCGCCGCCTGATCGTGCAGGGCCGCATCGCGCAGGGCCTGCGCTATTCGACCGCCGAGGCCGAGGTGCTGCCGGCCGATGACGAGGGCCTGGTGCGCACTGCGCTCGACTATGCCCGCGCGATCCATATCGGCCGCCTCGACACCGCCGATTTCCAGGAGGACTGGGCGCTGCGCCCGGCCGCGTGGGATCCGCTGCCCGGCTTCGCCAAGGCCGTGGCCGACAACCGCATCCCGCAATGGTTCGCCAACCTGACCCCGCCCTATGAGGGCTATGACAATCTCCGCAAGGGCCTCGCCCGCTATCGCCGGATCGAGATCGCCGGCGGCTGGAGCAGCATCCCGGCCGGCCCGGACCTCTCGGTCGGATCGAGCGGCGCGCGCGTCGCGGCGCTGCGCGCCCGCCTCGCGGTCGAGGATGGCGAAGTCAGCGGCGCGGGCGACAAGTTCGACGCGGCGCTCAAGGAAGCCGTGGTCCGCGCGCAGCGCCGCTACGGCCTGGCGCCGACCGGCACCGTCTCCACCGGCACGCTGACCGCGCTCAACGTTCCCGTTTCCAGCCGCATCCGCCAGATCATGGCGAACATGGAGCGCTGGCGCTGGATGCCCAAGGAGATGCCGGTCGACCGCATCCAGGTGAACATCGCCGTGGCGCAGGTCGCGGTGTTCGAGGGCGACCGCCCGGTCATGTCGATGCGCGGCGTCACCGGCAAGCCCGGCGGCGGCGAGACGCCGATGCTGCAGTCGAGCATCCACTCGGTGGTGCTCAACCCGCCGTGGAACGTGCCCGCCGGTATCGCCGCCAAGGAGCTGTTCCCCAAGGGCGCGGGCTATCTCGCGCGCAACGGCTTCAAGGTGATCGGCACCGGCCCCAACCGCCGCCTCCAGCAGCAGCCGTCGCACTCGGCGCTCGGCAAGTACAAGTTCGACTTCAACAACCCGTTCGCGGTGTACCTCCACGATACGCCGACCAAGGGCACCTTCTCGCGCTATGACCGGCTCGCCTCGCATGGCTGCATCCGGCTCGAGCGTCCGGCCGACCTCGCCCGGCTGCTGCTCGAGGGCAGCACCGAGTGGACCCCCGAAGCGATCGACGGGGCGCTGGCCAAGGGCGATACGGTGCGCGCGGGACTGCCCAGCCAGGTCGCGGTCTATCTGCTCTACTGGACCGCCTTTGCGAACGGCACCGGCACGATGAATTTCCGCGGCGATCCCTATGGCTGGGACAAGACGCTCGCGACCAAGATCGAGAAACGCTCCGCCGCCCAGGCGCTGGCGGCGCGTTAGAGTTTGGATTCAGCTGCGCTGAATCGCGGTGCCGGCCCTCTCCCCCACCCGGCCACCCATATGATACTGACGTGGGTGGCCGGGTGGGGGAGAGGGCCGGCACCGCAACCGGTTCAGCTCTGCTGAACCAACAAAAGGAGAACCGAATGAACCGTCGCCTTCCGCTCGCCGCAACCCTTCTCGCCGCCGCGTCGCTCGCGGCCTGCTCGGGCGGATCGGACGAACCCGCTCCGGCCGCCAACGAGACCGAGAATGTGGTCGAGGTGATCGACGAGACGCCGGTCCAGAACTTCGCCGAGCCGGAGCCGACGCCGTCGCCCACCCCCTCGCCCACGCCGATCGTCGAGGACGACCGTCCGACCGAGGAGCAGGTGCAGGACGATGCCGATGCGGTCGGCATGACCGCGCGCCTGCCGCGCGAGGAAGCGTCGAACGAGACCGCGCCCGTCGAGTGACGTTGCGCATGGTTAATGAAAAACTGGCCAATCGAGGCTCGATGCGCTAGCGCCATAGCCATGGTTTGGAGCGGAAACGATCGCCGCTCGGGGGATATGGCGTGGCGTTCATGGTGGCGCTCCTGATCGGGAGCGCAAGTGTCAGTTCGACCGGCCTGGTGGCCGAGACGCGCGTGGCGCCCGGCCAGCATGACGCCGCGGTCGCCCGCACCGTGGGCGGGATGATCAGCTACACGCGCTGGCCGGCGGAGCGTGCCGTGCTCCACATCTGCGTCAGCGGCGCCACCGTCCATGCCGCCGGCCTTGGCCGCATCGACGACATGCTCGGGCGGCAGGTGGAGGCGCGGCGCATTCCGCCAGGCAACGCGGCGCAGGACTGCGACGTGCTCTACCTCGGCACGATGGGGACCGCCGACCGCCAGCGCGTGATGCGCTCGATCCGCGATCGGCCCGTCCTGTCGATCGCCGAGGCGGATCCCGATTGCCGCGGCGGCGCGATCTTCTGCCTTCAGGTGCTGCCCGACCGGATCGGCTTCCGCCTCAGCATCGACGCCGTGTCGCGCAGCGCGGTGCGGATCGATCCGCGTGTGCTGCGCATCGCCCTGCCCGAAGGAGGCGCGCGATGAGCGAGGCCGACCGGCTCCCGACGCTGCGCCGCGTGCTCGCGCGGATCCATCTGCGCGTCACCCTGTTCGCGGTCGGGCTCACCGGGCTTACCGTGCTGCTCGCCGGCTTTGCCGCGATCGGCGCCTATGCCGGACAGAATCTCCACCTCATCGCCCGCTCGGCCGGCTACAGCGCCGCGCCCGCTCTGGTGTTCGACGATCCGGCGGCGGCGCGGCAGAGCATCACGCCGATGCTCGAGCCCGGGGTCGCGGAGATCGCCGTGCTGCGCGAGGACGGCACGCCGCTCGCCACCGTCGAGCGGCAGGGCGACGACGGCTCAGTCGCGCGGATGATCGCGGACCGGCTGTTCTTCGCGGCGCCGATCGAGGAACCGGTTTCCCATCTTGGCCGGCGCATCGGCACGATCCGCGTGCGCGGCGAGGGCAGCGCGATCGCCGCCTATATCCGCGACGGCTTCCTCGGCACGCTGGTGTGCCTGCTGATCACCGGGGTCGCGGCCTATCTGCTTTCGCGCCGGCTGCGCGCCGAGATCGTCGCGCCGCTCAACGCGATCGCCGAGGTCGCGCATGCCTTCCGCCGCGAGGAGGCGCTCGACCGGCGCGTGCCACCCGCCTCGATCCGCGAGGTCGAGACGCTACGCACCGACTTCAACGCGCTGATCGCCGAGCTCACCGACTGGCGCCAACATATGCGCCGCGAAAACGAGACGCTGAGCCACAAGGCGAGCCACGACGCGCTCACCGGACTGCCCAACCGCGCCAATTTCGAGCGCAAGGGCGCGGAGATGATCGCGGAGGCGCGCGCCGGCGATGCCAGCTTCGTGCTGCTCTATGCCGATGGCGACGGCTTCAAGCAGATCAACGACCGCCACGGTCATGCCGCGGGCGACGCCGTGCTGGTCGAGGTCGCGGCGCGAATCCGCAGTTGCCTGCGCGCGCGCGACGTCGCCGCGCGCCTCGGCGGCGACGAGTTCGCCATCCTGCTCGCCGCGCCCACCGGATCGGACGCGGCCGAACGCGTGGCGAGCGAAATCGCCGCGCGCATGGCCGAGCCGATCCAGCTTCCCTCGGGCGAGGCGTTCGCGATGCGCCTCAGCCTCGGCACGGCGATCTATCCGATGGACGGCCGCGACCTCAGCGCGCTGGTCAACCACGCCGACGCGGCGATGTACGCGAGCAAGGATTCCAATCGCACGCAGACTCAGGGAGGCTAAGGATCATGTTCTCGTTCATGCGCACCGGCCCGTTGCTCGCGCTCCTCGCGCTCGTCCTGGGCGGGTGCCAGATGTCGCAGAACGGCTCGCGCTTCACGCGCGCGCAGGTCGCGGTGCTGACCTCCGAAGGGTTTGCCGAGACCCAGCGCGGCTGGGAGTTCAGCATCAACGACCGGCTGCTGTTCGATACGGACGAAAGCGCGGTACTTCCCGACCAGTCGGCGCGGATCCGCCGCGTCGCCGAGCGGCTGCTCGCCGTGGGCATCCGCCGCGCCGCAGTGGAGGGCCATGCCGACGATACCGGCAGCGCCGAGCATAATCAGCGCCTGTCCGAGCGCCGCGCGGCGACCGTCGCGCAGGTGCTGGTGAGCGCGGGCTTCACGGCGACCGGCGTCTCCACCGCCGGCCTGGGCGAGCGCTTCCCGATCGAGGACAATGGCACCACCGCTGGACGCCGCGAGAATCGCCGCGTCGTCATCCTGATCGCCGCGCCCTGAGCCGCGGCGGTTGACTTTCCCCGCATAGCCGCTATTGGCGCGCCTTCGCTTGGCCGGCTCGTCCGGCCTTGCGTACCGTCCGAGACAGTGGGTGCGTGGTTTCCACGCTTAATCTCCCGCCAAGACGGGGACAGAGATTTATACCGGGTCCTTCCGTGCGATGGAGTGTCCGGGTCAGCCCGCCGGAGCAAGTCCGGCCCTGACGATCATGCCCCTCGGACGAGGGGGTCGGGCACCCGCCCTTCCCTCGGCGTAACCGGCTCCAACCTTTTGGTTGGGGTATTTTGAGGAGACCGGCATGGATCGTGCTCAGAAGACCGAAGCCGTTGCCGAGCTGAACCGCACCTTCAACGAGGTTGCCGTGGTGGTTATCACCCGCAACCTCGGGATGACCGTCAAGCAGTCGACGGACCTCCGCAACAAGGCGCGCGAAGCCGGTGCGAGCTACAAGGTCGCGAAGAACCGCCTTGCCAAGATCGCGATCGAGGGCACCGACTATTCGGTGCTCGCGGACCTGCTCACGGGTCCGACGGCGCTGTCCACTTCGACCGACCCGGTCGCCGCCGCCAAGGTGGTCGCCGAGTTCGCCAAGACCAACGATCGCATCGAGATCGTCGGCGGCGCGATGGGGAGCATGCTGCTCGACGCGGAAGGCGTGAAGGCGCTCGCATCGCTGCCTTCGCTCGACGAACTGCGCGGCAAGATCGTCGGCCTGCTTCAGGCCCCGGCGTCGAAGCTCGCAGCCGTCACCCAGGCACCGGCGGCCCAGCTCGCCCGCGTGTTCAAGGCATATGCGGAGAAGGAAGCCGCCTGAGGCGGCGTTCGTTCGCGACTGAATTCGAACCAATCTGATTGAAGGAAAATATCATGGCTGACCTGAACAAGCTCGTCGATGCTCTCTCGGAGCTGACCGTCCTCGAAGCCGCTGAGCTCTCGAAGCTCCTCGAAGAGAAGTGGGGCGTCACCGCTGCCGCTCCTGTCGCCGTTGCCGCCGTCGGCGGTGGTGGCGCCGCTGCTCCGGCCGCGGAAGAGAAGACCGAGTTCGACGTGATCCTCACCGGCGACGGTGGCAAGAAGATCAACGTCATCAAGGAAGTCCGCGCCATCACCCAGCTCGGCCTGACCGAGGCGAAGGCTCTCGTCGAGGGCGCGCCGAAGGCCGTCAAGGAAGGCGTGAACAAGGACGAGGCCGAGAAGCTCAAGAAGCAGCTCGAGGAAGCCGGCGCGACCGTCGAGATCAAGTAATCTCGGTCGGCTGCACCAGCAGTCTTAAGAAGGGGGCGGTCCGGCAACGGGCCGCCCCTTTTCGTTGCCTGCGATCCGCTCTATCCTGAAACCGTGACCGAGCACCTGATCAGCGTCGGCCTGGGCGGCGATGGCGACGAGATCGCAGCTATCGAAGATGTCGAGGCGGAATTCGGCATTGCGCTCGATGTTGCCGACGCCAATGAATGGTCAACGGCAGGGGATGTGTTCCAGTCATTGGCCAAGGCGCTTCCCGCGGGCGAGGCTGCGCATCCCGGTACGTGGCGCCGGTTCGCTACCGCCTTGACGCAACAGACCGGCATCGATGCGAACCGGATCACTGCCGAAAGCCCGCTGCTTTGCGAGACCCATTGGAGCCGGCTGAGCGTCGCGGCCCATCTCATCGGAATCGCCGCAGCAGGATTTGCGCTCGCCCTGCTGTTCAGCGTGATCGGCTAGGCCCCGGCCTTCGCCACATAGCGCTTCGCCGCCAGCCGGCCAAAACCGTCCGCCGCGCGCTCGACCCAGAGCGGGCCGAGCTTGTCGTTGCCCGGCGCGGGCGCGGTGCCGATCATGAAGCTGTCGCGCAGCGTACGGATGCTGAGGCCGGCATACCATTTGAGCGCCAGCGGAATGATCGGCACGAACATCGCCTTGCCCTGCACTGTCACCACCTGCATCTGCTCGCCAGGCAGGCTGACCTGCGCGTTGAGCTTGTGCACCGCGCCCGGCGCGACGCTGAACGGCTCCGACCCAGTGGCAAGCCGTGCCGCCGAATGGAAGCGCGCGATCTGCGCATCCTGCTCGGCATTGGCACCGAGCAGCGCGAGCACCGCGCGAATGTTGTCGGCGGGTTCGTGCCCGCGATTCTGCACGAACAGCTCGAAATCGAGCGTCACCTGCCCATCCCGGATCGCCGCGCGCAGCGGGCGGATCTCCGCCACGAGCGGACCGTCGGGCGGTGCAACCGGGGCGACCGGCGCCGGGGCGGGCGGCGGTGACGCGGGCGGCATCGATGCGTCGGGCGGCGTCTTGCGCACCAGCGGCGGCGGACCCGGCGTGGGCACCGGCGGCGCGACTGGCGGAGGCGGAGCGACCGTCACCTCGTCTTCGATCGCATCCTCGCGCGCACGGCGGCGCCGGCCGATCCACCAGCCCGCCAGCCCGCCGGCCACAAGCAGCGCGACACCGCCAAGCGCCGGCCAGAACCAGGCCGGAAGGCCCGGTTCCGCGGCGGGCGTGGCGGTCGCGCTCGGCGTGGGCGCGGCCTGAACGGTTGTCGGCGCGATCGGCGACGGGCTCAGCGAAGGCGCTGGCGTCGGGGTGCCCGCCATGATGGGCGTGACCGCCGTCGCCGCAGGCGCCTGGGCGCGGCGCGGCGCGGTCGCGCGCGGTGACGGCGCGACGGGGGTCGGTGTCGGCTGCGGGATCGGGATCGGTTGAACGATCGGCGCGGAGGTCGGCGTGGGGGTCGGCGCCGCGGTCGGGCGCGGGGTCGGCGTCTGGCCGGAGGGGGGCAGGCTGAAGTCGCCCACCGGCGGCGTGATGACGACCGGGGGCTGGCTGGTCTGCCCGGCGGCCGGCGCGGCGAGAAACACGAGGGGGATCAGCGCGGTGGTTGCGCGAAGGTTAAGCACGGTCACGCGCCGCGCGTTAGCATGATGGACATGAACCGGGGCACCAAAAAATGCGTGCGGCCGGTCTCAAACAAAGCCCGCCCCACCGTGCGACCGCGGTGGGGCGGGCAGCGCGCTCTCGCTCAAACCTTGGCGGGCACGCTATGGAGCCGCGCTTCGATATCGGCATAAGTCGCCGGATCGTCCTGTAGCGCAATCGGAACGAGCCGCTCGCCGCCGTTGACGCGCCCGATGGTGAACGCCGCGGCGGTGCGGCCCTCGCTGCCGTCGGGCAGACGGTAACGCGCGTCGGCGACGAGCACCGGCGTGAAGTCGTGGCCATCGCCCGCAACCGCATCGACTTGCTCGCGCGGCAGCGTGACCGACGCATTGAGCTGCTTGCCGTCGCCCGGCTCGATGCGTTCGGCCGGAACGACCTGGCCGGCCGGCGGGTTGGTCAGCAGCCGCTC
Source organism: Sphingomonas sp. BT-65 (assembly GCF_026107375.2). Classification (NCBI taxonomy): domain Bacteria; kingdom Pseudomonadati; phylum Pseudomonadota; class Alphaproteobacteria; order Sphingomonadales; family Sphingomonadaceae; genus Sphingomonas; species Sphingomonas sp. BT-65. The sequence continues at coordinate 234,937 of NZ_JAPCIA010000002.1, forward strand.
GATCTCCGACGCTGCCGCGGCATTGTCGCCCAGCATGAACGCGCCAATCCGCACGTCCTCGGCGGGCGTGTCGCCGGCATTGGCGACGGTGAGCTCGAACGCGACCGTGGCGCCGCGGCTGCTCATGCCGGCCTGGGTCGGCCGCATCGCGAGTTCGAGTTGCGGGCGGCCGTCATGCTGCCTCGCGCCGCCAAGCACGGCGTCGATGTCCGCCGAATCGGGGGTGACCAGCTCGGCATTCTCCAGCGCGGGCTCCGCTTGATCCTTCTTCCGGGCAGGCCGCGCCGGCGGTTCGACTGGCGGACGCGCCGTTTCGTTCAGCCCGGCCGTCTCCGGCCTGGTCACGAACAAGGGCGCCGCCGCGACCGGATCGACTGCACGAGGCGCAGCCGCCGCCGGGGCTTCGCGAACCGGCTCCGGTCGGACCACGGGTTCGGCGCGTTCGCGAATCGGCGCGACCGCCTCGGGCTCGGCGCGATACTCATAGGCCGCCTCCTCGTCGCGCGGGCGGCGGCGCAGCAGCAGGAAGGCGGCGAACGCCGCGGCGGCGAGGCCGAGCGCGGCGAGGATCAGCCACATCGAGCTGGCCCCGTTGACCGGCGCGGGCTCGGTCGCGGGGGTTTCCACGGTCGTGGTCACGGGCTCGGCGGAAGCCGGCGCGACCTCGGCAGGCGGCGGCGTGACCTCGGGTGTGCCAGCAACCGGCGCAGCCGGCTCCGGCGCGACCGGCGCTATGGGTTCGGGCACGGCTCGTGGCGCCGGCGTCGCGGCGCGTGCCGCCGCTTCGGGACGCTCCACGGCCCGGGTCGGGCGGGCCGGACGCGACGGCCGCGCCTCGGCGCGCTCGGCGCGGCGCGCGGCGGCGCGCTCCTGCGCCTCTTGTTCGGCCTGTTCGAGAACGCCCGGCGCGATCCGCGTACGCGATTCGCCGGTCTGCGCGGGTGCGGGGGCCGGCGCGGGCGTCTGCGCGCTCGGCGCCGGCACCGTCGGCGGGGTCACCGTTTCCTGCGCCAGCGCGGTGGAAGGAAGGGCAGCGGCGGCAAGAAGCACCGCGAGCGCCCGGCGATGCGCATGACGCGCGATGTCCGGTTGGTGGGTCATAACGGGGGTTCAATGAATGGAACCCGGGTTTCGCCCCGTGAGCTGCATCAGAATTGCGACGAACCGTTGACTGTCATCGCCCAGACGAAAAGCCGTTGCGTACCCAAAACAAAAATGGGGATGGCTCACATCCATCCCCATATTACTTGTTCAACAAACCTGAATATTTGTTCAGGGAACGGTCACCGTCTTGAACTCGATTCCCTTCAACTCGGGTAGCGCCTGGAGTTGCGGCGTGATCACCTTGAGATCACCCACCACCACCAGCGTCAACTTGTCGAGCGGAAAGTTCTTCGCGGCTTCGCTCATCTGCGCCGGGGTCACCGCGAGTGTGGCAGGGACGTACTTGTCCATCCAGTCGCGTGGCAGGCCAAGCGAGTCGCGCGTCGCGATCGTGTTCACCAGCGCGCCCGGCGTCGAGTTCTGGATCACGAACAGGCCGGCCATATATTGGCGCATGCCCCCTGCCTCCTCCTCGCCCGGCGGGGTCGCCTGCAGCGTGCGGATCTCGTGGAACACTTCCTTGAGCGCCGGGCCGGTCACCGCCGTCGTGACGTCCGCGTTGAAGGTCCACACCGCATTGGCCGGATAGAAGGCCACGCTCGATCCCGGCGAATAGGTATAGCCCTTCGCCTCGCGAATGTTGCGCGTGATGCGCGAGCTGAACGAGCCGCCGAGCAGCGCGTTCGACACGCGCATCGGGATGTCCTCGGCAGTGCCAGCGCGCGGCGCGGGATAGGCGATGCTGAAGGTCGATTGCGGCGCGCCCGGCCGGTCGACCAGCAGCACCTGCGGCCCCGGCTTGGGGGTCGGCGGGAGCGACAGCCGATCGGCCCCCGCGGCCCAGCCGCCGAACGCCTTCTCGATCGCCGCCTTGACCGCCGCCGCATCGAACTTGCCCGCGATGTAGAGATGCGAGCGCTTCGCGCCGTAATTGGCCGCATGCCACGCCTTGAGCTGCGCGGTCGTGTAGGCGCCGAACTGCTGCGGCGTCGGGAGCACCCGGCCATAGGGGTGGTCGGGACCATAATAGGCCCGTGTGATCGCCGCATTGGCAAGTGTCCCCGGCTGGCTCAGCGCGACCGCGAGGCGGCGATTCCAGTTCGCCTTGACGCGGGCGAGCTCGCCATCGGGATAGGCCGGGCGCTGCGCCACGTCGGCGACCAGCGCGATCGCCTCGGCGGCACGCTCCGACAGCACGTTGAGCGTCACCCCCGAGCTTTCGAGGCCCGAGCCGATGCCGAGCCCGCCGCCCATGTCCGCGGCCTTCTGCGCGATCTGCGCGCCGGTCATCCCAGCCGCGCCTTCCTTCATCATGTCCACCGCGAGCAGCGCGAGCCAGGTATTCTCGGCTTCGTTGAGCTGCCCGGCATAGGTCTGCAGCGACACCACGACCTTGGGCGCGACGCCATAGGGGACCAGCGTCACCTTCATCCCGTTGCCGAGCGTATAGGTCTCGGACGCCGGCACGTTGAACGCCTTGGGCGCCGGGATCGGCGGTGGAGTGGAAGGAAGCTCCTGCGCGAAGGCAGGCGCGGCGATCAGGGCGGCAGCCATCAGGCTTGCGATCATGCGGCGCATCTTACTTGGCTCCCGCGGGCTTAGGCGCAGCGGCGGGCGCCGCGCCGGGGTCGATGACATAGATCGAGCGGTTGGTCGGGCGCAGATATTCCTGCGCGGTCTTCTGGATCAGCGCGGGCGTCACCTTGGCGAAGCCGTCCTCGATTCCGTTGACCTTGGCCGGGTCGTTGTCGAACAGCGCATAGACCGCGAGCAGGTCAATGAGGCCGATCCGCCCCGTCCCGTCGATCGTCGAATAGAGCGAGGAGCGCATCTTGGTCCGCGCCCGCGCCAGCTCCTCGGCCGAGACCGGCCTGGTGCGCAGATCCTCGATCACGCTGTCGACCGCCGCCTTGATCTCCTCGCGGCTGCGGTTGGCGTCGTGCGTGAAGTTGAAGCTCCACAGCATCGGGCCCTGATAGTTGAACATCGTGCCGAGCGGGAAGTTGATCCCGCCGCCGACCTCGCCGGCGATGCCGGTGTCGGCGACCAGCTTGCGGTAGAGGCGGCTGTCCTGCCCCTTGACCAGAATCTGGTCGATCAGGCCCATCGCATACCATTCGGGCGTCCCGCGTGGCGGTACGTGATAGCCCGCCGCCCAGCCGGGCTTGGGCGCCAGCTTGTCGACGCGGCTCTTGAACTTCTCCTGCGTCTGGCGCGGCTCGCTGATATCGGGGAGTTTGGCCGGGGGCGCCTTGGGCATCCAGCCGAAATATTTCTCAATCATCGCGCGCGTCGCCGCATAGTCGATGTCGCCCGCGACCACGAGCACCGCGTTGGACGGCTTGTAGAAGGCGTCGTGGAACTGGCTGGCATCGGCCACCGTCGCCGCTTCAATCTCCTTCAGCTCGCCGTAGAAGTTATGGCTGTTGTACCAGTTGGTGTTGGCCAGCATCGGCAGGTCGATCCACGGCCAGGTGGAGTAGGGCTGGTTGAGGACGTTGACCTTGACCTCGTTGCCGACCACGCCCTGCTGGTTCTTGAGCACCTCTTCGTTGATCACCGGGCTCGCCATGCGGTCCGCCTCGAGCCACAGCATGCGCTCGAGCGCGTTCGACGGAACGACCTCGAAATAGTTGGTGAAGTCGTAGCGGGTCGATCCGTTGAGGATGCCGCCGGCATTGCTGATCGTGCTGATGTGCACGCCCTTGGGCGCGTTCTTCGATCCCTGGAACAGCAGATGCTCGAACAGGTGGGCGAAGCCGGTGCGCTCGCGCGGCTCGATGCGAAAGCCGATGCCGTAATAGACGCCGACCGTGACGGTGGGCGAGATCGTGTCCTTCGCCAGCACCACGCGCAGGCCATTGGACAGCGTGAAATATTGCGTCTCGACCGACAGCTTCTGCGCGGCCCCCTGCGCCGCTGCGGGCGATGCCGCCAAGCCGAGCGGCAACGCCGCCCCGGCCAGCGCAAGCGCCGCCATCCACCGTTTCATCTTCATGTTGATCCCCTCAGCAACGACGAACTGTGTTACCATATCAGTACAGCATCGCACGTAAAGGGCGGGCGTCAGATTCCGCCGGGCACGATCTCATATCCCGCGGCGGCGAGTTGCACGCCGAGCTGCCCGATGCACGCCTCGACCAGCGCCGGGTCGGTCGCGCGCACCACGAAATTCGCTCCGGTGCGGCCTTCGCGGAAAAAGGGGTAGCTGCCGATCGCCACGCCCTCGAACGCCTTCTCGGTCTCGCCGAGCAGTCCGGCGATCTCGCTCTCGGCAACCCAGCAGCCGATCGTCGCGCTGACCACCGGCCGCCCGCCCTCGAGCGTGCCGGTGAGCGCGTCGAGCATGCCCGCGGTGATGTGCGGCACGCCGGCGAGGATGAACAAATTGCCGATACGGATGCCCGGCGCGCCCGACATCCGGTTGGGGATCAGCTCCGCGCCCTCCGGCACGCGCGCCATGCGCAGCCGCGCCTCAGTCAGCCCGCCGCGGGTCTCGTAATAGCGCTCCATGAGCGCCCGCGCGCCCGGATGAACGACCACCGGCACGCCCAATGCTGCGGCGATCGCATCGACCGTGATGTCGTCATGCGTCGGGCCGATGCCGCCGGTGGTGAAGCAATAGTCATAGGTGGTACGGATCGCGTTCACCGCCTCGACGATGCGCGACTCAATGTCGGGTACCACCCGCACCTCGGCGAGGCGGATGCCCTGGACGTTGAGCCACACCGCGATCTGCGCGACATTCTTGTCCTGCGTGCGGCCCGAGAGGATCTCGTCGCCGATCACCACCAGGCCCGCGGTCCAGATGCGCTCGCTCATGGAGCGGCCATAGCTCGCCCCGGCGGTCTCGCAAAGCGGCGGCTTTTCCCCTATATCGCCGCGATGACCGAATATGTTGCCGTGACCGCCGACACCAATTTCGCCCGCGACGGGGCGATCAAGCTCTATGGCCCGGACGGGTTCGCCGGCATGCGCGCCGCCGGCCGGCTCGCGGCCGAAATCCTCGACGCGCTGGTGCCGCACGTCGTGCCCGGCGTGACCACGCAGGAGCTCGACGATTTCGTGCGCCAGCGCATGCTCGACGGCGGCGCGGTGCCCGCGACGCTCGGCTATCGCGGCTACACGCATAGCTGCTGCATTAGTATCAACCATGTCGTGTGCCACGGTATCCCCGGCCCGAAGACGCTCAAGGACGGCGACATCGTCAACATCGACGTGACGCCATTGCTCGATGGCTGGCACGGCGACACCAGCCGCATGTACCTGGTCGGGAACGTCCCCCTGAAGGCGAAGCGCCTGGTCGACGTCACCTATGAGTGCTTGATGCTCGGCATCGAGCAGGCCAAGCCCGGCAACACGATGGGCGATGTCGGCCATGCCATCCAGAAATATGCCGAGAAACACCGCTACGGCGTCGTCCGCGACTTCTGCGGCCATGGCCTCGGCCGCGTGTTTCACGACGCGCCCGAGGTGGTCCATGTCGGCCGCCCCGGCACCGGCCCCGAGCTGCGCCCCGGCATGTTCTTCACGATCGAGCCGATGATCAACATCGGCCGCCCCGACGTGAAGCTGCTCGACGACGGCTGGACCGCGGTGACGCGCGACCGCTCGCTCTCGGCGCAGTTCGAGCATTCGATCGGCATCACCGAGGACGGCTGCGAGATCTTCACGCAGAGCCCGACAGGCCTGCACCAGCCGCCTTACGCCTGATGGCAGAAGGCAAGTTCGAGCGGCACCGTCAGCCCTGGCGGCCGGATGAGGTGCAGAAGCTGCACACGCTAGCCAAGAAGGGCATGGCGCTGAAAGCCATCGCCAAGGCGCTGACCCGCAGCGAGGAATCGGTCAAGGACCGCGCCAAGGCCGACGGGCTGTCGATCGCGAAATTGCGGTAGGTCCACGCCCTTCACCCCCCAACCGTCACCCCGGCCTTGTGCCGGGGTCCACGGTGCCGCAAATCCCGCGCAAGAGGCTCGAAGCCAGCGTTTGCCTCCCGGTGGACCCCGGCACAGGGCCGGGTGACGAAGGAGTGCGAAGCTGACCACCCCGCCGACAAATTACGACGCCATCATCCTCGGCGCGGGGGCGGCTGGCCTCATGTGCGCCCTCACCGCCGGCCAGCGCGGCCGCCGCGTGCTGCTGATCGATCATGCCGATCAGGTGGGGAAGAAGATCCTGATCTCGGGCGGCGGGCGGTGCAACTTCACCAACCTCCACACCGCGCCCGACCGCTATCTCTCCACCAACCCGCATTTCGCCAAGTCGGCGCTGCACCGCTATACCCAGCACGACTTCATCGCCCTGGTCGAGCGCCATGGCATCGCCTGGCACGAGAAGACGCTGGGCCAGCTCTTCTGCGACGGCAGCGCGAAGCAGATCGTCGCGATGCTGCTCGCCGAATGCGAGGCCGGCGGGGTCGAGATCGCGCTTGGCCAAGCCGTCCGCGACGTAATCCACGCCGACGGCCGCTATCGCGTGACGGTCGGCGAACGCCAGGCGGAGGCTCCCGCCCTCGTCCTCGCCACGGGCGGCCCTTCGATCCCCAAGATGGGCGCGACCGGCTTCGCCTATGATCTCGCGCGCAAGTTCGGCCTCAAGATCGTCGAGCCGCGCCCTGCGCTCGTCCCTCTCACGCTCGGCGGCGGCGAAGTGCTGTTCCGCGACCTCTCCGGCGTCGCCGCGCCAGTCGAGGCGCGCGCGGGCAAGGCGAAGTTCCGTGAAGCCGCCCTGTTCACCCATCGCGGCCTCTCCGGCCCTGCCATCCTCCAGATCAGCTCCTATTGGCGCCACGGCGAGCCAGTCGAGATCGACTTCCTGCCCGATCGCGGCGCCGGCTGGCTGGTCGAGGCCAAGCGCGCCCAGCCCCGCGCCACGCTACGCAAGCTGCTCGGCGATGCCCTCCCCAACCGCCTCGCCGACACGCTCGCCGACCAGCTCGCGCTCGATACCGAACTCGCCAACACTCCCGACAAGAAGCTCGCCGAAGCCGAGCGCCGCCTCGCCGCCTGGCGCTTCCACCCCAATGGTACCGAAGGCTACGCCAAGGCCGAAGTGACGATCGGCGGCATCGCCACCGCGGGTCTGTCATCCCAGACGATGGAAGCGCGCGACGTCCCCGGCCTCTACGCGATCGGCGAGGGCGTGGACGTCACCGGCTGGCTCGGCGGCTACAATTTCCAATGGGCCTGGGCGAGCGGCTGGGCGGCGGGCCAAGCGATCTGACCCGCCGACGCGGCCTTACTTCCGCGCTGCGATCCAGTCGTCGATCTTCTTCTCCAGCACCGGCATCGGCAGCGCGCCGGTATCGAGCACCACCGCATGGAAGGCGCGCGGGTCGAACTTGTCGCCCAGCGCCGCCCTGGCCTTGGCCTTCGCCTTGAGGATCGTCAGCTGCCCGACCTTGTAGGCCAGCGCCTGCCCCGGAATCGCGATGTAGCGCTCAACCTCGGCGACCGCGTCGGTCTTGGGCATCGGCGAGTTGGCGAGCATATAGTCGATCGCCTGCTCGCGGCTCCAGCCCTTGGCGTGGAGCCCGCTGTCGACCACCAGCCGCATCGCGCGCAGCATCTCGTCGGAAAGGCCGCCCATCCGCTGGTACGGCTCAACCGCGACGTCCAGCTCCTTGTACAGCGTCTCGGCATAGAGCGCCCAGCCCTCGACGAAGGCAGTGTTGCCGCCGAAACGCATGAAGGCGGGCAGCTTGTCATTCTCCTGCGCCAGGCTGATCTGGAAGTGATGCCCCGGCACCGCCTCGTGCAGGTAGAGCGTCTCCATCCCCCAGGTGTAGCGCACCGGAAGATCGTGGGTGTTGTAGAAGAACACCCCCGGCCGCGACCCGTCGGGCGTGCCCTGGACATAGCTGCCCGCCGCGTCGCCCTCGGCGCGATAGTCAGGCACCGGGCGGATCTCGAGCGGGGTCTTGGGGATGAGCGAGAATTGCTCGCGCACCCGTGCGTCGACTCGCTTGCCGATCGCCTCATACCCCTCGCGCAGCGCCTCGGCGCTCTTGGGCTGGAACTGCGGGTCGGTGCGCAGGAAGGTGAAGAATTCGGGCAGCGTGCCCGTGAACCCGACCTTGGCCTTCTGCACCTCCATCTCGGCGAGGATGCGCTTGACCTCCGACAGGCCGAGATTGTGGACATGGTCCGCGGTCAGCGGCAGCGTGGTGTTGCTCTCGATTGCGTAGGCGTACACCGCCGCGCCGCCCGGCAGCGCCGAAGTGCCGACGCTGTCGCGCGCCGCCGCGAGATACTCGTTCGCCAAGAAGTCGCGGATGCGCTTGTGCGCCGGGATCAGCACGTCCTTGACCTGCGCCGCATAGGCCGCGCGCAGCCGCGCCTGATCGGCCTCGCTCACGCCCTCGGGGAACTTCTTGACCGGCGCGTAGAACACCGAACCCTCGACGCCCTGCGCGATCAGTCTGTCGAACTGGCCGATCATGTTGCGCACCACCAGCTTGGGCTGGACGATCTTGCGCTTCATCCCCTCGCGGAACAGGCCGATCACCCGGTCGTAGGTCGCGGCATATTCGGCGTTGCGCTTCAGATTGTTCTCGTAGTCGAGCACCGTCTTGAACGGCGCCGCCCCCTGCCCCGAGGCGAAGTCGGGGTAGAAGGTCTGGAAGCCGTTGAAATGATCGATCGGCAGATATTTGGTGACGCCGAGGATCGCGGGACGAAATCCCTTGAGGCTGCGTTCCTGATCCGCCTTGAACACGTCATAGGCGATGCGGTTGACCGGGTTCAGCTTCGCGCGGTCGATCCGCTTGAGTCCGGCGAGGTCCGCCTCCGCGGCCGCCTTCTCCGCGGCGTTGAAGGCGTCGGTGTAATAGGTGCCGAGCCGGTCGGCATAGCGCAGGTCGCCGCGGAAGATCGCCTGCAGCGGCTGGCGCTTGAGCAGCGCCTCGTCGCTGTCGTGGAACAGTTTGCGCAGCTTCGCATCCTCCACGCTCTCGTCCGGCTGCGCCGCCGGCGGCGGAACCTGCTGCGTCAGCGTGGCGGAAACGGCGGTGCTGGCGAGCAGCGAAGCGAACAGCAACGTGGCGAAGCGCATGCGGAGAGTCCCCGATCAGGTGTTATAGCGAACCGCTACACCCCCGTTCCACCGCCCGCAAGGTTGCCCCGCAATCGCGCAGGATTTGCCGCCTGCTGCCCAATTGTTAGGCACGCCGCCGCGCGCTGCCGCCGCCCGTCCGCGGATTCCCGCAGTGCGAATCTTGGCACGGCTCGTGCAACCCGCGCGCCGAGGGGCGTTTCGCTTGATCCTTTCCCGCGCCTTCGCCAGCATCGGCGCGGGACCAGGCGAGCGGACAAGCCCGCGAGACATGAAGGCCCATAAAGCAGGGGAAGGCCGTGAAAAAGATCGAAGCCATCATCAAGCCGTTCAAGCTCGATGAGGTGAAGGAGGCGCTGCACGAGGTGGGGGTGTCCGGGATCACCGTGACCGAGGCCAAGGGCTTCGGGCGCCAGAAGGGGCATACCGAGCTCTATCGCGGCGCGGAATATGTCGTCGACTTCCTGCCCAAGGTGAAGCTCGAAGTGGTGGTCGAGGATGCGCTGACCGACCGCGTGGTCGAGGCGATCGCCACCGCCGCGCAGACCGGCCGGATCGGCGACGGCAAGATCTTCGTCACCGCGGTCGAGACGGCGCTGCGCATCCGCACCGGGGAGCGCGACGACAACGCGATTTGATCGGGCAATTTGACGCACTGCAAAAATTTCACGAAACTGCGCTGCGGCGCAATATGATTCTCCGGCAGCTGCCGGTTCTGACAAGCGAGAGAAAGGGGCTTGGTTCCAATGGCTAACACCGCCGCCGACATTCTGAAGATGGTGAAGGATCAGGAGATCGAGTGGATCGACCTGCGCTTCACCGACCCCAAGGGCAAGTGGCAGCACCTGACCATGGTCGCCGGCGTGATCGGCGAGGACGAGCTGACCGACGGCCTGATGTTCGACGGTTCGTCGATCGAGGGCTGGAAGGCGATCAACGAGTCGGACATGATCCTCAAGCCCGATCTGGACGCCGTGTGGGTCGATCCGTTCAGCGCCACCCCGATGCTGATCCTGGTGTGCGACATCGTCGAGCCCTCGACCGGCGAGCTCTATGCCCGCGACCCGCGCTCGACCGCGAAGCGCTCGGAGGCCTATCTCCAGTCGCTCGGCATCGGCGACACCGTCTATGTCGGCCCCGAGGCCGAGTTCTTCATGTTCGACGACGTCCGTTTCGAGAACAGCTATTCGACCAGCTATTACGCGCTCGACGACATCGAGCTGCCGGGCAATTCGTCCAAGGAGTATGAGAGCGGCAACATGGGCCACCGCCCCCGCGCCAAGGGCGGCTATTTCCCCGTCGCGCCGGTCGACAGCGCCGTCGACATCCGCGGCGAGATGGTCTCGACCATGCTCGAAATGGGCCTGCCCTGCGACAAGCACCACCATGAGGTCGCCGCCGCGCAGCACGAGCTCGGCCTGACCTTCGGTACGCTGGTCCAGACCGCCGACCGCATGCAGATCTACAAGTATGTCGTGCACCAGGTCGCGCATGCCTATGGCAAGACCGCGACCTTCATGCCCAAGCCGATCAAGGAAGATAACGGCTCGGGCATGCACACCCACATGTCGATCTGGGACGGCGGCAAGCCGCTGTTCGCGGGCAATGGCTATGCCGGCCTCAGCGAGATGTGCCTCTACTTCATCGGCGGCGTGATCAAGCACGCCAAGGCGCTCAACGCCTTCACCAACCCGACCACCAACAGCTACAAGCGGCTGGTGCCGGGCTATGAGGCGCCGGTGCTGCTCGCCTATTCGTCGCGCAACCGTTCGGCCTCGTGCCGCATCCCGTACGGCGCGGGCACCAAGGCGAAGCGCGTCGAGTTCCGCTTCCCCGATGCGCTGGCCAACCCCTATCTCGCTTATGCCGCGCTGCTGATGGCCGGCCTCGACGGCATCCAGAACAAGATCCATCCGGGCGACCCGATGGACAAGAACCTCTACGACCTGCCGCCTGAGGAACTGGCCGAAGTGCCGACCGTGTGCGGTTCGCTGCGCGAGGCGCTCGACAGCCTGGAGGCCGATATGGACTTCCTGCTCAAGGGCGACGTGTTCGGCAAGGACCAGATCGACGCCTATATCGAGCTCAAGCGCGCCGAAGTCGCCCGCTGGGAGATGACCCCGAGCCCGGTCGAGTTCGACATGTACTATTCGGCCTGAGCCGAACCCCGTTCCCAAGCGCCGCCTCCCGGGGGGGAGCGGCGCCGGACAGCGAGACGCCCGGACCTGCAAAGGTCCGGGCGTTTTCGTTGCCCATGCGACGAAAACGTGTCGCCTGTGCAACGTCATATGATCGTCATCGTTTTGCAATCAAACCGAAACACGAATCGCACCTGACTGACACCTGCCAGCCCTAGTCGCGCCCTCGACTCAATCGGGGGATCCCATGAACACCAGCTCGATCTTCGCCACCCTCGCGGGCGCCAGCCTGCCTGCGCTTGCCCTTTCGCTCGCCGCACCCGCCGCCGCGCAGACCACCGACGCGGACGCCCAGCCGGCCCCCGCGACCGGCGAGATCGAGACCGCCGCCGACGTCGTCGTCAACGGCACCATCGCCTATCGCAACCGCACCGAGGGCGCCGAGCCCGAGCTGGTCTATGACAATGAATTCTTCCAGCGTTTCGAGCCGCTGACGGCCGGCGATGCGCTCAAGCGCGTCCCCTCGGTCACCTTCCTCTCCGACGTGATCGAGAGCGATGGGCCCCGCCTGCGCGGCCTCGATCCGGGCTATACCCAGATCCTGATCAACGGCGAGAAGGTGCCGGGCAACCAGGCCGACCGCGGCTTCTTCATGGACCGCATCCCGGCCGAGCTGATCAAGCAGGTCGAGATCGTCCGCTCCTCCTCGGCGCGCCGCACTGGCGACGCGATCGCCGGCACGCTCAACATCGTGCTGCGCGACGGCTACCAGCTCGACGGCGGCTATATCCGCGCGGGCGGCCTGTTCTTCGACGATGGCGAGGTGAAGCCGAGCCTCGGCGCGGTGCTGGGGACGAAGGCCGGTCCGGGCCGTCTGCTGCTCGGCGCCAATGTGCAGGGGCGCTACAACCCCAAGAAAAAGTTCAGCCTGCGCTTCGACGAGCCGGGCGGCACGCTGCAGAACCGCGAGGATCAGTCGGACGTCCGCGACGGCACCGATTATGCCTTCAACGCCAGCTACGGCATCGAAAGTGAGACCACCGATTTCGAGCTCAGCGGCTTCTATGTCCGCACCGACCGCCTCGAGACCGAGCGTTCGTTCGAATATAATTCGGCCACCGGTTCGGGCGGTTCGATCCGCAACGGCGCGGGCGGCAACCTGCTGGTTGATAACTCGAACATCAATAATATCGACCAGTATAACTACTCGATCGGCGCCAAGGTCAGCCACGAATGGTCAGCGGGCGAGACCAAGCTCAAGTTCGGCTACGCCAAGATGAACGACGAGCAGTGGGAGACCGAGAACGAGATCGAGTTTGATCGCGCCGCGCCGCGCTTCACCGGCGACCGCTTCGACACGCATATCGTCGATACCGAGCTCAGCGCCGGCTTCGAGCACAAGGCGCCGCTCGGCGAGGATATCGACCTGGCGTTCGGCGGTTTCTATCAGAACAAGGTCCGCAATGCCGACGTCGAGGAAGCGACGCGCCAGCGCTTCAACCTCGCGACTGCCTTCCACACCAGCTACAGCCAGTTCGAGCTGAGCCCCGAGCTCTATGTCGGCGGCTTTGTCGGCTTCGCCCCGACCGCCGACAGCCGGGTCAAGGAAGAGCGCAAGGATGTGTTCGCGCTAGTCGAGGGTGATACCGGCGCGGTACGGTGGGAAGTCGGCCTGCGCTGGGAGAACACCAACAGCCGCATCAGCAACCGGGTCGACGGCCTGTCCGTGCGGCAGGATTATGATCACCTGCTGCCCAGCGCTTCGGCGAAGATCGACGTCGGCAATGGCGGCCGCATCACCGTCTCGGGCGCGCGCACCGTCCGCCGCCCGCGCTTCGACCATATCACGCCGGGTATCTTTGAAGAGATCGGCGACAATGACCTCGCCGGCAATCCCTTCCTCAGGCCCGAATCGGCATGGGGCGCGGACCTCGGTTACGAACACCGCATCGGCGCGACCGGCGTGATCGGGATCAATTTCTTCTATCGCGACGTCCAGGACCTGATCGAGGTCGTCAACACCCAGGAAGAAGGCAGCAACGGCCCCGGCACCTTCGTCTACACCCCCGCCAATACCGGCGACGGCAAGGTCTATGGCATCGAGTTCGACCTCTCGACCAGCCTCGGCTTCCTTGGCCTGCCCGACACCGGCGTGTTCGGCAACTTCTCGCTGCTCGACAGCGAAATCACCGACGAGTTCGGCGAGCGCCGCTTCAACGGTCAGTCCGACTATGTCTACAATTTCGGCTTCATCCAGAACTTCCCGAGCTTCGGCGCGGCGTTCGGCGCGACCTACCGCAAGCAGGGCGGCGCGCTCGACCGCAACTATCTGGAAGAGATCACCACCACCTATGGCGCGGACCTGGAAGTGTTCGTCGAGAAGCGCTTCGGCAAGAACATCACCATCCGCGCGGTCGGCTCCAACCTGCTCGACGGCGAGAAGCGCGAAGCCTTCGACAAGTTCAACACCATCGATGGCCAGAAGGCACGCAACGACTACGAAGAATATGAGCTCGAGCGCGAGAATGCTGGCCCGGTGTTCCAGGTCATAGCACGTCTCGCCTTCTGATGCTGAAGAACGCCCTGATGATCAGCCTGCTGCCGCTCGCGGCGGCAGGCTGCGCCTCGACCGGGGCTCAGGTCCCGGTCGTTCCCACCACCCCCGCCCAGATGATCCAGGCGCGCGGCGAGACCGAGGCGGTCGGCACCGCCAATGCCGACGCCGCGGACGATCCCGCGATCTGGCGCAACGCGGCGGACCCCGCCGCCAGCCTGATCGTCGGCACCGACAAGAAGGCCGGGCTCCACGTCTATGACCTGAGCGGCAAGGACCGCTTCTTCATCGACGCGGGCCAGGTCAACAATGTCGATCTCAAGGACATGGGCGACGCCGGCGTGATCGTCGCGGCGAGCGACCGCAACGATCGCAAGAATGCCAAGCTCGCGCTGTTCCGCCTCGACACCGCGGCCGCGAAGCTCGTGCCGCTTGGCACCGTGCCGGTTGGCGCGGGCGAGGCCTATGGCGTGTGCCTCTACCGCCCAGAAACCGGTACAGGGGCCGGCAAGCTCCACGCCTTCAACGTGATCAAGGACGGCACCATCCGCCAGTTCGAGCTCGATCTGTCGGGTGCGGCGCCCACCGGCAAGCTCGTCCGCACGATGAAGCTCGCGACGCAATCCGAAGGCTGTGTCGCCGACGAGCGCACCCACCGCCTCTATGTCGGCGAAGAGAATGCCGGCGTATGGCGCTTCGACGCGCGCGCCGCGGGCGCGGTCGCGGGCGCGAAGATCGCCGCGGCGGATGGCCAGAACCTCACCATCGATGTCGAGGGCGTCGCCCTCGCAGCCGAGGGTGAGGGCAATGGCGGCTATCTCCTGGTCTCGAGCCAGGGCGACCACGCCTATGCCGTCTATCGCCTGTCCGACGAGACCTATGTCGGCCGTTTCCGCGTCGCCGCGGGCAAGTTCGGCTCGACCGAGGAAACCGACGGGATCGAAGTGATCACCGGCGATTTCGGTCCCGATTATCCCGGCGGCCTGTTCATCGCGCAGGACGGCTACAACCCGCCCAAGGCACAGAACTTCAAGTTCGCCGCCTGGGCCGACATCAAGGCCGCGCTGGGCCTCGACTGATACCGTGACCGCGCGGCCCGCCCGCGCGGTCATTCTCCGCTAACCACGACTCTTCCCGGCCCGCGGGAACAAAGCTGCGCTCACGCGTTTCGGCTGTGTCACGACGGGAGGAAATGATGCGGCTGGTCATCCTCGGCATGGCGGCGCTGGCCGCCGGGTGCAGCAGCGGCGGGAATGGCGGAGGCGGCACGCCCACGCCAACCCCCACACCGCCCCCCACTAACCGCGCGCCGACCTTCACCTCCGCCACGACCGCTTCGGTCGCGGAGAACACAGCCGCCGCCTATACCGCCACCGCGAGTGACCCCGACGGCAACCCGCTCACCTTCTCGATCGCCGGCGGCGCCGACGCCACGCGCTTCACCATCACCCCCGCCGGCGCGCTGACCTTCGCGCCCGCGCCGAACTTCGAGCTGCCCGCCGATGCCGATGGCGACAATGTCTATCGCGTCCAGCTGCAGGTCAGCGACGGCTCGCTCACCGCCACGCAGGACGTCGCGATCACCGTCACCGACAGCCGCGAGGGCATCGCGGTGCGTCGCGTCGGTGCCGGCTTCAGCCAGCCGCTCTATGTCGCGCCGATCCCCGGCTCGGCGCAGGTCTATGTCGTCGAGAAGGGCGGCGGCATCTTGCGGCTCGATCCGGCAACGGGCGTGAAGACGCTGGTGCGCACCGTGGGCAGCCTGGCGACCGACGGCGAGCGCGGCCTGCTCGGCCTTGTCGTCAACACCAATGCGCCGGCCACCTATGGCGAGGCGCTGGTCGTCGCCACCGCCCCTGATGGCGCGGTCGAGCTCCGTTCGCTCTCGCTGAGCAGCCCGGCCGCGCCCTACATCGTGGTGCTGCGCACGCCGCATCCCACCAACAACAACCATAATGGCGGCTGGCTCGGTTTCGGGCCGGACGGGCATCTCTATATGGCGATTGGCGACGGCGGCGGCAGCGGCGATCCGGGCAACAACGCGCAAAACACCAATGTCCGCCTCGGCAAGATCCTGCGGCTCGCCCAGAGCGGCGGCAACTATGTCCCCGCTCCCGGCAATCCCTTTCTTGCGGGGGGCGGCGACCCGCATGTCTTCGCGTTCGGGCTGCGCAATCCGTTCCGCGCCTCGTTCGCCCCCGACGGCCGGCTGATCATCGGCGATGTCGGCCAGGGCGCGCGCGAGGAGATCGACGTGCTGCGCCCCGACCAGCCCGGCCTTAACTTCGGCTGGCGCTTCCTTGAGGGGACCCAGCCGTTCAGCGGCACCGCGCCCGCCGGCCTGACCGCGCCGGTCACCGAATATACGCACGGCACCGGACCGCGTCAGGGCCGCTCGGTGATCGGCGGCTATGTCTATCGCGGCCCCGTCACCTCGCTGATCGGCGCCTATGTCTTCGGCGATTTCATCAGCGGCAATATCTGGAGCGTGCCCGCAACCTCGCTCGTCGCAGGCAGCACACTCGCGTCGAGCAGCTATGAACGCCGCAATACCGACTTCACCCCCGATGCCGGCACGATCAACCAGCTCGCCTCGTTCGGCGAGGATGCGGCGGGCAACCTCTACATCGTCGATCTCGACGGCGAGATCTTCATGGTGACGCCCGGCTGAGGCTTGCGGCGCGCGCAGCCAACCGCTTTAACGACCGCATGTTCCGCGCTCTCGCCCCGCTCGCCCTCCTTCTAGCCCTCCCCGCCGCTGCGCAGAACGGCGTTGAACAGAAGATGGCGGCCACCGTCGCCGCCGAGACTGAGCGCCACGTCGCGCTGCTCGAGAAGCTGGTCAACCAGAACTCGGGCTCGCTCAACCTCGACGGGGTGACCAAGGTCGGCGCGATGGTCCGGGCCGAGCTCAAACCGCTCGGCTTCCAGGTCGAGTGGATCGACATGAAGGAAACCGGCCGCGCCGGGCACCTGATCGCAACGCACAAGGGCAATGGCCGCGGCAAGCGCATCCTGCTGATCGGCCACCTCGACACGGTGTTCGAGCCCGAATCGCCCTTCCAGAAATTCGTCCGCGAGGGCGACCGCGCCAGCGGCCCCGGCGTCGGCGACGACAAGGGCGGGGTCGTCGTGATCATCGCCGCGATGCGCGCGATGCAGGCGGCCGGCACGCTCAAGGGCGCCGACATCAAGATCGTGCTGACCGGTGACGAGGAGCGCACCGGCGCCCCGCTCGCGATTGCGCGGCGCGACCTGATCGCCGCGGGCAAATGGGCCGATGTCGCACTCGAATATGAGAATCTCGCGCGCGAGGACGGCAAGGACACCGGCACCGTCGCGCGCCGCAGCTCGACCAACTGGACGCTCACCACCGCCGGCAAGACCGGGCACTCGAGCGGCGTGTTCGGCGCGAGCCTGGGCTATGGCGCGGCCTATGAGCTGGCGCGTATCCTCGACGAGTTCCGCCGCACGCTGCCCGAACAGAATTTGACCTTCAACGTCGGCGTGATGGCCGCGGGCACCCCCGCGACGCTCGCCGCGAACAACTATCAGGTCAGCGCCGGCGGCAAGACCAACATCGTCGCCGAGCAAGCTGTCGCGCGCGGCGACCTGCGCGCGCTCACGCCGGAGCAGGAGGCCAGGACCCGCGCCGCAATGCTGGCGATCGTCGCCAAGAGCTTGCCCGGCACCAGCGCCAAGCTCGATTTCCAGGACGGCTATCCGCCGATGGCGCCGACTGACGGCAACCGCGCGCTGCTGGCCAAGCTCAACGTCATCAACCGCGAGCTCAAGCTCCCCGAAATGGCCGAGATGGACCCCGCGCGCCGCGGCGCCGCCGACAGCGCCTTCGTCGCGGCGGATGTCGACACACTCGCCGGGCTCGGCGCCGCCGGTGGTGGCGCGCATGCCGAAGGTGAGTGGATCGACCTGACCTCGATCCCGCTCCAGGCGCTGCGCAGTGCCGCGTTCATCACGCGGCTGAGCAAGGAAAAGCGCTGAGACTCTTCGTTCCTCACCCGGAGGGCGAGGGGAACCATGCGAAGCATGGTGGAGGGTAGTTTCGGCAAACGGTGTCGCGTGGGGAGAATATCCCTCTGTCATCGCTTCGCGATGCCACCTCCCCTCCGGGGGAGGAGTTACGGTTACGGCACCAGCAGCGTCGCGCCCATGGTCTCGCCCGCCGCGATTGCGCGGTGCGCCTCGGCGGCGTCCTCCAGCGCGAACCGCTGGCCGATCTCGACGTTGAGCACGCCGCTGGCGACCAACTCGAACAATCGCGCCACGCCTGTCGCACGCTCCGCCGGCGTCACGTAATAATCCCACAGCGTCGGCCGGTGGACAAACAGCGAACCGTGGCGGCTCAGCACGCCGAGGTTGACGCCCTCCACCGGCCCGCCGGCATTGCCGAAGCTCACGATCAGCCCGCGCCGCGCCGCCGATTTGAGCGAGGCCTCCCAGGTCGATCCGCCGACCCCGTCGAGCACCACCGGCACGCCCGCGCCCCCGGTGATCTCGCGCACGCGTTCGGCGATGTCCTCGCTCTTGTACTCGATCACATGGTCCGCGCCGATCGACCGGGCGCGCGCCGCCTTTTCCGCCGATCCTACGGTCCCGATCACGCTCGCGCCGAGATGCTTGAGCCACTGCACCAGCAACTGCCCGGTCGCGCCCGCCGCCGCGTGGACCAGCACGGTCATCCCGGCCTGCACCTTCGCCGCGCGCTCGATCAGATACTCCGCGGTGCAGCCCTTCAGCATCACCGCTGCCGCGATCTCGTCGGAGATCGCATCGGGCAGCTTTACCAATATCTCCGCCGGCACGTTCCGCTCGGAAGCATAGGCGCCCATCCCCGGCCCGAAGGTCGCCACCCGGTCACCCGGCGCAAGCGAAGCCACCCCTTCGCCCACCGCCTCGATCACCCCGGCCGCCTCGCTCCCGAGCCCGCTCGGCAGCGGCACCGGATAGAGGCCCGAGCGGTGATAGGTGTCGATGAAATTGAGCCCCACCGCCGTGTGCCGCACGCGCACCTCGCCCGGTCCGGGCGGCGGCAGGTCGCGCTCGACCCACTCGATCACCTCGGGTCCGCCGGTCTTCTCGATCACCGCCACACGCGCCATGCACTCGCCTCCAGTTTCGGGTTGCAACCCTTCGGTTCCGCCGCCATCTAATCCGCCATACCCGATCTTGGAAAATCCGGAGGCGAGGATGCGCAGCTATCTCAGGCACTATATCGGTGGTGAGTGGGTCGAAAGCGAGGGCGGCACGCGCCACGAGGTGATCAATCCCGCGACCGAAGCCGCCGTCGCCGAAATCACCCTCGGCTCGGAGGCGGACGTCGACAAGGCCGTCGCCGCGGCCAAGTCGGCGTTCGAGACCTTCTCGCGCACCAGCGTAGAAGAGCGGCTCGCCCTGCTCGAAGCGATCCTCGCCGAGTACAAGAACCGTGTCGGCGACCTCGCCGAAGCGATCGCCGCCGAGATGGGCGCGCCTATTTCGCTCGCCAGGACTGCGCAGGTCGGCAGCGGCATCGGCCACCTCATGTCGACGATCAAGGCGCTGCGCGACTTCCAGTTCGAGGAGCAGATTGGCAACAGCCTCGTCGTCCACGAACCGATCGGCGTCGTCGCGCTGATCACGCCGTGGAACTGGCCGATGAACCAGATCGTCGCCAAGGTCGCCCCGGCGCTCGCCGCCGGGAACACGATGGTGCTCAAGCCCAGCGAGGAAGCCCCATCCTGCGCCGCGATCTTCGCCGAGATCATGGACAAGGCCGGCGTTCCCGCGGGCGTGTTCAACCTCGTCCAGGGCGACGGCCCCGGCGTCGGCACCGCGCTCAGCCGCCACCGCGGCGTCGACATGGTGAGCTTCACCGGCTCGACCCGCGCGGGTGTGCAGGTCGCCAAGAACGCCGCAGACACAGTGAAACGCGTCCACCAGGAGCTCGGCGGCAAATCGCCCAACGTGATCCTCCCCGGCGCCGACCTCGGCAAGGCGGTCCAGGTCGGGCTGTTCAGCGTGCTGATGAACTCGGGCCAGAGCTGCATCGCCCCCGCGCGGATGCTAGTCCATGAGAGCCAGGCGGCCGAAGCCGCGCAGATCGCCAGCGGCGTGATGAAGGCGGTCGAGACCGGCGACCCCGCCGAGGAGGGCCGCCATATCGGGCCCGTCGTCAACAAGACGCAGTGGGAGAAGATCCAGGGCCTGATCCGCAAGGGGATGGAGGAAGGCGCGAAGCTCGAAACCGGCGGCCCCGGCCGTCCCGATGGCGTCGAGACCGGCTATTTCGTCAAGCCCACGCTCTTCTCGGGCGTGCGCAACGACATGACGATCGCGCGCGAGGAGATCTTCGGCCCGGTCGTCACGATCATCCCGTACAAGGACGAGGAAGAGGCCGTCCGCATCGCCAACGACACCGACTACGGCCTCTCCGCGGTGGTGTTCGGCTCGCCCGACGAGGTCAAGCGCGTCGCCCCCCGCCTGCGCGCCGGCATGGTCTATGTGAACGGTGGCCAGCCCGACCCCAGCCTGCCCTTCGGCGGCTACAAGCAGTCGGGCAACGGCCGCGAGCACGGCAAGTTCGGGCTTGCCGAGTTCATGGAAGTGAAGGCGATGGTGGGAGCGCTGGTTTGATTCCTAATCCTCCCCCGCCAGGGGGAGGATATTCAGGCTCAGTCGAACAGGTCCTCGAGGAAACTCTTCTTGCGCTTGTGCTTGTAGTAGCGCGGGTCCTGGCCATAGCCGCCATGCCCGTAACCCTGCTGCCCATAGCCCTGCTGCTGCGGATAGCCCCCGCCCTGCTGCCATGGTCCGCCCTGTTGCTGTGGCGGCGGAGGCGGCGCCTGGGGCGCTGCGGGCGCAGCCGGCGCTTCGCCCGCGCCGCTGCGTTCGATGATCTTGTCGAGCTCGCCGCGGTCGAGCCAGATGCCGCGGCATTGCGGGCAGTAATCGATCTCGATCCCCTGCCGGTCGCTCATGTGGAGACCCGTCTTGCACACGGGGCACAGCATTCCGGCAACGGCTTCGGGGGTTCGCATCGGCTACTCCTGTCGTGGTCGATGCCTACAAACTAGGGAGCCGTCGCCGCCGCCGCAACGCCACTATCAGTGAACCGTGCCCACCGCGCGGTTGACGCTCATCAGCACGATCAGCCGTTCGATCTGGCGCCAGCGGCAGAAATTGATGTGGTTACCGAGGTCGCGATAGCGGTCCGCGCGCGCCGCCGCCTCGAACCCCGCATCGTCGCCGAATAGCTGCATCAGCTCCGCCGCGTCGGTCACATGCGCGCGGTCGGCGAGATAGGGCATGGCGGACGACATGAGCGGGGGCACTCCGGCGTGGGAATGCGCGACAGTACGCACTGCGCGTGCCAGCTATGGGAACCCCGGCTCTTCTGCGCTCTGCGAGGGTAAACTCACAGAAACCATACGCTTTTCGCCGTTCCAGCCGTGCCGCAACGGGACGGTGGCGTCCCGCCGCGGGACGTGGCAAGGACACGTCCATGGACCGCAAGCCAGCCTCCGCCGCCAAGGGCGCCCCGATCGCCGGCGGCGCACTGCTCGCCCTCAGCCTGATCGTCGGGACGGTGATCGGGGTACTCAGGGGCCAGCCTTCGCTCGGCTTCATCGGGGGGCTGGGGGTCGGGCTGGCGCTGCTGCTGATCGCGGCGCTGCTCGATCGCGCCCGGCGCCGTGACGGCTGAGCGAAGCATCGAAACGGAGGGACTCGCGTGAAATCGCTGTTGCTCGCCAGCGCCCTGCTGGCCGCATCGGGACCGGCATTCGCCCAGGAGCAAGTGTTCGACGCCCATGTCCACCTGCACAAGGGCGAGGCGTCGATCCCCGATTACGAGGCGCAGCTCAAAGCCGCGAACGTCAAGGTCGCCGGCTTCAGCGCAATGTGGTTCGGCGGCCCGCACCAAGCGCCCGAGGGCAAGGTCGAAGAGACCCGCGCCAACAACGACACGCTGATCGCGATGGCCGCGCGGCACCCCGGCATGCTGCCGGTCGCGACCGTCCATCCTTATGACGGCGCCGCCGCGGTCGCCGAGCTCGAGCGGGTGGCGGCACGCGGGGTCAAGGTGCTCAAGATCCACCCGCACACCCAGCGCTTCGACGCCGCCGACCCGCGCGTGCTGACGCTGGCGAAGCGTGCGGGCGAACTCGGCGTGGTGGTGATGATGGACAATGCCGCGATCGTCCCCGACGATTGCGAGAAATTGTTCAACCTCGCGCTGGCCGCGCCCAAGACCAAGTTCCTGTTCGCGCACATGGGCGCGCTCAACTTCCGCTTCTGGAACATCCTCCCGCTCGCGCGCACCGCCGAGAATCTGTTCGGCGACAACATCTATTTCGACATCTCCGGGGGCGTGAACATCGCCGCCGGCTCGCCGATCCAGGACGAGTTCGTGTGGACGATCCGCAATGTCGGTATCGACAATGTCCTGCTCGGCTCGGACTTCCCCCAGCTCTCGCTCCCGGCGACACTCGTCGCGCTCGACAAGCTGGCTCTCACGGATGAGGAGAAGGCAAAGATCCGCTACGGCAACGCGAAGCGGCTGTTCGGGCTGGAGTAACCGCCGCTCACATAGCCCCTCCCGCTTTCGCGGGAGGAGTTGGGGAGGGTCTTCTTCTTTACCGGCTCACCCCCGTAAAGATGCCAAGGATCATTCCTCAGCCTTTCCTCACCTTCCGCTCATGCTGGTCATCCTCGCTTGTGCCACGACGGCCCTCAATTCCACAGGAGGCGAGCACATGACTGGATCAAGCGAACGGGCGAGCGGAAGCTGGAACTACCGTGGCGGCGTTGCCGTTGCATTCGTGGCATCGTTCCTGACGGTGTGGACCACCATCGTCCGCGACGATGGCGGCGGCATGGGCTTCTTCATGCTGATCATGGCCACGGGCGTGGGTTGGTTCGCCGCCTGGTTCCGCCCCGCGGGCATGGCGCGGACCATGGTCGGTGTCGCGATCATGCAGGCGTTGCTCTGCCTGGCCTACGTAACCGCGCCGTCGACCGCGAGCCTGCCGGGTGGTGCATCCAGGATCATGCTGTGGAGCGCCGTCTTCATCATGCTGTGGCTGACATCGGCCGCCTTCTTCCGCGCCGCTGCCAAACAGGATCGCAAAGCGATGGCGACCGCCTAGACCAGCGCCCGGTGCAGCCACACAACCCGCCCCACCACGTCGATGGCCCGCGCCGGCACCACCTCGTCCGCGAAGGCGGGATTGTCGCTCACCACCTCCACCTCGCCGCCCATCGCGCGCAGGCGCTTGACCGCCACCAGCCCCTCGCGCCGGAACACATAGATCGCCGGCCGCGCGCCCAGCGCCCGCCGCGCACCGTCGACCAGGATCTCGTCGCCATCGCATAAGGTCGGCTCCATCGACGCGCCCTCGACCCGGATGGTCGAGGCCATGTCGGCGCGCACGCCCAGCCGCCGCAGCAGCGCCGGGTCGAGCAGCAGCGTGCTGCGCCGCTCGCTCTCGACCAGTCGCCCGCGCCCCGCCGCCGCGCCCGCATCGACTCGCGCCACCGGCACCAGCCCCTCCGCCGCGGGACCGCCGAGCGCCACGTCGCTGATCCCCAGATAGCGCGCCAGCTTGCGCCGGTCGGCCTCGGCCAGCAGCCGCGGGCTGCCGCGCGTCACGAACTGCTGGAGATAGGCGGCATTGCGCCCGATCAGCCGCGACAGCGCCGCCAGCGACTCCCCGCGCGCCGCCGCCGCGCGCTCCAGCGCCTCACGTTGCTCGATCGATTCCATGTCCACTCCATAGCCGTAGGATTTTTCCTAGACAAGTTGGAAATGGGAACATTTAATGAACATCCGAGTCGAATCGCGGGAAAGGAACGGGTGTGGTCGATGGCAATTTTGAGCAAGGTGGAACGGTATCTGCGCAAGCACGACATGCCGCAAACCAAATTCGGGCGGCTGGCGGTGCGCGACCCGCGCCTGGTGGGCGACTTGCGCAATGGGCGCGAATTGCGGGCGCGTACGCTGGCACGAGTCGAGGCGTTCCTCGCCTCGCCCCCGCCGCCGGAGCCGCGGCCATGAGCTGCTGGCTTGACGCCGGAACGCAGCTCGAACGCGCGCTGGCGCGCAGCGCGGAGGCGGAGGGGATCGCGCTGACGATCCTCGTTGCGGACTGGACAAGCTGGGCAAGCGCGACCTTCACCGGCGCGCGGCACCGCATGACGATCACCGCGGCCGCATCTCCGCTGCTCGACCGCTGGCTGGCGGCGCTACCCGAGGCCGAGTTCAGGCTGCGCGGCCATCTCGTCGCCGATCTGGCGGTGGCGGGCGAGCAGCGCATCGGCACGCAGGCCGAGGTCGAGCTCGAAGCGCTGACCGTGGAGGATTGCTAGGGTCCAGACCCTAGACGCGGACCGCGAGCTTGCGCAGCGCTGCGAGCGCGCCTTCCAGCCCCAGTGCTTCCGGTTCGGGCGACGGCTCGGGCGGCGGCGCCGGGGCTGTTTCGGTTTCGGCTGCCGGAACCTGCTCGCTGCGGCGGACGATCCCGCGCTCAAGGCGGTCGAGCAGCGCGTGGACGCTCGCCTCGGTCTCGGGCGCGGCAAGGCTGTCGGAGCGCGGTGGGACAACGGGCGCGACAGATGCAGCAAGCGCTGGACGCGACGACGGTGTGAACTCGAAGGTCTCGAACCGCTCGCCCTCGGCGAACACCGGCGATGGCGCGCGGTGCAGCGGCTTGAGCGGCGGCGGCGGCGCCAGCGGACGCTCGGGAATGGCTTCGGGATCGAAGGCCGAGAGCGGCTGGTCAAGGTCGGCGGGCAGCGGCTGCGGATCGAGTGGCGGCGCGGACCGCGCGACGATCGACGGCATCTCCACCTTGGGTTCCACTTGCGGCTGGGGAATCGCGACGGCCGGAACCGACTCGGCCGGCGGCGCGGGCGACCCCATCGCGATGACGGGCTCGGGCAGCAATTCGGGCAGATGCAGATCGCGAACATCCGCGTTCACCGTTTCCGCTTTCCCCTCCGCCCCGGCGAAGATTCGCGCATCGGCAAGCGAATCCTCCGATTCGGCGTCCACTTGTTCCACCTTCGCGCGGTAAGGCATGCCGAGATCGCGCGTCGCGAGCAGCGGCGGACGCGGCGGCGCGTCGGGATGAGCATCGGCGCGGCGCACCGCGGGACGGCGGATACCCTCCTCCTCCACCTTGCCCCGCGAATCGCGCCAGACGAGCAATGCCGAGAGCAGGAACCAGGCGATCAGCGCCGCGGCGCCGCCCGCGAACACGCCCACGCAGATTCGCGCGGTCACGCCCAGCGGCGGCTCGGCCGCCGGAACGAAGGCGGCGATGCCGCTCGTCACCACGAGTTCCTCGAGCAGGGGAGCCGGAATCGCCAGCGTCGCCAGCGCCACGAGCACGCCCGCCAACCCCGCGCCGGCCAGCGCGAGGTTTGGAGTCAGACGTTGAACGAGGGTGTACGCAACCATTTCCCATCCCGCCCACGGGCCGCGATCAGCCTTTGGTAAACAGGTTCGTAGCGTGAAATGTTTGACGACCAGTTACGCTCTTTCTCAACGAATGTCCGCCCCCGCTCGCGCTGCGCGTCCCAGCCGGCGCGATTGTCGAACACCGCCGCGACCGCCTGGGCGAGCGCCGCCGGGTCGTCGGGCGGGAACAAAGTGCCGGTGTCGCCGTCGCGGATCAGCTCGCGATGCCCGCCGACGTCCGACGCCGCGACCAGCCGCCGCTGCGCCATCGCCTCCAAGGGTTTGAGCGGCGTGACGAGGTCGGTCAGCCGCATATGCTTGCGTGGATAGACCAGGAGGTCGATCAGCGAATAATAGCGCTCGACCTGTTCGTGCGGCACGCGCCCGACGAAGTGGATCGCGCCGGCCGCACTCGACGCCGCGGCCTGCGCGCGGAGCTTCTCCTCCATCGGCCCGCCGCCGACCATCAGCAGCCGCGCCCGGGGCCGCAGCGCCACCAGCGCGGGCATCGCCGCGATCAGGTCGTCGAGCCCCTCATAATCGTAGAAGCTGCCGATGAAGCCGATCACCTCGGCATCGTCCAGCCCCCACTCCGCCGACAGCACCGTGTCGCGCGCCGGCGGCTCGCCGAACAGATGCAGGTCGACGCCGTTGGGCGAGATCATGATCTTGTCCGCGTCGATCCCGCGCGCCACCAGGTCGCGCTTCAGCCCCTCGCAGATCACCGCCACGGCATCGGCGCGCTTGCACGCGAAGGTCTCGAGCGCGCGCGTCGCGCGGTATTTGAGCGAACCCTCGCGCCCCGTGCCATTGCCCACCGCCGCGTCCTCCCAGAAGGCGCGAATCTCGTAGAGCAGCGGTATCCGGTGCTTCTTCGCCGCGCGCATCGCCGCGAGCGGATCGATCACCGGCGAGTGCGCGTGGAGGATGTCGGGCCGGAAGCGCTGCACCACCTGGTCGATCCGCCGCGCGAACGCCGCGATCTCCGCCGCCTCGCCCAGCACCGGCGGGAGGCGGCGCATCTGCCTGGTGCGGTGGAAGTCGATCCCGTCGAGCGTCTCGAACGGCGCGTCGCCGGTATGGTAGCGCGGCCCGGTCACCCCGGCGACGGTCCAGCCGCGCTCGATCTGCGCTTTCAGGATCGCACGGGTGCGGAAGGTATAGCCGCTGTGCAGCGGCAGCGAGTGATCGAGGACGTGCAGGATGCGCATGACGCGATGCCCTTGCCACGCCAGCACTTAACGCCGCGTCAACCGAGCCGGGCTAGGAAGGTCGCCGGTTTCACGCGCGTAGAGGGACGCCAATGATCGACAGTCTGGTGCTTGCCCTCACCCATGGGCTGCTGCTGCTCACCGCGTGGCGGCTGATCCACAGCCCCACGCTCGACGACGAGACCCCGCCGCCCGCTGGCGATTCCGCGCCGAAGAACCGCTGGGGCCGCAAGCGTGCGTGATCTCGCCTTCATTGCATTCCTCGCGGCGATCTTTGCGCTCGGCTTCCGCCGGCCGTTCATCTTCGTGCTGGCCTATGTCTATATCGACGTCGTCTCGCCGCAGCGGATGAGCTACTTCCTGCTCAACGCCTTCCCGATCTCGGCGATGGCGGTGGGGTTCGCGGTCGTCACCTGGCTCGCCTTCGACGACAAGAAGGATACGCGATTCGCCCCGCGCCAGGGGCTGATGCTGGCGCTGCTCGCCTATTGCTGGTGGACCACGACCAAGGCCGATTTCCCGATCGACGCGGCGTTCAAATGGGACTGGGTGTGGAAGGCGCTGGCCTTCGCGATCTTCCTCCCCCTCACCCTGCGCACCAAGCTCAGGATCGAGGCGCTGTTGCTGTTCATGCTGCTCTCGGTCGCGACGATCATCATCTCGGGCGGCCTCAAGACCGCGCTCGGCGGCGGCGGCTATGGCCAGCTGAAGCTCATCGTCGACAATAATTCCGGGCTGTTCGAAGGCAGCATCATCTCCGCCGTCGCCATCTGCATCATCCCGCTGATCCTGTGGTTCACGCGCTACGGCACGATCTTCCCGCCCGACTGGCGCGTGAAGCTGTTCGGCTATGCGCTGATCTTCGCCTGCCTGCTGATGCCGGTGGGGACCGAGGCGCGCACCGGCCTCGTCTGCATCGCCCTGCTCGCAGTGCTGATGCTGCGCGACGTCAAGCGGCGCATGCTCTATGTCGGCGGCGCGGCGCTGCTCGGCCTCGCCGCCATTCCCTTCTTGCCCACCGCGTTCACCGAGCGGATGGGCACGATCCGCACCTATCAGGCCGATGCCTCGGCCTCGACCCGGATCGAGGTGTGGAAATGGACCTGGGAGTATGTGAAGGACCACCCGTTCGGCGGCGGGTTCGAGGCGTATCGCCAGAACGAGATCAAGTACGACAAGGTCTCGGTGGTCGGCGAAGGCCCCAACGTCACGGTCGTGCGCACCCCCGAGATCGACAAGGCCCGCGCCTATCACTCGGCTTTTTTCGAGATGCTCGGCGAGCAGGGCTGGCCCGGCCTCATCCTGTGGCTGATGATCCATCTCGGCGGCATCCTGCGCATGGAGGTGCTGCGCCGCCGCTACTGGAAGGCGCCGCCCGACCAGGCCTGGGTCTCGCCGCTCGCCACCGCGCTCCAGCATGCGCACATGATTTATCTGTTCGGCTCGCTGTTCGTCGGAATTGCGCTCAATCCCTTCGTCTACATGCTGGTCGGCGCGCAGATCGGGCTCGACACCTATCTCGCCCGCAAGCGCGCCGAGGAGGGGATGCAGCCGATGCGGAAACCGCGCAATTCCCCCGCGCCAGCCGCCACGTGATCGGCTAAAGGCGCCTCTATGGCCGGCCTGTTTCTCGCGCGTAACGACGATCCCGCCTTCGCCGAATCCGCCCTCGGCGCCGCGCGGACGGCATTCGCCGCACAGGGCTTCCCCGCGCCCGCCGCGCACGCCCTGCGCGGCTGGTCGCTGCTGCACTTCCCCTATATCGTCGGCGGTCCCGAGGGGCTATTGGTGCGCGGCGACGATCTCGTCGCGGCCGCCGGCACGCCGGTGGTCGACGGCAAGTTCGGCCACCCCGCGCTCGAAGCGCTGCTGATGATGGATCCGCTCGCGCTCGACTGGGACCGGATCGGCGGCCAGTTCGTCGCCCTGGTCCGCCGCGGCGGGCGCAGCTTCCTGTTCGGCGATTATTTCGCGGCCTTCCAGTTGTTCCGCGACGACCGCGACCGGCTGTTCTCGACCTCCTTCCTCGCCGCAGCCGAGGCGCTGCCACGGCTCAGCTTCGATGCGCAGGGCGTCTATGAGCTGGCGTTCAACGTCATGCCGCTCGGCGACGACAGCGTGTTCGCCGAGCTCAAGACGCTCTCCCCCTTCGAGGTAGTCGAGCTCACCGAGCGCGGCACGATCCGCCACCGTGTCGACAAGCCGCTGCCGGCCGCGCCGTCGGACCTGCCGCTGGCCGAGCAGATCGCGCACCACCACGCCCCGCTTGCGGCGATCGTCGGCGCGCATGTCGCGCAGTTCGGCGACCAGATCCGCAGCCCGCTCTCGGGCGGGCTCGACTCGCGCCTCGTCCTCGCCGCACTGCGCGAGGCGGGCTGCCGCCCCGAGCTCTATGTCTATGGTCTGCCCGGCGACGAGGATGTCGAGATCGCGCAGGCAATGGGCAAGGCGCTCGGCTTCGAGGTCGCCTGGACCGACAAATACGCCGAGACCCCGCCGCCCGACGCCTTTCCCGAGCTGGTCGAGCGCAACTTCCACCAGTTCGACGGCCTGCCCACCTTCGGCAACATCTTCGACAATGGCGCGCATGGCGCCGCGCAGCTCGCACGCCATGCCGGCGGCGCGCTCGCCGTGTCGGGTGGGTGCGGCGAGATCTACCGCAACTTCTTCTATTTGCCCGACCGCCGCTTCAGCGCGAAGGACGTCGCGCGCACCTTCTTCGCCCGCTTCGTCCCCGGCGACGCCACCAGCGCCTTTGACCCGCGCGCCTTCCTCGACTCGATCGCCGAGAAGATCCGCACCGCGATCGAGCCGCCCGCCGCCACCAGCCGCCTCGACCGCGCGCGCATCGAGCAGATCTATCCGCGCATCCGCTGCCGCGCGCTGTTCGGGCGTGAGATCAGCCTGGAGGGCCGCTACAGCCCCTATCTCATGCCCTTCCTCGACCATCGCGTGGTGGCGCAGGCGATGACGCTCCCGCTCGCACGCAAGCATGCCGGCCGGTTCGAGGCGGCGTTGCTCAATGCGATCGACCCGCAGCTCGCCGCCCAGCCCTCGGCCTATGGCCACGACTTCACCGGCCCGCCGGGGCGCAAGCACCGCTTCGCCGAATGGTCGACGCGCATCCGCCCGATATGGCTGCGTCAGCACACCTATGCCATCCGCCGCCGCCTCGGCCCGATGGGTGACGAGCATGGCGGGCTGCTCGAACCCGACTATATGAACCGCGTGATCGATCCGGCTTTCCCGGCGATGCGCCGCTTCTTCCGAATCGAACACATCACCGACAGCGGCCTGTGGCGCCGCGTCGCCAATCTCGAATATCTGGCGGCGAAGCTGGGCTCGAAGCTCGCCTAGGCGAGCGCCTTGCCGAACAGCGCGAGCAGCCGGCCCCAGGCCTTCTCGGCCTGCACCTGATTATAGGCCGGGCTGTCGGGCGGGCACCAGCCGTGCATCGCTCCGGCATAGACCTCGATCTCGGCCGGCAGCCCGGCGTCGGCGAACGCCTTGCGCAGCGTTTCCTTCTCGTTCGGGTTGCGCTGGTCGTCATTCTCGGCGACCGCGAACAGGAAGCTCGCCTTCATTTTCGGCACCAGCAGGTGCGGGCTGTCGGGCCTGTCGGTGGCGAGCCCGCCGCCATGGAACGAGGCCCCCGCACGGATGCGGCCGGGCACCGCCGCCGCGGTCTGCATCACCATCGGCCCGCCCATGCAATAGCCGGTCGTCCCCATGCCGCGCTTGGTGTTCACCTCCGGCTGCTTGTCGAGGAATGCCGCAAAGGCCACCGCATCGCGCATCACCGCATCGGCGGTCAGCAACTTGCGCCACTCCATCAGCTTCGCGCGGATCTCCGGCTGGCTCCACGTCTCGCCCTCTTTCACGATCGGCAGTGGCGCGGAGCGGTAGAACTGGTTCACGGTCAGCACCGCATAGCCTGACTGCGCCAGCCGCTCGCCCATCTTGCGAAACGACGGCCGCAGCCCGCCGATATCGGGCCAAACCAGTACGGCGGGATGCTTGCCCTTGTCCGGCGCGACGAAATAGGCCTGCGCGACTCCGTCGGGCGTCTTGATGGTGATATCGCGGCCCTTCAACGGTTTGGCATTGGCCGGCGCGGGCAGCATTGCGGTGAGCGCGGCCGCGCCCGTCATCCCCGTGAACTCGCGGCGCGAGACCTTCCCGAACAGGCGCGCATTGTCGGCATCGGTCAGCTCGTCACACATCGTCCTGCTCCCGGAATCGCGTTGCCGAGCGAGCCTATCTCACGCCGCGCGATACCACCAGACGCCGTCCCGCAGATACGCCGTCGAGCCTAGGCGGCCATCCGCGCGTGCTTCGCGAAGCTGCTGAGGCCGAGCCAGTGCTGCATCTGCGCGGCGATCGCCGGGTCGCCGGTGACGATCACCCGCTCCTCGTCCAGCGCGGCGCGGAGGCTCTCATATCCCATCCAGACCGCGGTCATCGTCCGCAGGTCGGTGGAGACATACAGGTCGACATCGAACCCCGGATCCATCGAGCAGAGATCGACCGCACCGTCCGGTGCGACCACCAGCCACCAGCGCCGGTGCACTTCCGGCTGCTCGGGATAGCGGAACTGGATCACCGAGCGCCGCGGCGGCAGCGGCGTGGGATCGAGATTGCGGCGCATGTCCCACATCAGCAGCTGCGCATCGAGATGCTCGAGCGAGAGCTCATGGTCGATCCAGCGCTGTCCCCAGATGCCGAACGCATCGACGATCGGTTCCAGCTCGCGCCCGGCCGCGGTCAGCCGGTAATCGAGCCCGTTCGCATCCCGCACGACGATGCCCGCCGCCTCGAGGTCCTTGAGCCGCTGCGACAACAAGGCTGGCGACATCCGCGGAACCCCGCGCCGCAGATCATTGAATCGGGTCGAGCCGGCGATCAGTTCGCGCACCAGCACGATCGTCCAGCGCGTGCACAACGTCTCGGCCGACATCGCGACCGGACAGAATTGTTTGTAGCTGCCTTGCGCCATCGTTCGTCCTCTCCGACATTGCGCGAAGCGTTAGTTCAGTAACTGTATCGGGCAAGTTCAGTTTCTGAACTGGAACCAGCCTAGCATGATCGGCGAAGCCCTCCGGTGCAACTACGGAGAATCTCGAATGCTGACGCAAGTTAACGAACAGCCCCGCGACTGGGTCGCCGACGCGCATATCATTGCCGCCGACATCGCCCAGCTCGCCGGCCAGTACGATGCGGAGGAGCGCTTCGTCGCCGAGGGCTATGCGCGACTCAAGGCCGCCGGCTTCTTCAAGGCGCTGGTGCCCGCGCATCTCGGCGGCGGCGGCGCGGAATTCGCCGACATCTTCGCCGCGATCCGCGTGCTGGGCG
Organism: Sphingomonas sp. BT-65; assembly: GCF_026107375.2. Taxonomy (NCBI): domain Bacteria; kingdom Pseudomonadati; phylum Pseudomonadota; class Alphaproteobacteria; order Sphingomonadales; family Sphingomonadaceae; genus Sphingomonas; species Sphingomonas sp. BT-65. The sequence continues at coordinate 266,806 of NZ_JAPCIA010000002.1, forward strand.
CGGCGTGCGGCTCGACCGCGCTCGCCTTCTCGATGCATACGCATCTCGTCGCCGCCGCGGCGTGGCGCCTCGCGCACCAGAATGCGCCGACCGAGGGACTGCTCCGCCGCGTCGCCGCCGAGGACCTGATCCTCGTGTCGAGCGGCGGCTCGGACTGGCTCGACAGCGGCGGCGTCGCGGAGAAGGTCGAGGGCGGCTTCCACATCACCGCGCGCAAGCCCTTTTCGAGCGGGTGCGAGATGGGCGACCTGCTGATGACCAGCGCGGTCCATGACGATCCCGAGGCGGGTCCGACCGTCCTCCATTTCGGCGTGCCGCTCAACGCGGCCGGCGTGTCGATCGAGGAGACCTGGCACGTGCTCGGCATGCGCGGCACCGGCTCGAACGACATCGTGCTCGACCATGTGTTCGTTGCCGATGCGGGGATCGCCGGGCGCCGGCCCAAGGGCAAATGGCACATGCTGTTCCACACGATCAGCATGATCGCCTTCGCCTCGATCTACTCCGCCTATATGGGCATCGCCGACGGCGCCCGCCGCCGCGCGCTGGAGATCGCGAGCAAGCGCCCGGCCGATGGCGACCTCCTCCGCCTCGCCGGCGAAATGGAGAATGCGCATCTGCGCGCCGAGCTCGCGATGCGCGAGATGGTCGAGCTCGCGACCGACGGCCAGCCAGGGCCCGAGACCACCGGCCGCGCGCTGGCCTGTCGCACGCTCCTGGGCGACGCCGCGATCGAGACGGTCGAGCGCGCGATGGAGCTCGCCGGCGGTGCGAGCTTCTATCGCAAGAACGAGCTGGAGCGCGCGTTCCGCGACATCCAGGGTGCGCGCTTCCATCCCTTGCGCGAAGGACCGCAGCTCACGCTCGCCGGCCGGCTCGCGCTGGGCCTCGACATCGACGGGTAAAAGGCCTCCCGCGCCGTCACCCGGCGCGGCGGCTGCCGGTCAGCTGCGGAAGATGCTGTCCGGCGTCGGCTCCGCGCCCGGCTCGTCGGCCTCGCGTGCCGCGGCCTCGCGCTCGGCGCGCAGCTGCTCGATCAGCGCCTCGCGGTCGCCTTCCAGGCGCGTGTCGACCGGCGCCTCGATCCCCGCCGCCTTCGCCGCCTTGGCCACCGCCGCGTCGAGCTCGCGCTGGGTGGTCAGGCCGAGCGTGACCGGATCCTTCGGCGTGATGTTGGCGATGTTCCAGTGCGTGCGGTCGCGGATCGCGGCGATCGTGTTGCGCGTGGTGCCGATCAGCTTGCCGATCGCGCCGTCCGAGATCTCGGGATGGTTGCGGATGATCCAGGCGATGCCGTCGGGCTTGTCCTGGCGCTTGCTCACCGGGGTGTAGCGCGGGCCCTTGGTGCGGCGGACCTGGTCGGGGCCTTTGCTCATCTTGAGGCGATAGTCGGGATCGGCCTGACCCTTCTCGATCTCCTCCATCGTCAGCTCGTGCGCGCGCACCGGATCACGGCCGGTGAGCTTGGTCGCAGCGGTATCGTCCGCGATCGCCTGCACTTCCAGGATGTGCAGGCCGCAGAACTCGGCGATCTGCTCGAACGAGAGCGCGGTGTTGTCGACCAGCCAGGAAGCGGTCGCATGCGGCATGAGCGGCTGGGCCACGTCAAAGTCTCCAGAAACAATAAGGGCCGCCCTCATCGGGCGGCCGTTCATGCTGCCCGATCTAGGCGCGTGCGGCGCCAGAGGCAAGTCTCTTGGCAAGCGTCTTGGGGCGCTTGTGCGCTGCCATATGCCCGAAACTTGCGGCATACATTGCGCATGCCCTAGGGTTGCGCCGGGCGCCTCACGCGGGCGCACCGGCCAAGACAGAGAGGAATTTGCATGAAACGAGTCCTTCTTCCCCTCGCCGCGGTTGCTGCGCTGGGTCTCGCCGCGTGCAGCGAAAACGCGCAGAACGAAGCCGCGCAGGCCGCGAACGCGATCGCCGCGGACGCCAATCAGACGATGGGCGAAGCCGCGCAGGACGTCGAATCCGCGACCGACAGCGCGCTCGGTGCCGCCGAGAATGCCGCCGACGGCCTCGGCAACGCGATCGACGCCGGTGTCGAGAAGGCCGGCAACGCCGCCGACGCCGCGGGCGACGAACTCAAGAAGTGATGTGTTCCGGGGCCGTCCGCCGCGGCGGCCCCCTTTTCCGCCCTCCTTTTCGACAGGGTGCCGTGATGCGCGCGATCCTCCTGCTCCCGCTGACGCTGCTCGCGGCGTGCAACTCGACCGACGACTCCACCGGCGTCAGCGGCGACGAGGCCGCGCAGCTCAACGCCGCCGCGGACATGCTCGACATCAACGCCACCGATCCCGATATGTCGGCCAACGCGCCCCAGGCGAAGGAGTAAGGCGATGCGCCAGCTCGGCGTCACTGACATCAAGACGCCTCCCATGGTGTTCGGCGGCAACGTCTTCGGCTGGACCGCCGATCGCGACATGAGCTTTGCGCTGCTCGACCGCTTCGCCGATGCGGGCGGCACGCTGGTCGACACCGCCGACGTCTATTCCAACTGGGTTCCCGGCCACCGGGGCGGCGAATCCGAGTCGGTGATCGGCGAATGGCGCAAGGCGTCGGGCAAGCGCATCGGCATCGCGACCAAGGTCGGCTTTGCGCCCGATCGCGGCGGCCAGCTCGACCCCGCGCATATCGCCGCCGCCTGCGACGCCTCGCTCAAGCGGCTCGGGGTCGAGACGATCGACCTCTATTATGCGCATCAGGACGACGAGAAGGTGCCGCAGGAGGACGTCCTCGCCGCCTTCGGCAAGCTGATCGACGCGGGCAAGGTCCGCCACATCGCCGCCTCCAACTTCGGCGCCGCGCGGCTCAAGTCGGCGCTCGACATCGCCGCGCGCGACGGGCTGCCGCACTATCGTGCGCTCCAGCCCGAATATAATCTCGTCAGCCGCCACCGCTTCGAGGGCGAGCTCCAGGACCTGTGCGTCCAGCACAATATCGGCGTGCTGCCCTATTACGGCCTGGCTTCGGGCTTCCTCACCGGCAAGTATCGCAGCGAGGCCGATCTTGGCAAAAGCGTGCGCGGCGGCCGCATGGGCGAGCTGCTCAAGGGCAAGGGCGGCCAGGTGCTCGCCGCGATGGACGCGGTGGCGGCCGAGACCGGCGCCACGCTCTCGCAGGTCGCACTCGCCTGGCTCGCCGCGCAGCCCGGCGTCACCGCGCCGATCGCCAGCGCCACCAGTCTCGCCCAGCTCGACGAGCTGATCGCCGGCTGGGATCTGCAGCTTTCGAAGGATCAACTCGACCGGCTGACCGCCGCGGGAGCGTGAAATGGACTATCTCGCCGATTATCGGGAGAAGGGCTACGCGATTGTCCGCGGCCTGTTCGCCCGCGACGAGATCGCCGCCATCGCCGCCGCCATCGACCAGATCTATCTCGAGGGCGAGGCCCATGGCCGCAGCTTCCGCCACGGCAACCTCTTCTACAAGCTGACCCCGGACGCCGACGGCCAGCAGCTGGTGCGCATGGTCCAGTGGCCTTCCTATCACCAGCCGGTGCTCAACGCCGTCCGCCTCGATCCCCGCTTCGCCGAGACGCTCGCGCCGCTGATCGGCGGGGATCTCAAGCAGATCATCAACCAGGTGCACTGGAAGGCGCCCGGCTCACGCGGCGACTTCGCCTGGCACCAGGATTCGCGCTTCCGCAAGCCCGACGACGCCTATCGCAACCTCGGCGCGAGCTATGTCCAGACCGGCCTCGCGATCGATCCGCACACACCGGAGAGCGGCGCGATGCGCTTCATCCCCGGCAGCCACCGCGCCGGGCAGCTCGAGCTCGATACCGAGACCGAGGTGCTCGGCACCGAGATGAGCGACGAGGCGCTGGTCGCCGCGGGAATCGACCCGGGCAACGTGGTCGACCTGGTCCTTGAGCCCGGCGACCTCGCACTTTGGCATCCGCATCTCGTCCATGGCTCGGGCCGCAACGGCGCCGATCATCAGCGCCGCCTCTACATCAACGGCTATGTCCGCGCCGCCGATTGCGACCGCGGCGAATGGGCGTTCCGCGGCGGCCAACCCGTCCCGCTCGGCCCCGAACCCGCGCTCGTCCATTATGAAGAGCTGCGCGAACGGCCCGAGCCGCATTACGTCTAGGAGCGCGTAGGCGGACGAGGCACGAATTCCTCCCCCGCAGGGGAGGGGGACCGCCGAAGGCGATGGAGGGGTAGTTTCGGCAAGCGGCATCGCCCGAGGAGAATACCCCTCCGTCACCGCTTCGCGGCGCCACCTCCCCCTCCGGGGGAGGAATTTAGAACGCCGCCCTCCCGAGTCTCGATCTGCCCCAGGCCGCCCCGCCGATCCCGTTGCCAGCGCCGCATCGCGCCCTAAGATGCGCCGATGCGCTTCCGTCAGCTCGAAGTCTTCCACGCCGTCTATCACCATGGCTCGATCAGCGCCGCGGCGCGCGCGCTGGGCGTCTCGCAGCCCTCGGTGTCCAAGACGCTGCACCATGCCGAGGATAATCTCGGCTTCCCGCTGTTCCAGCTCTCGCGCGGCCGCCTCATCCCCACCGACGAGGCGCATGCGCTGATGCGCGAGGCCGGCGACCTGTTCGACCGGCTCGGCACGCTGCAGCAGACCGCGCGCAACCTCTCCCAGGCCGGCGGCGGCCATATCCGGCTCGGCATCGTGCCCAGCCTCGCACTCGACATCGTCCCTCAGGCGATGGCGCAGTTCCGCCGCGAAGCGCCGCGCGTCACCTTCGAGGTCCACACCCATCACCATGACGACCTCGTCAGCTCGCTGATCGAGCGCGAGATCGACCTCGCCATCGCCTACACCCCGCCGCCGCATCCGCGTCTCAGCCGCCAGGTGCTGGCCGAGGGCGAGCTCGTCGTGTTGTTCCCCGACGGCATGTTCGGCCCGCTCGGCCCGCGCTTCCCGCTCGATCTGCTGGCCGACCGCGACGTGATCGGCGTCACCGCCGCGGGGCCGATCGGCGACGTGCTCACCCGCGCCGCCCGCGAACGCGGCCTCGTCTTTCGCGAGACGGTGTCGGTGCAGACCTTCTTCATCGCCGCCCGCCTCGCCCAGCTCGAGGGCGGCGTCACCGTGATCGACGAGTTCACCGCGCGCGCCCGGACGGCGCCCGGCTTCACCTGGCTGCCCACCGATCCGCCGCTGCGCTTCACCATTTCCTGGGCGACGCTGGAGGAGCGCCAACCCTCGCGCGTCGCGCGACAGTTCCTGCGGACGCTCGAAGCGACTCTTAGCGAAACCCGCAGCCACGCATAACCTGCGGCTATAATACGCAAACAAAAACCATATTTTTCGACCCTCGCTCGAACGATAATTTCTCCTGAGTCCGGAAGGGGGCTGGACCGGGGGAGACATCGACTGCGTAGCGTATCCATTCCATCCCCGCGCGGGAGTCGCTGATGCGCGAGAAGGAGATCATCGTCGTCGGTGCCGGCGTGGTCGGCATGGCGACCGCGCTCACGCTCGCCGATCGCGGGCATCGCGTGACGGTGGTGGATTCGGCGCGCGGCCCCGGTCTCGGCGCGTCCTTCGCCAATGGCGCGCAGCTTAGCTACGCCTATACCGACGCGCTGGCGAGCCCGGCGACGCTGCCGCAGATCCCGCGCATGCTGCTCGGGCTCGATTCGGCGCTTCGCTTCCATCTGCAGCTCGATCCGGACTTCCTGCGCTGGGGCATCGCCTTCCTGCGCAACTGCAGCGCCGCTCGGTTCCGCCGCAACACGCTGCAAGGGCTCGCGCTCGCCGCCGAATCGCGGCGCGCGCTGGACGCGCTGAGCGCCCGCCACGGCCTCGATTACGGCCATGCCGTGCCCGGCAAGATCCACATCTACCGCAGCGCCCGGTCCTTCGCCGCCGCCCAGGCCATGGTCGCGCTCAAGCAGGCCGGTGGCGCGGTCCAGACCTTGCTTGATCCCGATCAGGCGGTCGCGCTCGAGCCGATGCTCGCGCCCGTGCGCGACGCGATCGTGGGCGCGCTGCATACCGCCGACGAAGCGGTCGGCGATCCGCACCGCTTCTGCACCGGTGCGCACGACGCATTGCTCCGCGCCGGCGGCAGCTCGCTGTTCGGCACCGCCGTCGACCGGATCGAGGCGAACGGCAGCAAGCCCGCGATCGTCACCGCCGAGGGCAGCCGCGTGCCGGCCGACCGCATCATCCTGTCGGCCGGAGTCGCCGCGCCGCGGCTGGCGCGCCGGCTCGGCGTGTATCTGCCGGTCCAGCCGATGAAGGGCTATTCGATCACCACGCAGCCGGGGCCCGCCGCGCCGGCCGCGAGCATCACCGATGTCGCCAACCGGGTGGTCTTCGCGCGGCTCGGCAATCGCATGCGGATCGCGGGGCTTGCCGAGCTCGGCAATCGCGACATACGCGTTGATTCCAGGCGGTTGTGCGCGCTGGTCGACAGCGCGCGCGCCGCGCTGCCGGGGGCGGCGGACTATGCGAATATCGAATCGAGCTGGGCCGGGCTTCGCCCGATGACGCCCGATTCGCTGCCGATCACCCAAGGGATCGCGCCCGGGGTGATCGCCAATACCGGGCATGGCGGGCTCGGCTGGACCTATGCTGCAGGGTCGGCCGAGCGCGTCGCGCGGATCATCGAGGGGACAGCCTGACGGTGCACCAGACGCCGCAGACGGGAACATCAGGGAAGGGGTAACATCATGAAGCGTACAATCCGTATCGCTGGCCTGCTCGGCGGCATCTCGCTGCTCGCCACGGCCGGCGCCGCGCTGGCCCAGGACGCGCCGCAGACCGCCGCTGACATCGCCGCGCAGGAAGCCGAACAGGGCGAGGAAGTCGTCGTCATCGGCTCGCAGATCAAGGGTGCCGACGTCGCCGGCGCGCTGCCCGTCACCGTGCTCAACGAGGACGACATCGCCGCCACCGCCGCGACCAGTGGCGACGAGCTGTTCCGCTCGATCCCGCAGGCGGGCGACGTCGCCTTCAACGAGAGCCGCGACGCCGGCGGCATCAACGACGCGCGCGGCGACACCGCCTCGATCAACTTGCGCGCGCTCGGCACCGGCAACACGCTGGTACTGCTCAATGGCCGCCGCATGGTGCTCCACCCCGGCACCCAGAGCGAGAACCTCGTGCCGGTGCAGAGCGTCAACACCAACGCCATCCCTGTGCTCGGCATCCGCCGGGTCGAGGTGCTGCTCGACGGCGCCGCCGCGATCTACGGCTCGGACGCCGTCGCGGGCGTGGTCAACACCGTGCTCAAGGACAATTTCAAGGGCATCCGCGCGACCGGCGAACTGAGCTTCACCGAGGATTCGGGCCAGATCGAGACCGAGTTCGCGTTCGAGGCCGGCCACAGCTTCAACGGCGGCAAGACCAACATCTCGCTGTTCGGCTCGTACAACCACCGCGACCCGCTCTACGCCCGCGAACGCCGCAACTCGCGCTCGGCCGACCTGCGGCCGCTCGTCGCCGGCACCCCCTTCGCGAACGACACCGATTTCGACAACACCTCGACCGACAGCATCTGGGGCGAGTTCCAGCGGCTGACCAACAGCTATGTCGCCTCGACCACTGCGGCGCAGGTCAACGGCACGACGCTGACCACCAACGGCATCTTCCACATCCAGCCGACCGGCAACGGCAGCTGCGTCGCCCCAACACCCTATGCCGGCACCTGCTGGGACAACAGCTCGCTGTCGACCGCCTCGACCGACAACAATCTCAAATACGACATCAACAGCGTCCGCACGCTGATGGGCCGCAACGACCGGCTCAACCTGTTCGGCTTCTTCAACCACGAGTTCGACAGCGGACTCGAATTCTTCGCCGAAGCCGCCTGGTACCGCGCCGACTATGAATCGGTGCGCGAGCAGGACACCTCGCTCGCCAGCCAGCGGCTGATCATCCCGGCCAACGGCTTCTACAACCCGCTCGGGCCGGTCGGCAGTCCCAATCGCATTCCGGGCCTTACCGGCGTGCTCAACGCCGGCGTGCCGATCGAGCTGATCGATTATCGCCCGATCGATGCTGGTCCGCTCGTGGTCAACGTCCGCAACGACACGATGCGCTTCCTCGGCGGGTTCCGTGGCGAGATCTTCGGCTTCGATTTCGACAGCGCCGTGCTCTACTCCCGCGCCCGTACGCGCGACAGCATGCGCACGATCAGCATGACCAGGTTCCAGGAAGCGCTCTCGCGCACCGACGCCAGCGCCTACAACCCGTTCAACGGCGGCGATCCCCTGCGTCCCGGCTGGCTCGACAGCACGCCCAACCCGCAGAGCGTGATCGACAGCTTCATGGTCGACATCTACCGCATCAGCACCTCCGAGCTGGCGATGGCCGACTTCAAGCTCAGCAAGAACGACCTGTTCAACCTGCCGGGCGGCCGCGTCGGCATGGCGGCGGGCGTCGAGTTCCGCCACGAGACCTTCTTCGACGATCGCGATCCGCGGCTCGACGGCACGATCGCCTTCACCGCGCTCGACGGCTCGTCCAACGGCAGCGACACGATGGGCGCCAGCCCGACGCCGGACAGTGGCGGCAAGCGCAACGTCTTTTCGGGCTTTCTCGAGTTCGCGGTGCCGGTGGTCTCGCCGCGCATGGATGTGCCGCTGATCCGCTCGCTCGACCTGCAGCTCGCCGGCCGCGTCGAATCCTATGAAGGTTTCGGCACCGTCGCCAAGCCCAAGGTGGCGGCGTCCTGGTATCCGTTCGCCAACCTCCAGCTGCGCGGCTCCTGGTCGCAGGGCTTCCGCGCGCCCAACCTGCCGCAGCTGTTCGAAAGCGGCATCCAGCGCTCGAATACCCGCACCGACTGGATTCGTTGCGAAGCTGATTTCCGCACCGGGGCAATCAGCAATTTCGACGACTGCACGCGCAGCCAGGGCGTGGTCAGCAACCGTTCCGGCAGCCAGGATCTGAAGCCCGAGGAATCGGACAATCTCTCGCTCGGCGGAACCTTCCAGCTCAATATGGGCCGCGCGGGACGCCTCACCTTCACCGCGGATTACTGGGAAATCCGCCAGAAGAATGTGATCGGCCTGTTCGGGGATACGAACGCGCTGATCCTCGACTATCTGCTGCGCCTGTCGGGATCGTCCAACCCGAATGTCCAGCGCACCGCACCGACGCAAGCAGACATCGATGCGGTTGCCGGCACCGGCATCGCACCCGTCGGGCGGATCATCCAGGTGATCGACAACTACACCAACCTCACCCCGCGCACCGTTCGCGGCTATGATCTCGGCGTCTATTATCAGGTCAAGGACACGGGGATCGGCGACTTCAGCGTCCGCGTGAACGCCGCGCGCCTGCTCGAATTCTATCAGGTTCCCAACGAGACCGTGCAGTCGCTGATCGATGCGCAGGCGGACGGAACGATCGACGGCACGATCAACATCGTCGGCGCGCAGAGCCTGATCGAGGAGAATGGCAGGCCCAAGTGGCGCGGCTCGGCGAGCCTCACCTGGCGCTACAGTGGCTTCGGCATCGGCTATTTCGCCAGCTATGTCGGCGCGGTCACCGACACCTCGGCCCTGCTCGCCGACGGAACGCGCTGGCGGGTCGACGACTATCTGACCCACAGCCTCTACGCCCAGTACACCGTCGACGGCGGCCCGATGGACAGCCTGCGGCTGCGCGTCGGCGCGCGCAACCTGTTCAATGAACTCGCCCCGCTCGCCGACCAGCCGACCGGCTATATCGGCGACCTCTAGAGCAACCGTGGCCGCCAGGTGTATTTCTCGGTGAGCAAGCGTTTCTGATCCACGTCTCCTGCCCCCGCGCCATTGCCGTGGCGCGGGGGCGGGCCTTTTCGGCGCGTCGCACTTCGCGATCCGCCCGTGATGACCTAGGCTGGCCCCGTCCCGCGCCCAGCCGCACCCAACTCAAGCCGGAGCTGCCCGATGACCGAGACGACCACTCCCGAGCAGACCGAACCCCCCGCCCGACCCCGACCGCTCGCCCGCGCACTCGGCTGGTGGTTCGGCGTGGCACTGTGGAAGCGCATTCTCGGCGCGCTGGTGCTCGGCGTGATCGCCGGACTTATCTGGGGTGAGGGCGCCACCAGCATCGCCTGGATCGGCGAGTTGTTCGTCCGCCTGATCCGCATGCTCGTCGTGCCGCTCGTCTTCCTCACCATCGCCGCGGGCGTCGCCGCGCTCGCCGATCCCAAGCGGCTCGGCAGCATCGGCGTGAAGACGCTCGCCATGTACGTCTTCACCACCGCGCTCGCGGTGACCACCGGCCTCACCGTCGCCACGCTCATCGCCCCGGGCCTCGGCGCGACCTTCGCCGATGCGGTGCCCAAGGCGATGGGCACCCCGCCCGATACCGCGCGCATGTTCATGGAGATCATCCCCGACAATCCCGTCGCCGCGATGGCGAACGGACAGACGCTGTCGGTGATCTTCTTCGCGATCCTGGTCGGCGCCGGGGTGATCGCCGCCGGCAAGGGCGCCGAACCGGTGCGCCAGTTCCTCAACGGCGCGTCCGACGTGATGCTCAAGATCGTCGGCTTCGTGATGGAGACCGCGCCGTTCGGCGTCTTCGCCCTCATCGCGGTGGTGATGGGCACCAGCGGCCCGTCGAGCTTCCTTGCGGTGCTCAAGCTCGCAATCTGCGTCGTCGTCGGCTCGGCGATCGTCACGCTGGTCATTCACGGGCTCATCGTCGTGCGGCTGATGGCGTGGCTGTCGCCCTTGCCCTTCTTCCGCGGCATCGCCGACGCGATCATGGTCGGCTTCTCGACTTCGTCGAGCTCGGCCACCCTCCCCGTCGCGATCCGCGTCGCCGAGCGCAACCTCGGCGTGTCCAAGCCGGTCGCCTCCACCGTGCTCCCGCTCGGCGCGACGATCGGCATGGACGGCGCGGCGATGTATGTCGCGATGCTCACCTTGTTCTCGGCGCAGGCGTTCGGCGTGGACCTGAGCTGGGCCGACTATCTGGTGATCGCCGCGACCACCACGATCGTCGCGATGGGCGTCGCACCGGTACCCTCGGGCTCGCTGTTCGTGCTCGCCGCGGTGCTCCATGCGATCGGCATCACCCCTGAGCAGACCGCGATCGTGGTCGGCTTCATCCTGCCGTTCGACCGCATCCTCGACATGACCCGCACCGTCCCCAACGTCACCTCCGACCTCGCCATCGCCACCGCGGTGGCGCGCTGGGAGAAGGAGATGGACGTGGGCGTCTATTATTCCTCCAACGATGTTTGACCTCACTAGAATCCTCCCCCAGCAAGCTGGAGGAGGAACTGAAAGCCCGACCTTCATGTTCCTGCGCAAGCTCGTCCTCGCCGTCTCGGCGCTCGCCCTCGCGCTGCCGCTCCCGGCCGCGGCGCAGAGCCGCCAGCTCCTCGAATATCCCTCGATCCACTCGCCCGTCGTCGGCACGCGCGGCATGATCGTCAGCCAGAACGGACTCGCTAGCGAGGTCGGCGCGCAGATCCTGCGCGACGGCGGGAATGCGATCGACGCCGCGGTCGCAATCGGCTTCGCGCTCGCCGTCACCCTGCCCCGCGCGGGCAATATCGGCGGCGATGGCTTCATGACCGTCTATGACGCCAGGTCGAAGCAGGTCCGCGTGATCGACTTCCGCGGCATTGCACCCCGTGCCGCCACCCCTGCGATGTTCGTCGATAACAAGGGCAAGGAGCGGGACATTGCTTCGTACGGCTATCTGGCGCCGTCAGTCCCCGGCACCGTCGCGGGCCTTGAACACGCCCACAAGAAATGGGGCAAGCTCCCTTGGACCCGGGTCGTCGAACCCGCCATCCGCCTCGCGCGCGACGGGGTGAAGCTCACTGCCGACGAGGCCTTCGTGTTCGGCTGGGGCCGCCAGCGCCTGTCGAACAGCGCCTCGGGCAGGGCGGTCTTCTACAAGCCCGATGGCGGCCTCTACGCCAAGGACGAGGTGCTGAAGCAGCCCGAGCTCGCCTGGACCCTGGGCGAGATCGCCAAAGGCGGTGCCAAGGCCTTCTACACCGGCGAGGTCGCACGCCGGATCGAAGCGGACATGAAGGCCCATGGCGGGCTCATCACCCGCGTCGACTTGGCCGCCTATCAACCGGTCGAGCGCGCGCCGCTGGTCGGCACCTATCGCGGCTATCAGGTCTATACCCCGCCCCCGGCCAGCGCGGGCGGCGCGACCCTCATCAACATGCTCAACATGCTCGAGCATTACGATCTCAGGGCGATGGGCGCGGGCTCCGCCGCCTCGCTCCATGTGATCGCCGAGGCGTCGAAGCTCGCCTATCTCGACCGCTACCAGGCGCTCGGCGACCCCGCCTTCGTCACCGCCCCGGTCAAGGGCTTCATCTCCAAGGAATATGCCGCCGAGCGCGTCAAGCTGATCGACCCGGACAAGGCGACGCCAGCCCGCGACCTCGCGCCCGGCGACCCGCTCAAGTTCGAGAGCCCCTCGACCACGCATTTCTCGGTCGCCGACGCCGAGGGCAATGCCGTCTCCACGACCTACACGCTCGGCTCGGATTTCGGCTCGGGCGTGATGATCGCCGGCACCGGCATCCTGCTCAACAACCAGATGAACAATTTCAGCCACGAGCAGGCATGGGAAGCGCAGCGCAAGGGCACCCCGCCGCCGCTCAACGCCATGGCGCCGGGCAAGCGCATGCTCTCGACGATGATGCCGACTATGGTGTTCAAGGACGGCAAGCCCTGGCTGATCGTCGGCACGCCGGGCGGCAGCACGATCATCACCACGATGCTCCAGCTCGTCGTCAACACGATCGATTTCGGCCTCAACGTCGACGAGGCGACGCACCAGCCACGCATCTACCAGGGCACGACCGCTTCGCTGCGCGTCGAGCCCAATTTCAACCCGGACACGGTTGCGGCGCTCAAGGCAAAGGGCCATCGCATCGAGATGGACGAAACCATGGGAAGCGCGCAGTCGATCATGATCACCAACAGTCTGTTCCTCGGCGCGGCGGACCCCCGCCGTCCCGGCGCAAAGGCGATCGAACCATGAAGATGCAGATGAAACCCCTCCTCGTCGCCTTCGCGCTCGCCGGTCTCGCCGCGTGCGCCCCGCGCACCGCACAGACGATCACACCGCACGAGCCGCTGCCGGCAACTGCGCCCGCCGCCCCCGCCAAGGAACGCCAGGCCTTCGTCGCCGCGGCGCATCCCCTCGCGGTCGAGGCTGGCCTGGAGGTGCTGCGCAAGGGCGGATCGGCGGTCGATGCCGCGATCGCAGTGCAGGCGATGCTGAGCCTGGTCGAGCCGCAGAGCAGCGGCCTGGGCGGCGGCGCGTTCATGACTCGCTACGATGCGAAGACTCGCACCGTCACCGTCTATGACGGCCGCGAGGTGGCGCCGGCCGGCGCGACGCCCGACATGCTGCTCGGTCCCGACGGCAAGCCGCTGTCCTTCGCGACCGCCGTCGTCTCGGGGCGCGCCACCGGCGTTCCCGGCGTGGTGCGCATGCTTGGCGTCGCGCACCAGCGCGACGGCAAGCTCGCCTGGAAGGACCTGTTCGGCGACGTCGTCCGCACGGCCGAGGATGGCTTCGTTGTCGGCCCCCGCCTCGCGCGCATGATCGCCGGCCGCGCGCCGCAGGCCCGCAGCGCCGACGCCGTCGCCTATTTCCGCAACGCACAGGGCGAGCAGATCAAGGCGGGCGACACGCTCCGCAACCCCGCCTATGCCGCCTTCGTCCGCCGCCTCGCCGCGCAGGGGCCCGACGCCATGTACAAGGGCGAGACCGCCCGCCGCATCGTCGCCCGCCTGCACCAGGGCGAGTTCGCCAGCTCGATGATCGAGGCGGACATCGCCGGTTACAAGCCGGTGGTGCGCGAGGCGGTCTGCAACGGCTATCGCGTCTATATCCTCTGCGCCCCGCCGCCGCCCTCCTCAGGCGTTGGCCTTCTCCAGCTGATGGCGCTCATCGAGCGCACCGATATCGGCACGCGCGGCCCCAATGATCCCATTGCATGGGTCAAATATGCCGAGGCCAGCCGCGTGATGTACGCCGATCGCGACGCCTATGTCGGCGACGTCCCGACCGTGCCGGTCAAGGGCATGCTCGACCCCGCCTATGTCGCAAGCCGCGTCGCGCTGATCGCCGACCGCGCCGGCCCCGCGCCCCAACCGGGCACCCCGCCGGGCGCGGTCACCGCGCGCATCGACGCGACCAATGAGGTCGCCGGCACCTCGCACTTCATCGTCATAGACGGCGAGGGCAATGCCGTCTCGATGACCACCACGGTCGAGAGCCTGTTCGGCAGCGGCCGCATGGTCGACGGCTTCTTCCTCAACAACCAGATGACCGACTTCTCCTTCGTCCCCGAAGGCCCCAACGCGATCGCGCCGGGCAAGCGCCCGCGCTCGTCGATGGTGCCGACGGTGATCCTTCACCCCGACCGCCGCCTCGCCGGCGCGATCGGCTCGCCCGGCGGCAATGCGATCCTCGCTTATGTCTCCAAGGCGCTGGTCGGCATCGTCGAGTGGAACATGCCGGTGGCCGAAGCGATCGCGCTGCCCAACCTCGTCGCGCGCGGATCGAGCTTCAATGGCGAGGCGGGCAAGTTCGCCCCGCCGCTGCTCGCCGCGATGGCCGAGCGCGGGGTCACCGTTCGCGGCGGCTCGGGCGAGGATTCGGGCCTGCACGGCGTGATGATTCGCGACGGCAAGTTCGACGGCGGCGCCGATCCGCGCCGCGACGGCGTCGCCCGCACGATCACGCTGCCCGCGAGGAAGTGATGCGCTTGCCTCTCGCCGCTGCCATCGTCGTGATCGCCGCCCCCGCCGCAGCGCAGGAGGTAAAGGTCGAGGACGTCACCTTCCTCAGCCGCGACGGCAAGACGCAGGTAAAGGGCTATCTCTTCGAGCCCGCCAACGCGCCCGGCAAGCTCCCCGCGGTCGTCATGCTCCACGGCCGGGGCGGCGCCTATTCCTCGCTCGCCAAGGGCAAGTACGACGCCACCACCCTCTCCAGCCGCCATAAGGCGTGGGGCGAGCTGTTGGCGCGCAACGGCTATGCCGCGCTGATGGTCGATGATTTCGGCGCGGTCGGCTATCCCGCGGGCTTCGCCGCCGGCACCTACCAGGACCGGCCCAACGCGGTCGACGAGGTCGAATTCCGCCCACTCCACGCCTATGGCGCGCTGCGCTTCCTCCAGTCGCGCCCCGATGTGATCGTCAACCGCATCGCGCTGCTCGGCTGGTCCAACGGCGCCAGCGCGACGCTCGCCGCGATGGCTGACGACAAGCCCGGCGATATGCGCAAAATCGGCTTCGTTGCCGGCGTCGCGCTATACCCTGGCTGCGGTCTCAAGAAGCGCTTCGAGAAGGACGGCTACAAGCCCTACCACCCGGTCCGCGTGTTCATGGGCACCGCCGACGAGGAGGTCTCGCCCAAGCTCTGCCAGACGCTGGTCGAGCGCAGCAAGGCGGCTGGCAACGACATCGACCTGCGCATGTTCGAAGGCGCGACCCACAGCTACGACACGCCCACCAAATCGCGCCAGTCGGTCGAAGCCAATGCCGCCGCGAAGGCCGCGACCGAGGCCGACATCCTCGCCTTCCTGGCCGCCAAGCTAAAACCCTAAATTCCCCCCCGGAGGGGGAGGGGGACCAGCGAAGCTGGTGGAGGGGTATTCTCCCCACCCGACACCGCTTGCCGAAACTACCCCTCCGTCATCGCTGCGCGATGCCACCTCCCCCTCCGGGGGAGGAATAGCTTCCTCTCCGCCGCAATCCCCTTGCCCCGACTCCCCCCGATGCGCCAAAGCACCTCCCAATGACTGCCCGCATCGACATGGGACTCGACGGCGGCGGCAACCCGGTTGCCGTCGATCTGGAGGAGCTGCTTGCGACCCGTCTGCTCGTCCAGGGCAATTCGGGCTCGGGCAAGTCGCACCTGCTGCGCCGCCTGCTCGAGGGCAGCGCTGGCTATGTCCAGCAGGTCGTGATCGATCCCGAGGGCGACTTCGTCAGCCTCGCCGACGCCTTCGGCCATATCGCGGTCGATGCCGCCGAATACAGCCTGGCCGAGCTCGGCCGCCTCGCGATGCGCGTCCGCGAGCATCGCGCCTCGGTCGTGCTCAACCTCGAAGGTCTCGAGATCGACGGCCAGATGCGCGCCGCCGCCGCCTTCCTCGCCGCCCTGTTCGATGCCCCGCGCGAGCATTGGTACCCGGTCCTCACCGTGGTCGACGAGGCCCAGCTCTTCGCCCCCGCCGCCGCGGGCGAAGTCTCGGAGGAAGCCCGCCGCACCTCGCTCGCGGCGATGACCAACCTCATGTGCCGCGGCCGCAAGCGCGGGCTCGCCGGGGTCATCGCCACCCAGCGCCTCGCCAAGCTCGCCAAGAACGTCGCGGCGGAGGCCAGCAACTTCCTGATGGGCCGCACCTTCCTCGACATCGACATGGCGCGCGCCGCCGACCTGCTCGGCATGGAGCGCCGCCAGGCCGACACGATCCGCGACCTCGCCCGCGGCGAGTTCCTCGCCCTCGGCCCCGCCATCACCCGCCGCCCGATCAGCGTCCGGATCGGCGAGGTCAAGACCGGCTCCAAGGCCGTCAGCCCCAAGCTGATGCCGCTCCCCACCGCCGCGACCGCGGACATGCGCGACATGCTCTTCGCCCCGGGCGCGGAGGACGAGGCGCCGCCCCCGCCGCCGCCCGCGCCGGTGCCGATGGCGGACCTGATGCGCAGCATCGCCACCCCCGCCCCCGCGCCGGTCCCCGACATGCCGGTGCTGGAGGAAGGCGAGCAGGCCGAGGTCCGCCGCGCGATCCTCGCCGAAATTGCTGGTGAAGGCGCAAACGGGGAAGCCCGCCAGCCGCTCCCCGCGATCTTCCAGGATTACACCGTCCGCTGCCGCATGCGCGGGGTCGAGCCCGGCATGGACCTCGCCGCGTTCCGCTCCGCCCTCGCCCTCGCCCGCGCGGGCATCGCCGATGCCGAGGGCTGGGATGAGGCACTCACCCTAGCCGCCTCGCTGCCCGAGGAGATGCTCACCCCCTTCCTCGGCATCGCCCGCGCCGCGCGCGCCAGCGAGCCCTGCCCGTCCGACGCGCAGCTCGCCGCGCTCTACGGCACCAGCTCGCTCGGCCGCGCCAAGCGGATGATGGCGTTCATCGAGGAAAAGGGCCTGATCGTCGCCCGCACCGATCTCTCGGGCAAGCGCAGTGTCAGCCTGCCCCATCTCGGCTGGACCACTGCGCCGTCCTGGCCGGACCCGGCCAACCCGCAACGGCCAGGCCGCACGGCAGTGCGCGCCGCCGAGCGGGCGCGGTTGCTCTAAGCCGCTCGCGCCGTCAGGACGCGAGGATGCTCACGCTCGCGAACAGCAGCAGGCCGCATGCGGCCACGGCTTCGACATAGGCGAACAGCCTGTTCGGAGCGATATCTGGTGCACTATTCATGACTCTCTCCCCCAAGAGAAAGGGGATGTTGCCTCCATGCGAACCCGCTGTCGAGTCCGACTTTAGGGGTATTCGCCCCGCGTCTGTACCGTTGCGGGCGCCGCGAACCCCTGCAGTCAGGCCAGGCTGCCCGCCGCGCCCGCTTGCGCCGCGACCAGAAACTCCACATTTCCCTCCGGCCCGGTGATCGGGCTGCGCGTCACGCCTTCGACGCGCCACCCCGCGCCTTCCAGCCACGCCACCACCTCACCGCACACCCGCTCGTGCACCGCCGGGTCGCGCACCACGCCGCCCTTGCCCACCTCGTCGCGGCCCGCCTCGAACTGCGGCTTGATCAGCGCCACCACCCACGCCCCCTCGTGCACGAAGGCGAAGGGCCGCTCGAGCACCTTGGCCAGCCCGATGAAGCTCGCGTCGCACACCACGATGTCGACCGGCTCGGGGATATGCTCGCGCATCAGTACCCGCGCGCTGGTCTGCTCGTGCACCACCACCCGCGCGTCCTGGCGCAGCTTCCACGCGAGCTGGTTGGTGCCGCTGTCGACCGCATAGACGCGCACAGCGCCACGCGTCAGCAGCACATCGGTGAACCCGCCGGTCGAAGATCCCACGTCGATCGCCACCATTCCCGTCGGGTCGATCGCGAAATGGTCGAGCGCATGCGCCAGCTTGACCCCGCCGCGCGACACCCAGGGATGGTCGCGGCCCTTGACCTCCAGCGGCGCGTCGGGCGCGATTGGCTGGCCAGGCTTGTCCACGCGCCTGTCGCCGCTGAATACCAAGCCGGCCAGGATCAGCGCCTGTGCGCGCGTCCGGCTCTCCGCCAGCCCGCGTTCGACGAGCAACTGATCGGGGCGGGTCTTGGGCATAGGCCGCCCGCTCTAGCCCAACAGAATCCATTTTCCTACAACGAACCATATAGGTTATCTTGAGTCGTCTAAACAGGAGGACTCGAAATGACCATCGACGAACTGATCGAGGAGGTGATCGCCCGCGAGGGCGGCTATTCCAACCACCCTGCCGACCGCGGCGGACCGACGCGCTGGGGGATCACCGAAGCGGTCGCGCGGCAGCACGGCTTCACCGGCGACATGCGCGTATTCCCGCGCGACGAGGCCGCGACGATCTACCGCCGCATCTACTGGCTGCGGCCGCGGATCGCCGATGTCGCGAAGCGCGCGCCGACGCTCGCCGCCGAGCTGTTCGACACCGGCATCAACATGGGGCCCGCGATCGCCGCGCGCTTCCTCCAGCGCGCGCTGAACGCGCTCAATCGCAACGAGAAGGATTATCCCGATCTCGGCGTCGACGGGGCGATCGGCCCCGCCACCCTCGCCGCGCTCGGCGAATTCCTCGACCGCCGCGGCCAGCCGGGCGAGGCCGTGCTGATCAAGGCGGTCGAGGCGCTGCAGGGCGAACGCTACCTCGCGCTCGCCGAGCGCCGCCCCGCCAACGAAGCCTTTCTCTATGGCTGGCTCGCGAACCGAATCGGTTCATGAACCCCCTCAATCATGTCAACTTCGTCAACCGACAGGAGCATCCCAATGAGCATTCTTGAAGGCATTATCGGCCCAATCGCGAGCCTCATCGACAAGATCATCCCCGACCCCAAGGCGCGCGACCAGGCCAAGCTCGAGCTGCTCAAGCTCGAAGGCACGCAGGAGATGGAGGCGGTGCGCACCCAGCTCTCGGCGATCGTCGCCGAGGCGCAGTCGCCCGATCCCTGGACCAGCCGTGCGCGGCCGAGCTTCCTCTACGTCATGTACGCGCTGCTGCTGTGGGCGATCCCGATGGGGCTGATCGGCGCGGTCCAGCCCGAGATGGCGAAGGGCATCGCCAATGGCATGAACGCCTATCTCGCCGGCATTCCCGAGCCGCTCTACGCGCTCTTCGGCACCGGCTATCTCGGCTACACCGTCGCGCGCCAATGGGGGAAGATCAAGGGCGTCGAAAAGTGACACAACGAACCGCGTTGCGCGGAACTTGGTCAACTTCGGAGGGGAACGCGTTGCGGTTCCCCTCCGCAATCGCTTCGTCAGCCGGCCATTCCCTGCAGCTTGCCGAGATCGATCGATCCGACCAGCGACTTGAGCGCGCCGATGTCGGGCGCATTGCCTTCGGCCTCGATCAGGAAGCGGTCGGCGAGCAGCACGCCATAGCTGCCGCGCCCGTCCTTGTTCCATTTCTCGATCGTGTAGCGGCCGTCGATCATGCCCGATTTCTCGTAGCCATTGTCGTCCTCGCGGCTGGTCTCGACCTTGAACGCGCTCGCCATCGCCGCGAAGGCGCCGGCCGAGGCGAGGTCGGCAACCTTCAATCGCACGCTCTGCCCGTTCGCCTCGTAGCGCGCCTCGGCCTGGGATCCGCCCATGCCGCCCGCGCTGGCGCTCGAGCTTTCGACCGCGGTCCGCGTCCAGCCGCCGGTCGACGCCGGCAGCAGCGCGGCGAGTGCCTGACGGTCGACCGGCGTCGCGGTCTTCGCCCGCTCGACCGCCGCTTCCATCTTGGCGGAGGCTTCCTCGAGCTTGCCGAGATCGACCTTGCCCACGCCGGGCAGCTCGACGCTGCCGCCCGCCGCGCCCGCGGCCGCGCCATAGGTCATCGCACGGGGCGCCAGCGCGCCGGTCAGCGCAGTGGTGACGACGCCGACCACGATGAACAGCACGATCGCGACGATCACCGTCACGACCGTATAGCCCATCGCCTTGTCCTCCGGCGCCTTCATCAGCCGCGGCAGGCCGAGATAGAGGAGGTAGAGGCTGTAGAGCCCGAGGATGCCGAGGATCGCGAGCTGCGGGATGATCTGGAAGATACCCGCCAGATAGGCCGCGGTGCCGCTATAGGCGGCGACCTTCATCGCCTGCACCGGGTTCTTCTGTCCGCCGAAATTGGGCGCCAATGCATCGATGATCTTGGACAGCAGCCACGCGCAGAGCAGCGCCAGCGCATAGCCGATCACCGCACCGACCACCGCGGTGGTGATGCTCGGACGATAGGTCACGCCGAGCGCGCTGTAGCCAAAGGCCAGCCCGCCGATCAGCCCCGCGACCGGGCCGATCGCGGCGAGCGGCGCGACCCAGCCGGTCATCAGGCCGCTCACGGTCGCGGGTTCGGGATCGATTCGCGCCCATTCTTCCTTGGGTTTCAGGAGGATGTTCTTGCAACGCTCGATCAGATTGCTCGAAGTCTCACCGGTCATGCCGTGGTTCTCCCTGTTCGTGCTGCGCCCGCTATACACGAAATCGCGATTGAACCCGAGAAGTCCGCGCCCAATATGCGCGGTCATGAGCGACAGTATGAAGTGGCACGGCACAACAATTCTTTCCGTGCGCCGCAACGGCCGCGTGGTCATCGCCGGGGACGGCCAGGTGACCCAAGGCCACACCGTGATGAAACCCAACGCGAAGAAAGTCCGTCCCCTGGGCGACGGAAAGGTCATCGCGGGCTTCGCCGGCGCGACCGCCGACGCCTTCACTCTGTTCGAACGGCTCGAGGGCAAGCTCGAGCGCCACCAGGGCCAGCTAATGCGCGCCGCGGTCGAGCTCGCCAAGGACTGGCGCACCGACAAGTATCTGCGCAACCTCGAGGCGATGCTGATCGTCGCCGACAAGGACATCACGCTGATCATCACCGGCAATGGCGACGTGCTCGAGCCTGAGGCCGGGATCGCCGCGATCGGATCGGGCGGCAACTACGCCCTCGCCGCCGCCCGCGCGCTGGTCGATTACGAGCAGGATGCCGAGACGATCTGCCGCAAGGCGATGCAGATCGCCGCGGATGTTTGCGTCTACACCAACGACCGGCTGACCGTCGAAACGCTCGACGCCGCCTGAAGACAGGATCAGCGATGCTCTATTCCCGCCTCGGCGACAGCGGCCTGATCGTCTCGCGCCTCTCGTTCGGCACGATGACCTTCACCCGTGGCGCCGGTCTGGCGGCGATCGCCAAGACCGAGCTCAAGGATGCGGCGGCGCTGTTCGGGCGCGCGCTCGATGCCGGGATCAATTTCTTCGACACTGCCGACGTCTATTCGGACGGCGAGTCGGAGGAGGTACTCGGCCAGATCATCGCCGGCCGCCGCGACGAGGTGGTGATCGCGACCAAGGCCGGCTGGCGCATGCACCGCCCGCTCAACCGCTCTGGCCTCTCGGCGGCGCACCTCCACTGGTCGATCGACCACAGCCTCAAGCGGCTCGGCACCGATCATGTCGACATCTTCATCGCGCATCGCGACGACGTGAACACGCCGCTAGAGGAAACCCTCCAGGCGCTCGATGCCATCGTCCGCGCGGGCAAGGCGCGCTATCTCGGCTATTCCAACTGGCCGGCGTGGAAGGTCGCCGCGGCGCTGGAGCTCCAGCGCGCCAATGGCTGGGCGCCGTTCACCCATGGCCAGCTGCTCTACTCGCTGGTCTCGCGCGACATCGAGACCGAGTTGGTGCCGATGTCGCAGCGCTACGGCCTCGGCGTCACCGCCTGGAGCCCGCTCGGCGGCGGCTTCCTCACCGGCAAGTACAGCCGCGAGAATATGGGCGAGGCCGGCGACCGGCTCGCCGCGCACGACGGCGTCCCGTTCGATCGCGAGAAGGGCTTCGCGCTGCTCGACCGCATGCGCGAGATCGCCGCGGGCCACGGCGCCAGCGTCGCGCAGGTGGCGCTCGCCTGGGTGCTCGCCAAGCCGGCCATCTCCAGCGTCATCATCGGCGCGACCAAGATGCACCAACTCGACGACAATCTCGCCGCGGTGAACCTCGCGCTCACGCCGGACGAGATCGCCGAGATGGATGCGCTCACCGCCGGCCCGCGCGGCTATCCCGGCTTCATGATCGACCGCATCGACCAGCCGATCGCCGCCGCGCTCGCCGCCCGGCCCGGCACTCCCTACATTCCCGAACAAGCCTGAGAATCGAACAAGCCAGAATGAACGACAACCTGACCCCCAAAGCCATCGTTGCCGCGCTCGACGCGCACATCATCGGCCAGAAGGAAGCCAAGCGCGCGGTCGCCGTCGCGCTGCGCAACCGCTGGCGCCGCCAGCAGCTCAAGGCCGATCTGCGCGACGAAGTGACGCCCAAGAACATCCTGATGATCGGCCCGACCGGCTGCGGCAAGACCGAGATCAGCCGCCGCCTCGCCAAGCTCGCCGACGCGCCCTTCGTCAAGGTCGAGGCGACCAAGTTCACCGAGGTCGGCTATGTCGGCCGCGACGTCGAGCAGATCGCCCGCGACCTGGTCGAGGAAGCGATCCGGCTGGAGAAGGAGCGGCGCCGCGCCGCGGTCAAGGACAAGGCCGAGGCCGCGGCGATGACCCGGCTGCTCGATGCGCTGACCGGCAAGGACAGCAGCCAGGCCACCCGTGAATCCTTCCGCCAGCGGCTCAACGAAGGGCATCTCGACAACAGCGAGATCGAGATCGAGGTCGAGGCAGCGGGCGGCATGCCGTTCGAGATCCCCGGCGCCGGCCCGCAGATGATCAACCTCTCCGAGATGATGAAGGGCTTTGGCGGCCCGCAGCTCAAGCGGCGGAAAATGAACGTCCACGCCGCCTGGTCCAAGCTGGTCGAGGAGGAGGCCGACAAGCGCCTCGATCAGGACGACGTCGCGCGCGCCGCACTCGCCGATGCGGAGGCCAACGGCATCGTCTTCCTCGACGAGATCGACAAGATCGCGGTCAGCGACGTGCGCGGCGGATCGGTCAGCCGCGAGGGCGTGCAGCGCGACCTGCTGCCCCTGATCGAGGGGACCACGGTCTCGACCAAATATGGGCCGATGAAGACCGACCATATCCTGTTCATCGCCTCGGGCGCGTTCCACGTCGCCAAGCCAAGCGACCTGCTCCCCGAGCTGCAGGGCCGCTTGCCGATCCGCGTGGAGCTCAAGGGCCTGACCGAGGATGATTTCGTCGCGATCCTCTCGGACACCAAGGCGTCGCTGCCCGAGCAGTACAAGGCACTGATCGCCACCGAGGGCGTGACGATCGACTTCACCGACGACGGCATCCGCGCCGTCGCCCGCATCGCCGCCGAGGTGAACGCCGAGATCGAGAATATCGGGGCGCGCCGCCTGCAGACGGTGATGGAGAAGCTGCTCGAAGAGGTGAGCTTCGACGCCGAGGACCGCAACGGCACGGCGCTGGTGGTGGATGCCGCCTATGTCGACGGCCAGCTCGCCAGCATCGCGCGCAACACGGACTTGAGCCGCTACGTGCTCTGACCCGCTTGCCGCCACCCCGCCCAGACGGCAGGGTGGCGGCATGCACAGGGGGATCATCGCGCTTGCGGCGCTGTTGCTCGGCTGGTCGGGCGCCGCCGCCGCGCAGGACCGCCCGCCCTGCCGCGAGGTCGGCGACCTCCCGCACCTCACCATCGACCCCCAGGCCGCCGACCAGCTCGCCGAGATCGGCCTCGACCGCGCCGAGGTCTTCCGCCGCATGCGCGAGACCTCGATCCCCGAGACGATGGGCTGCTGGGCGATGCCGGTCGGCAATTTCGACAGCCAGCTCGTCTCGGTCGGCATGTCGCAATGGAATTACGGCACGGGCAGCCTCCAGCCGGTGCTCAAGGCGTGGCGCAACAGTTTCCGCAGCCGCGGCCGCTTCAAGCGCGAGCTGAAGGCGCTCGCTCCCACCTACGGCAAGCTGTTCTTCTCGAAGGGCTGCCTCGACACCCCCGTCCGCGACAAATGCCGCACCGCGATCCTTGCCGCCCACGGCCCCGACGGCAAGCTCAACGCCACCGTCCTCGCCGAACTCACCCGCATCTTCGAGCATGACACGATGCTCCAGGTGCAGACCGACGCCTATGTCGCGCTGCTCCTCGAAGTCCGCGCCGAGCTGTTCCGCCTCTGGCCCGCCGGCCCGATCACCCCGCGGAAAGTGCGCTGGGCGATCGACATCCGCGTCCAGCAGAAGACCCTGCCCAATGACGAGGACGCCGCACGCCTGCGCCGCAAACTCGCCGCCCTCCCAGCCGCCGAGCGCCCGGTGCGCCTCAAGGCGATGCTCGCCTGGTACCAGGGCCTCAGCGAAGCGGTCGACCAAGACGGCGTGTCGCGCGACTATCAATGGAACGTCCAGCAATGGACCTGCCTGATCGACACCGGCCGCATCGATGACGAGCAGTTCGAGCTGCTGCACTTGACCTTCCTGCGCAGCCGCACCGCGACCGGCAACTCCGGCCGCTGGCAGGCCCTCACCTTCTCGCGCCGCGCCAAGATCATCCTCGGCACCGGCAGCGTCAGCGGGATCAGGGACGGGGGATGCAAGCCCTGACCCCGCGCACTGCCTAGAACCGCGCTCGCAATCCGCCGAGCACCGTCCGCCCCTCGCCGGGGTGGAAGATCGCGCTCGCGTCATTGGCTGCCACCGCCGCCGACTGGTCCGAGACATAATGTTTGTCGGTCAGGTTGCGCGCATCGACGAAGACCGTGAGGCCATTGCCGAGCTCGATCCCCGCGCCCACCCCGAACGTCGCATAGCCCGGCACGCGGAAGCTGTTGCGATAGTCCGCCCAGGTCGAGCGCGGCCGCCAGTCGAGCGACGGCTCGACGAACAGCCCGCCCCCGCCCTCGTAGCGCAGCGAGGCGCGATACTGGTGCACCGGCGCGATCGGCAGCCGGTTGTCGCCATAGATAGGGTCGCCGTCGAAGCGGAAATCGGACCAGGCATAGGTCTGCCTCAGCCGCAGCCGCGCCGCCGCGCCGTCGAGGATCCACCAGTCGAGGCTCGCCTCGACCCCCTGGTGCCGGGTCTTGTCCGCATTGAACACCGTCGCGGGGATGGTGGGCGAAGTCTGGAAGCTCAGCAGCTCGCCCTTCACCCAGGCGTGGTAATAGGTCACGTCCCACGCCACCGCCCCGCTGCGGCCGCGCGTTCCCGCCTCCGCGGTCCAGGCGCGCTGCGGATCGAGCGGCACGAACACTGATCCCAGCAAATTGGTCTGCGCCAGCGCGCCGAAATGCGGCGGCTCCACCGATCGCGTGACATTGGCATAGACCTGAACACCGCCACGCTCGAACAGCAGCCCCGCACGCGGCGCGAACCATTCGTAGCTGCGCTCGGCGGTCCCGCCGGTCAGGTGGTTCGAATAATCGCGCCCGGCATGCCCCCAGCTCGCGCCGGCGACCAGCGCCAGCTCGGGCGTCACGAACACGCGACCCTCGGCGAACAGGTCGAGCGCATTGCCGACCTGCTTCGTGTCACCAATCCGCGGCCCCTGCGCGCTCGCCATGTTGACGAACAAATCCTGCTCGGTGCCGCCCTCGCGATAGAAGGCGCCGAAGAACAGGTCGGACTTCAGGCCCGCCAGCTCGCCCGACCAGTCGAAGCGCCCGAACGCACCCTGGGTGTCGGTGTCCTGCAGGATGAAGATGCCGACCGGGTGATAGAGGTCGGTCTGCGTCGCATAGACCCCGCCCTCGAACACCAGGCCGTCGCTGAGCCGCAGCCGCGTCTGCAGCGTGGCGCGATACACATTCTGGTCGCGCCGCTGGTTCTGCGCGACCGTCGTGGCGCCCGGTGCGCGCGGATCGTTCAGCGCCTGCGCCAGCGTCACCGTCCCCGGTACGCCCTGGCCGATGTCCGCGGCGTAGAGGATCGCGCGCACCTCGCTGTCCTCGCCGAAGCTGTAGCCCAGGTTGACCGTGGCGCGCAGCTGGTCGGTCCAGCCCTGCACGCGATAGCCGTCGCTGTGGAAGGCGTTGACCCCGGCATAATAGTCGAACGCGCCCGCGGTGCCCGATCCCGCCGCCGCGCCGCGGACCGTCGCGTCGCTGCCGCCCTCGAGCCGGAACAGGAAGGGCGATTGCGCGGTCTTGCCGTTGGGCGTCACGAAGTTGATCGCGCCGCCGAGCTGCGCCCCGCCGAAACGCAGCGCGTTGCCGCCCTTGTAGACCTCGACATAGCGCGCGCCGAGCGGGTCGATCTTCTGAAAGTCGGAGAAGCCGTCGGCATCGGCGAACGGCACGCCGTCCTGCGCCAGCAGCACGCCGCGCTGGTGGAAGCTCTGGTCGAGCCCCGAACCGCGGATCGACAGCCGCCCCTCCTCGCCATAGCGCTTGGCGGCGAGCACGCCGGGCACGTCGCGCAAGATGTCGGGCGTGCCCACGGCGAAGCGGTCCTCATAGGCCTCGGCCGCGACGACCGAGACCGAGCCCGGCGTGCGCGCGAGGCGCTCGCGCGCTTCGGCGACCACCGGCGGGTCCTCCGGGTTGGCCTGTGCGGTAACGATGACGTCGGGCGCCTTCTGCTCGCCATCGGAAGCGAAAACGGGCGAGGCAAGGCAAGTGGCGGCGAGCAGCGCCGCCGCGTGGATCGGTTTCATGGATATGTGTTCCTGATCGGCGCTGATCGGCTTCCTGCGGTCACCCTCACCCTTCCGCGCCTTCGGCGCCCCTCCCTCTCCCATTGGGAGAGGGAAGGCGCCCGCAAGCGCAGCGAGTGGGAAGGGTGAGGGTGACCGCAGGAAGCCGGTGCAATCAGCGCGATTTGTTCAACTTGTCGGCGAAACGATCAGGTGAGAGCCGGCGGCCCACGCAACGGCGGTCGGAGATACGGCGTGCGAACGAGCGCCGGAGGGACGGCCGCGACGAACCCGAGCGCGAGGATGAACACCAGAGCCGCGGCGAGCAGCACCGGGTCCGCGCCGGGCAGCAACGCCAGCCCCAGCCCGGCGAACACGCAGGGCTGGTCCATCTTGGCGGTATCGTCGGGCTTGGCCGGCATGCCCGGCACGTCGATCGCGACATGCTGCGGCCCGAACTGCGTACACACCAGCACCATGATCTGCCCCGGCGACGCGACCGGCATGAACCCCGCCGGCACCACCAGCTTCATCGCGAGCGCGAGCACGAGCAGCGCGGCGGCGAAACGGGGATGGTCGAGGACGAACCGGCGGAACACGCCGCGCGGTTAGCGGCTGGCGCTCGGCCTGTCATCCGCTAAAGGGTCCGGCAAAACAGACATGCAGGGACATGCCATGGTTACCATCAAGGCCGCCGATCTGATCGAGAGCGTCGCCGACGCGCTCCAGTTCATCAGCTACTACCACCCGATGGATTACATCCGCGCGCTGGGCGAGGCGTACAAGGCCGAGCAGTCGCCCGCCGCCAAGGACGCGATCGCGCAGATCCTGACCAACAGCCGCATGTGCGCCGAGGGCCATCGCCCGATCTGCCAGGACACCGGCATCGTCAACGTGTTCGTGAAATGGGGCATGGACTGCCGCCTCGACGATACCTCGCGTTCGCTTCAGGAAGTCGTCGATGAAGGCGTGCGCCGCGCCTATCTCCACCCCGAGAACAAGCTGCGCGCCTCGGTCCTCGCCGACCCCGCCTTCACGCGCCGCAACACGCGCGACAACACCCCCTGCGTGCTCCATGTCGAAATGGTCGCGGGCGACCATGTCCATGTCGACGTCGCGGCCAAGGGCGGCGGGTCGGAGAACAAGTCCAAGTTCAAGATGATGAACCCCAGCGACTCGATCGTCGACTGGGTGCTGGAGATGCTGCCGCAGATGGGCGCCGGCTGGTGCCCGCCGGGCATGCTCGGCATCGGCATCGGCGGCACCGCCGAGCATTGCGTGCTGCTCGCCAAGAAGGCGCTGATGGAGCAGATCGACATGGCGACGCTAAAGGCGCGCGGCCCCCAGAACGATCTCGAGGCGCTGCGCATCGAGATCTTCGACAAGGTCAACGCGCTCGGCATCGGCGCGCAGGGGCTGGGCGGCCTCTCGACCATCCTCGACGTCAAGATCATGGACGCACCCTGCCACGCCGCAGGCAAGCCGGTGGCGATGATCCCCAACTGCGCCGCCACCCGCCACGCGCACTTCACCCTCGACGGCTCGGGGCCCGCCTATCTCGAAGCGCCCAAGCTCGACGAGTGGCCCGACGTCAACTGGACGCCGGACAAGGCCGCGATCCGCGTCGATCTCGATACGCTCACCCCCGAAGTGGTGCAGTCGTGGAAGCAGGGCGACCGCCTGCTCCTCAACGGCAAGATGCTCACCGGCCGCGACGCCGCGCACAAGCGCATCGCCGACATGCTCGCGCGCGGCGAGAACCTGCCCGTCGAGTTCAAGGGCCGCGTCATCTATTATGTCGGCCCGGTCGATCCGGTCGGCGAGGAAGTGGTCGGCCCCGCCGGCCCCACCACCGCGACGCGCATGGACAAGTTCACGCGCATGATGCTCGAACAGGGCCTGCTCGCGATGGTCGGCAAGGCCGAGCGCGGCCCCGCCGCGACCGAGGCTATCCGCGACCACAAGAGTGCCTATCTCATGGCTGTCGGTGGCGCCGCCTATCTCGTCGCCCGCGCGATCAAGGGCAGCAAGGTCGTCGGCTTCGCGGATCTCGGCATGGAAGCGATCTATGAGTTCGAGGTGCAGGACTTCCCGGTGACGGTCGCGGTCGATGCCGAGGGCAACAACGTCCACCAGTTGGCGCCGCTCGTCTGGCGTGAGAAGATCGCCAAGGAGAAGCTGCTCGAAGGAGCGTAATGAGCGATATGTTGCCGTGAAGGTCGACCTGGTCTCGCCGCATACGCCCGTCGCCGCCGCCGAGCGGCTCAAGACGGCGGTAGGCGGGCCGATCTATCGGGACACCCCCAAGCGCGTCACCGGCAACGGCACCGAGCAACGCATGCGGCTCTGGATCCACCGCCCCCATTTCCGCAACGACCTGCGCACCGCGCTCAAGGCGAGGATGGAACCGTATCGCGGCGGCACGCGCATCCGCGGGCGGGTCGGCACCCCGCGCAGCGGGATCGCCTTCCTCGTCTTCTGGTTCGGCTTCGTCCTGCTCTTCTTCGCGGGTGGCGTCGCCGGCTGGATCGCGACCGGCTCGCTGGCCAGCCCGATGTTCCTCGTCATCCCCGGGCTGATGCTGCTGTTCGGCGCGGGCTTCATTTATGTCGCGACGATGCACAGCCGTGAGGACCGCGCGATGATCCTCGATTTCCTGCGCGAAACGATCGCCACGCGCGAATATCGCGGCGGCGACCTCTAGCAGGTCTTGAGTTGGGCAGGGCCAACACACACTTAGCGTAACAATGCGCCTCCTCCGACGGGTCCTGCGCTGGACCGGTACCCTCCTGCTCTGGACCTTCGTCGCCGCGTGCCTCGCCACGGTGATCGTCCCGCGCTATCTCGACCGCATCTATTACGAGGGTCCGCAAAGCGCCCATTTCGACGGCGAACGCTTCTTCAATCCGGATGGAGACGACACCTTCCGCGTGCCCGGCGGGAATAGCCGCCTGGGCTTTGCGGCGCGATTCTTCCGCCGCGACGACACCCGCCCCGCCTGGCCCATCGCGGTCAACGTCGCCAAGGACACGCCTCCCGCGCGCGTCACCGGCGGTGCGATGCGCGCGACCTGGGTCGGCCACGCCACGGTGCTGGTGCAGGCCGACGGGCTCAACATCCTCACCGACCCGATCTGGAGCGACGTCGCCGGCCCGTTCAACCTCGCCGGCCCGCGCCGCATCGCGGCACCGGGAATCGAGTTCGACAAGCTCCCCAAGATCGATCTCGTCGTCGTCAGCCACAACCATTACGACCATCTCGATATCCCGACGCTCAAGCGCCTGTGGGAGCGCGACAAGCCGGCGATCGTCACCAGCCTCGGCAATGACACGATCCTGCGCTCGGCGGGGATCGAGGCATTCGGCCTCGACTGGAAGCGAGCTGGCACCCTGACGGACACGGGTTTCGAGATCGAGGAAGGGCTGCCACGCTGCGATCCGGTGGCGGCCTGCCCCGGCGACCGGGCAACCGTGATCGTCAACCGCAACCACCATTGGGGTAGCCGCTGGTTCACCGACCGCAACCGCGCGCTCTGGTCGAGCTTCGTGGTGACGCTGCCCGGCGGCAATCTGTTCTTCGCGGGCGACACCGGCGCGGGCGATTACAAATGGGCGAACGAGGCCGCGTCCTACGGCCCGATCCGCCTCGCCATCCTCCCCATCGGCGCCTTCCGCTTCGAGGAAGGGCAGATGGGCACGGGCAGCCATATCGGCCCGGCCGATGCGATCAAATTGTGGAACCGCATGGGCCGCCCGACCGCGCTTCCGATGCACTGGGGCACTTTCCGCCTGTCATGGGAGGGCTATTGGACCCCGCCGCGCCTGCTCCGCGCGCTCCAGGCCTGCGCGGGCGAGACCTCGGGACGCTTCGCCCCGCAATCGCTCGGCCGCGCGTGGGACATCCCGGCGCTCGGCGAAGCGCCGCCGCCGGTCGACGACAAGCGTATCGACGCCTGCCTCAAGACCCCCGCCGTCCGCGCGCTGCGCTAGTAGGCCGGTCACCCTCACCCTTCCGGCGCTTCGCGCCTCCCTCCCTCTCCCAATGGGAGAAGGAATGATCGGGTGAACAGCGCCCCGCGCTGTTCACCCGATCATCCCACCGCAGCCA
This sequence comes from Sphingomonas sp. BT-65, assembly GCF_026107375.2. Taxonomy (NCBI): domain Bacteria; kingdom Pseudomonadati; phylum Pseudomonadota; class Alphaproteobacteria; order Sphingomonadales; family Sphingomonadaceae; genus Sphingomonas; species Sphingomonas sp. BT-65. The sequence continues at coordinate 297,553 of NZ_JAPCIA010000002.1, forward strand.
GGCGGTGGGAAGGGTGAGGGTGATCGAAACTACTCAGTTCACGAAGCTGGTCGTCGCGGTGCGGTGCAGGATCGCCACCTTCCCCGCGGGCAAGGTGAAATCCCCCTCTTCCTTGACCGACGCCTTGAGGATGTAGCGCCCCTTCTCGGCCAGCGCGGGCAGCGCGACCTCGCCCTTGTCGTCGGTCTCGAGCATCAGCGTCCAGCGGCTGGGCGAGACCAAAGTCACCTCGGTCTTCGCCACCGGCTTGCCGTCGCGCGTCAGCACGAAGCGGTCGCCATTGGCCGCCACCGGCGCCAGCTCGAGCGGCATCACCGCCTTCGCCTCGCTCCGCCCGGCGCGCGCATAATAGACCACGCCCGCCCTCTTGCCGTCCTCGTCCCACGGCTTGAACACGTCGTCGTCCCAGGCGCGCACGTCGCCCGCCGGAACCACCACCTCGATATAGCCCGGCCCGCGCGTCTGCGCCGCGGTCGAGACCGGCACCAGCTTGGGCGCTTTGAGCGACGGAAAGGCGGGATCGCCGCCCGGCGGGATCGGCCGCTCGGGCTCGCCCAGCCAGATCTGCGCCGCGCCGTTCGCGCCGCGCTCGATCCACACCTCATGCGCCTGCGCGACGCCGGCGGTTCCCAATGCCAGCGCGGCGATCAGCAGCTTCTTCATGCTCGTTCCTCCCTCGATCTATTTCCGGTCCGCAGGCGCGGGGATCAGGTTGAGCGCAAGGAACACCAGTCCGGCGCCCAGCATCAACAGGGCTACCCAAAGAATCGGGCCGAATACCCATCCCTGCGCGGCGATCGCGAACGGAAATGCCGCCACCAGCGCCGTCCATGCCGCGCCACGCATCGTGAGCGCCATCACCGCATCCGGCCGCTTACCCAGCCGCTTGTGGTGATGCGCGTCGGTCGCGAGGCCGAACAGCGCAAAGGCCAGGGTCGTCAGGATGAGGGCGAGCGCGGTCACTCAGCCGGCTCCATCTGCGCCGCCGGGATCGCTGCGCTGCGCCGCCGCACCCGCCGCTCGGCCGGCCTGTGCCGCGCCACCCGCCGCGCCAGCGCGAGGAACGCGAGGCCGAACACCAGCAGCGCGGTGTCGATCCCCGCCAGCATCCCGTCCCCGCTCGCCAGCGAGGCGATCAGCCCGCGCTCGGTCCCGAACAGATTATAGACCGGCAGCGCCGCCAGCAGCGCGCCGGTCAGCCCGAGCAGCGCCACCCAATTGGGCTGCGGCCGCCGCGCGATCGCCAGCACCAGTGCCGCGCCCCACGCCATGAACAGGCAATGGATCTCCCACGCCGCCCGGTCCGCCATGCCGACCGGCAGCAAGCGGTTCGCCCATAGCAGCACCGCGATCCCCAGCGGGAAGCCGCCGATCGCCGCGACGTTCAACCGCTCGACCAGCCGGAAGCCGAAATGCGGGCGCGCCGGATCGGGCAGCCTCTCGCGCCTTTTGACCGTCCACATCACCAGCCCGCTCGCGACCATCACCGATCCCGCAACCCCGCACAGGAAATAGAGGAAGCGCAGCCAGGGCGAGGCATAGCGCCCGGCATGCACGCCGATCATCGCCCCCGCCGTGGTCACCCCCGCGCCATGGTCAGGTGCGGTCCACAGCGGCTTGCCGGTGGTGCCGTCATAGGTGATGCGCGAGGTATAGGCGGACAGCATCGTCGCCCCCGAACGCAGCACGCGCACCTTCGCCCCGGCGTCGCCCGGCTCATTGACCTCGAGATACGCCGCCTTGCCCCCCATCCGCTGCTCGGCATCACGCAGCAGCGGGCCAAGATCGACCAGCGGCGCGGGCCGCCCGGTCCGCTCGGCCTCCACGCCCACGGGATAGATGGCGTCGAAATAGTCAGCGTCGTTCGAATAGGCCGCGACCGTCGCCCAGGGCAGCAGCGTCACCATCAGCGTGACCAGCCCGGTATAGGTGATCATCAGGTGGAATGGCAGCGCCAGCACCGCGGTGGCATTGTGCCCGTCGAGCCACGACCGCTGCCCCTTGCCCCGGCGCAGCGTGAAGAAGTCGCGGAAGATCTTCTTGTGCGTGACGATGCCCGAGAGGATCGCGACCAGCATGAACAGGCCGGCGAGCCCGGTCAGCCAGCGCGCCACATACCACGGCATGTAGTAGAGGTCGTAGTGGAAGCGATAGAAGAACTCGCCGCCGCGCGTCTCGCGCACCGCTGCCGCGCGGCCCTCGGCATCGATCGTCACCTGGTTGTCGCGGCGGCTGGCGGGCGCCTCGCCTTCCGCGGGCTGGGGCACCCACATTGCCACCGCCCCGTGCGTGGTCCCGCCGGGCAGCGTGATGAACCAGCTCTTGGCGTCAGGCGCCTCGCGCTGCAGGAACCGCTGCGCGCCGGCCAGCACCTTCTCGGGCTGGTCGACCTTGGCCAGCTCGGGCCGCATCCAGCGGTTCATACCCTCGCGATAGAAGGCGATCGTG